>JAKPAG010000077.1 GCA_029779535.1 Pseudomonadota bacterium | reverse complement strand
GGCTCGCAACCCGCTGGTGCGCAGGCTGGTGATGGCGTGGATCGGGCAGAACCTGTTCCTGGTCGGCAGCGCCGCCTTGCGCACCTGGGACTATGTTCAAAGCTATGACCTGACCCGCCTCAGGATCGCGGCGCTGCTGTGGATGGCGCTGGTTGCGATCGGACTGGTGCTAGTGCTCTACCGGATGCTGCGAAACAAGAGCGCGTCGTGGCTGATCAACGCCAACCTGGCCAGTGCCGGGGCGCTGCTGTTCGCGCTGTGCTTTGTCGATACCGGGACGATCGCGGCGCGCTGGAACCTGGCCCACGCCCGCGAATTTGACGGAACCGGAGCCGGGCTGGACTGGTGCTATCTGGAGGAACTGCGCGGATCGGCCCTGCTGCCGCTGGCCGAAATGGAACTGCGCGAAGCCGGTGGGCCGCTGGGTGACGATGCGGCCAGCCTGCGCTGGCGGCTGCAACGGCAGCTGGAACAGGACCGCACTTCGGGCGGCTGGACTCTGCTCAACAATCGCCGCCTGACCCAGGTCCACACGCAGCTTGGTCCCCGCGCCGATCAACCGCAGCCCTACCGGGAGCTTTGCAACCGCTATGTCGATTGACCTGCCCAAAGAAACCGCGAAAATGATCGCCATGAGCCGCCGCAGCCTTCTGGTCGATGATGACCCGCATATTCGCCAGCTGCTGGCCTTCGCCTTCGACAAAGCCGGGTTTGCGGTGGAAGAGGCCGGCAATGGGGAGGCCGCGCTGGATGCCGTGGCGCGGCAGGTACCCGATCTGATCGTGCTGGATATCAATATGCCGCGGATGGACGGGCTTGAGGTCTGCCGCCGCCTGCGCGCCCAGGGCGATTTGCCGGTGCTGTTCCTGTCCAGCCGTGATGACGAGTTTGACCGGGTGCTGGGGATCGAGCTGGGTGCCGACGACTATGTCACAAAGCCGTTTTCCCCGCGCGAGGTCGTGGCCCGCGCGAATGCCATCCTGCGGCGTTCAGCCCCCCGTCTGGCGCAGGATGGCATCCCAACGTGCGGCATAGAAAAAGGCAGGTTGCGGCTCGATCCCGAAGCCTGGACCGCGCACTGGGGCGCGGGCGAGGTTGCCCTGACTGTCAGCGAGTTCAACATCATCAAGGCGCTGGCGCTCGCGCCGGGCCGGATCCTCAGCCGTGACCAGCTGATCGACCAGCTCCACGGCCCCGGCTTTGCGATCACCGACCGGACGATCGACAGCCACATCCGCAACCTGCGCCGCAAGTTCGGCGAAGTCGGCGGCAGCGACGTGATCGAGACCAAGGCCGGGGTCGGCTACCGACTCGGCCCTTGTGAGGGCGCTGGAGAGGGCGGGTCCTGATCCGGCGGCTGGTCACGGCGCTGCGCCCGCTGGCGTCTCGGCTCTTGCGGGTGATGCGTCAGCGCTGGCTGCTGCTGACCGTGCTGCTGTTCGCCGCAGCCCTGCCGGGTATCGCCGCGCTCAGCCTCAGGGTCTATGAAAACGCGCTGGTCCGCCGGACCGAAGCCGAAGTCAGCGCCCAGGCCGCGGCGTTGGCCGCCAGCACCGCGCTACTCTGGCCCGGCGCCCAGCCGGTCGCCACTGAGACGGCAGAGGCCAGTGCCAGTGCTTCGGCCCGGCTCGATCCCTATCAGGCGGCCACAACCACCGGTATCGACCTGCGATCGACCACGATCCTGCCCGAACGCCCGCCCGCCGAAGCGCCGAAGAACCCGCCCGATCCCGCCGCGCTGGAAGCCGCCCGGCGGATCGAACCGGCGATCGCCGAAACCAAGGCGGCGACGCTGGCCTCGATCGTCCTGCTTGACCGGGATGGGACCATGGTCAGCGGCAAGCAGACCGGGCTTTCGCTGGGGATGCTGCCCGAAGTGCGCGCTGCGCTGGCCGGGGGCGCGCAGACCGTGCTGCGATCCAATTCAAGCTATGACCACGGCTATCTGCTCAATTGGCTGAGCCGCGCGACCGACCTGCGGCTGCACCATGCCCGGGCGATCACCGTCAACGGGCAGGTTGTCGGCGCGATCCTTGTTTCACGCTCACCCTCGGCG
>JAKPAG010000054.1 GCA_029779535.1 Pseudomonadota bacterium | reverse complement strand
CACGGGCGACGTGGGCGAAGGGATCGTCGCGTTCGCTCCACTGCGCGCGCCACAGCGAGGCGCCGCCCGACAGGGTGCTTTCCTGCTCGACATGCGCTTCGGGCAATTCGGCAATGAAGCGGCTGGGGATCGAACTGGTCCACTGGCCGTAAATGCGGCGGTTGGCGGCATGCAGGATGGTGCAGCGCCGCCGCGCGCGGGTAATCGCGACATAGGCGAGGCGGCGTTCCTCCTCGAGGCTGGCGAGCCCCCCCTCGTCCAGCGCGCGCTGGCTGGGGAACACGCCTTCCTCCCAGCCGACCAGGAACACGTTGTCGAATTCCAGTCCTTTGGCGGCGTGGATGGTCATGATCGTGACCTTGTCGGCATCGTCGGCGCGGTCGTTGTCCATCACCAGGCTGACGTGTTCGAGGAAATCGCCCAGCGTCTCGTATTCCTCCATCGCGCGGGCGAGTTCCGAGAGGTTTTCCAGCCGCCCGGCGCTTTCGGCGGTCTTTTCGGCCTGGAGCGCGGCGGTGTAGCCACTTTCGTCCATCAGCGTGCGCACCAGTTCGGCCGGGCTGGCCGACCTGGCGAGATCGCGCCAGCGCCCCACATCGCGCATCAGCGCGAGCAGGGTGCCCCGGGCGCGGGCCGGCAGCTCGTCGGTATCGGTGATCTCGACAGCCGCCAGGCTGAGGGGCACGCCGCGCGCGCGGGCGTGGCGGTGGAGCTTTTCCAGCGTCTTGTCGCCCAGGCCGCGCTTGGGGGTATTGTAGATCCGCTCGAACGCGAGGTCGTCGCTCGGCTGCGCGATCAGCCGCAGATAGGCCAGGGCATCGCGGATTTCCGCGCGTTCATAGAAGCGGAAGCCGCCGATGATCTTGTAGGACAGGCCGATCGCGATGAAGCGATCTTCGAATTCGCGGGTCTGGTACTGCGCGCGGACCAGGATCGCCACTTCGCTGAGCGGGGCGCCCTCGCGCTCCAGCCGCTCGATCTCGTCGCCGACGCGGCGCGCTTCCTCGGGCGCGTCCCACACGCCGATCACGCGGACCTTGTCTCCGCCATTGCGCTCCGTCCACAAGCTCTTGCCGAGCCGCTGGCTGTTGGCGTCGATCAGGCCGGAGGCGGCGGCAAGGATGTCCGGAGTGGAGCGATAGTTCTGTTCCAGCCGGATCACCTTGGCGCCCGGAAAATCCTGTTCGAAGCGCAGGATGTTGGCCACTTCCGCGCCGCGCCAGGAATAGATCGACTGGTCGTCGTCGCCCACCACGCAGATGTTCTTGCGGCCCTGGGCCAGCAGGCGCAGCCACAGGTACTGGACCTGGTTGGTGTCCTGGTATTCGTCGACCATGACGTATTTGAAGCGCTGCTGGTATTGTTCCAGCACGTCGCGGTGACTGCGCAGGACGTTCAGCATGTGCAGCAGCAGATCGCCGAAATCGCAGGCGTTCAGCGCGCGCAGCCGGTCCTGGTACAGCTGGTAGAACTTCTGCCCCCGGCCATTGGCATAGCTTTCGCTTTCGGCGGCATCAATGTCCTGCGGGTTCAGCCCCTTGTTCTTCCAGCGGTCGATGCACTGGGCAAGCTGGCGGGCGGGCCAGCGCTTTTCATCCAGCCCTTCGGCCTGGATCAGCTGCTTGAGCAGGCGCAGCTGGTCGTCGGTATCGATGATCGTGTAGTTCGATTGCAGCCCGACCAGTTCGGCATGGCGGCGCAGCATCTTGGCGGCAATCGAATGGAACGTGCCGAGCCACGGCATCCCTTCCACCGCCGGGCCGACCAGCTGGCCGACGCGTTCGCGCATTTCGCGCGCCGCCTTGTTGGTGACAGTGACGCAGAGGATCTCGCTCGGCCAGGCGCGGCGGGTGCGGATCAGGTGGGCCAGCCGCGCGGTGAGCGCCGCGGTCTTGCCGGTGCCGGCCCCCGCCAGCATCAGCACCGGCCCTTCGGTGGCAAGCACGGCTTCGCGTTGCGGCGCATTCAGGCCGTCGAGCAAGGTGTCGGCCATGGGGCCGGACGGGGATTCGGAAAGCTGGGACACGCGCGAACAACTAGGGAACATGGTGCGCCAAAGCAAGGGCTGCGGGATTGACAGGACGGGGCCAAGCGGCAAGTCAGCTTCGCCATGCATCCCATCCGCCAGCACGCCCGCATCCTCACCGCCGCCCTGACCGGCACGGCGGTCGAATTCTATGACTTCTACGTCTATGCCACGGCCGCCGCGCTGGTGTTTGGGCCGCTGTTCTTTCCGGCGGAAAGCGCGGCGGCGCAGACCATGCTTTCATTCATGAGCTTTGGCCTGGCGTTTCTTGCCCGGCCGCTGGGGGCGATTGCCTTTGGCCACTTCGGCGACCGGGTGGGGCGCAAGTCGACGCTGGTTGCCTCGCTGATGCTGATGGGTCTGTCGACACTGCTGATCGCCTTCCTGCCGACCTATGCGATGGCCGGCTGGGTCGCGCCGCTGCTGCTGTGCCTGCTGCGCTTTGGCCAAGGCTTTGGCCTGGGCGGCGAATGGGGCGGGGCGGCGCTGCTGGCGGTGGAATATGCGCCCAAGGGCTGGGAGGCGCGGTTCGGTTCCGCCCCGCAGTTCGGCGCGCCGCTGGGGTTCCTGGCGGCCAACGGGCTGTTCCTGCTGCTGGGGCTGGTCCTGTCGGATGCCGATTTCAAGGCCTGGGGCTGGCGTATCCCGTTCCTGGCCAGCGCCTTCCTGGTCGGGCTGGGGCTGTGGGTGCGGCTGCGGATTGCCGAAACGCCTGCCTTCCGCGAGGCACTGGCCCACAAGGCGCCGCCGCCGGTGCCAATCGCGGCGCTGCTGGGCCGCCATGCCGGCGCGGTGCTGGCGGGGACGGCGGGCGCGGTGGCCTGCTTTGCCGTGTTCTACCTGTCGACCGCCTATGCGTTGGCGCAGGGCACCACCGCGCTCGGCTACAGCCGCGAAACGTTCCTGGGGGTGCAACTGGGGGCCAACTTCTTCTTTGCGGCGGGCATCCTGTTCGCGGTGATGCGGGCGGACCGGATCGGCTCGGCCCGCGTGCTCAAGCAGGGGATGCTGGCCTGCCTGGCACTGGGCGTGGTGTTCGGCCCGGGGCTGCAATCCGGTTCACTGTGGTTGGTGTTCATTACACTTTCGGCCGCGCTGTTCGTCATGGGGCTGGTCTATGGCCCGCTGGGCAGCTGGCTGCCGACACTGTTTCCGGTGACGGTGCGCTATTCGGGGATTTCGCTGGCGTTCAACGTCGGCGGGATCATCGGCGGAGCGCTGACCCCGCTCGCCGCGCAGCAGATGGCCGCCTGGGGCCACGGGGCACAGGCGGGCTTGCTGCTGTCGCTGGCGGGATTGCTCAGTCTGCTGGGGATTGCGCTGGCGAAGGCGCCAGACGCAGCAGCGTAAGCCGCGCCTTGCCGACCTTGCGATCGGCATCGACGACAAAGCCCTTCACCTTGGGCTCCTCGTCGTGCGCGGTTTCGAGGCTGACCCAGGTCTGTTCGCCGATCCAGCCGAGCCGCCGCAGCTTGTCGAGCGCGACGCCGCCTGCGCCCGAGTGATAGGGCGGATCGAGCAGTATCAGATCGAGCGGAGCCTTGGCCGGTCCCAGCGCCAGCACCGATCCGGCGCGCACGTCGCATTCGCTCTGCGCGCGCAGGGCGGCAATGTTGGCGCGCAGCGCGCGGATCGCGGGCGGGTCTTGCTCGACAAAGACGCAACTGGCCGCGCCGCGTGACAGGGCTTCGAGCCCCAGCGCGCCGGAACCGGCAAACAGGTCAGCCGCCGTCAGCCCCTCGAAAGTGCCGAGCCGCGATAGCAGCATCGAGAACAGCGTTTCGCGGGTGCGGTCGGCGGTGGGGCGGGTGGTATCGCCCTGCGGCGCCTGCAACTTGCGCCCGCGCCACTGGCCGGCGATGATCCGCAGGCTCATCGCTTGGGCGCTCCGCCGCGCGGGCCGGGCCGACGCGGTGCAGGCTTGCCGGGCGCGGCGCGGCGGCCATCAGGCTTGCGTCCCTCGGGCTTGCGTCCCTCGGGCTTGCGGCCTTCGGGCTTGCGAGTCTCAGGCTTGCGCCCGTCCGGCTTGCGGCCATCGGGGCGCGGGGCGGCGCCCTTGGCGGGCTTGGGCCGCGCCGGGGCAGCGCGCGGGGCCTCGTCGCGGCGCGGGGCGCTGCGGGCAATCCGGGCGCGGGCCTGCTGGGGGGCGGACAGTTCGACCGATTGCGCCGTGCCGACGCTTAGTGCCTTGCGGAACCGTTCCACATCAGCCTGGCGCACTTCGACGGCCTGTCCGCGCGGCAGATCGAGCAATTCGAACGGGCCATAGCGGGTGCGCAGCAGGCGGCTGACTTCCAGGCCCAGATGTTCCAGCACGCGCCGCACTTCGCGGTTCTTGCCTTCGGTGATGGTCACTTCGATCCACTGGTTGCGCCCGGTGCGGCGCTCCATGTTGGCGTCGATCTTGCCATAGCGGACCCCGTCGATCTCCACCCCTTCGATCAGTTCTTCGAGCTGGGCCTGGGTGATATCGCCAAAGGTGCGCGCGCGGTAGGTGCGCGGCAGGCCGGTGCTGGGCAGTTCCATCGCCCGCTTCAGCCCGCCATCGTTGGTCAAAAGCAGCAGACCCTCGGTGTTGAAGTCAAGCCGGCCGATCGGCATGACCCGTCCGACGTTTTCGGGCAGGGCGTTGCGCAGCGCGGTATAGATCGTCGGCCGCCCGGCGGGATCGCGCTCGGCCGTGATCAGCCCGGATGGTTTGTGGAACACGAACAGGCGGGTTGCATCGGGGGCCTTCACCGGCTTGCCGTCAACGCTCACGCCCTTCAGGCTGGCAAGGACAGTGTTGGGGGTGGTCACCACCTCGTCGCCGATCCTGACCCTGCCATCGGCAATCATGCGCTCGACCTCGCGGCGGCTGGCGATGCCGGCGCGGGCCAGGAGTTTTGCGATGCGATCGCCCTCGCGGGGATTTTCGGGTGAGGTCATGGGCCGCCCTTACGCCAGAAGGGCCGCCGCGTCACCCCTCGGCCAGGGCCATCTGTTCGTGGCAGATTTCGTGGAAGCGGCGAATGCCTGTCTCGAGCGTGCCAAGGGTGACATGCTGGACTGCGCCGCTGGCAAGCCCCTGCTGGCCCAGCGCCGCGGCGCGGAAGTCCTCGCTGGCGAAGACCCCGCCGTCGAGCAGCTTCCAGCTGCGCTCCCAGTGGTCGCGCGCCTTGTCGGTCTTCGGCTCCTCGGGGATCAGCATGAAATCCTCGACCAGGGTGCGGTCGTGCGCCTGCGGCCACAGCGCCATGACGTTGATGTAGTCCGGGCTGATCACCAGCACCGTGCCGGGGAACAGCTGGTATGCAAAGGTGCCCAGCCGGCGCAGCGTGGCCATGTCGGTCAGGTCCAGCCCTTCCAGTTCAGCGGCGCGGCCGACCAGGCTGCGCTGGTGCGGGCCGATCTGGTCGCCGCTGGTCACCCCGTCCTTGAAGAACGGACCGATGGTGGCCGCGTGCAGCCGGGCGACGTGGTAGCTTTCGAGGAACGCGTCCATGATCAGCTTCCAGTTGGCCGGCACATCGTGGGTCTGGCGGCGGAACAGGTGCAGCTGGGCCATGGCAAAAGCGTCGAAATCCGCGCCCACCGTCCGGGCGTCGGTGAAATCAGCCTGATCCTGCGGGGCATACCAGATCAGCCCGCCGGCCTCGCAGCTGGGCAGTTCGACCAGGCCGTGATCGCTCTTGTCCAGCCCGGGGAAGGTTTCGGGGCGGGGCAGGGCGAGCAGCCGCCCGTCCATGGCGAAGGTCCAGGCGTGGTAGGGGCAGACCATGCGCTTGGCGCATTGCACCGCTTGACCCTCGACCAGCCGGGTGCCGCGATGGCGGCAGACGTTGAGGAAGACGTGGGCTTGCCCCTCGCCGTCGCGGGTGATCAGCAGCGGGCGGCCGGTGGCATCGTGCGGCACGGCCATGTTCGGCCGGGGTAGCAGTACCGATGGGCACAGCACCTGCGGGGCCTTGCGCCACAGCAGGGCCTGTTCGCGGCTCCAGTGGGCCGGATCGGTATAGACCGCCGCCGGCACTGTGGCCACTTCGCTTGCCATGCGGGCCTGGCCCTGCGCAATCGCCAGGGCCAGCGCATGTTGGCCGGGGGTCGGGCTGGTGCCCGGGAGTGTGGAAGCCGTCGCCATGAGGGCTATCATTACCCCAATTCGGCGTTAGTTTCGCGCGCAAAGTTGACGTGAGGGCGCGTAATGTCGGTTGAATTGACCCGGTTCATCATCTTCGTGGCGGTGCTGATCGGCCTGGCGCTGGTCGCCACGCGGATCCGGTCCTTCCGGCCTTACCTGCGCAAGAACCCGATGATCACCTTCCTGCTGGGCATTTCGAGCGGTTTTCCGCTGACCCTGCTCGTCGCCACCATGACCTTCTGGCTGGCCAAGGTGGGGATCGATACGGCGACCATCGGCTTCGCCGTTGCGCTGGGCACGCCCTATACGGTCAAGTTCCTGTGGGCACCGCTGGTCGACAAGCTGCCGCTGCCGGTGCTGACCCGCATGTTCGGCCAGCGGCGGGGCTGGCTGTTCTTCATCCAGGCACTGCTGTTCGTTTCGGTCTGGCAACTGGGCGCCAGCAATCCGCAGCCGGGACAGCTGGGCGCCTTCATGTTCTGGGCAGTGGTCACCGCGTTCCTTTCGGCCACGCAGGACATCGTGATCGACGCCTACCGGATCGAGATCCTCGAGGACGAGGAGTTCGCCCACGGCACCGCCACCAACCAGTTCGGCTATCGCACCGGCAACCTGATTGCCGGGGCGGGCACGGTGTTCCTCGCCTCGAACGAGGGGCTGGGGCTGGGCTGGGCCACGGGTTACGGGCTGACCGCGTTCTGCATCATTCCCGCGATCATCGGTGCGCTGATCGCCGGCCCTGGACGCTATGTCGACCGCTTCGCGGGCGCTGCGGGGATGAGCGCGGGGCAGTGGCTGACCGAAACGGTGCTCAACCCGTTCCGCGAATTCCTGGGCCGGCACGGCGCGTTCCTGATCCTCGGCTTCGTACTGATTTACAAGGTCGGCGACGCGATGGGCCAGACCATGTTGGCGCCGATGATCGTCGACCTCGGCTTTTCCGACCTCGACTATGTTTCTGCCAACAAGCTGTGGGGCTTTGGCGCGCTGATCCTGGGTTCGGCGCTGGGGGCGCCGTTCATCCTGTGGCTGGGGATGGGCCGGGCGCTGCTGCTTTCGGGCCTGATGATGATGTTCTCGAACGTGATGTTCATGCTGCTGTCGGTCACCGGGCACAACTACTGGATGCTGGTTGCCGCAATCGGGACCGAGAACCTGACCAGCGGGATCGGCTTGACGGTGTTCGCCACTTACCTGTCGGGGCTGTCGAGCCTGGCCTATACAGCCACGCAGTTCGCGCTGCTGTCGTCCTTCGCAGCCTTCGGGCGGACCTGGCTGGCGACGCCCGCGGGCGTGATCGCCAAGGAACTCGGCTGGACGCTGTTCTGGGGCTTCACCGTGCTGGCCGCGATCCCCGGCATGATCCTGCTGTGGCTGCTGTGGCACAAGGGCTATATCGCCCAGACCGTTCGCCAGCCGAGCACCGAGGATGATGGCGTCGAAGCGAAAGCCTAGTCCGGAAACTCTTGGTTGAGCCGCAGGACTTCACCCGCCAGGTAAAGCGACCCGGCGATCAGCACGTCGCCCGCGCCGGGCAGTGCCTGGAGCGCAGCGGCGACATCGGGGAAAGCCGCGACCGGCCGGTCGGCGTGCCGGGCAATATCGGCTGGGCTGTGCGCATCGTGGCCCGGCGCGGGGACGACTGAGACACTCAGCAGTTTGCCCTTGAGCGGGGCGACGATCGCCGCCGGGTCCTTGCTGGCCAGCATGCCGGTAATCAGGTGGAACGGCGGCGCGTCTGCGAAATGACGGGCGATGGCCAGCCCCGCATCGACATTGTGCCCGCCGTCGAGCCAGACCTTGCGGCCCGGCGCAAGTTCGGTCAGCGGCCCCTGGCCCAGCAATTGCAGCCGCGCCGGCCAGCGCGCCGCGCGGATGCCGGCCGCCAGCGCTTCGGGCGTGACGTGCACTTGCGACTGGTGGCGCAGCATGGCCACCGCAAGTGCGGCGTTGTCGGCCTGGTGGGTGCCGGCCAGGCTGGGCAAGGGCAACGTCAGTTCGCCCTGTCGGTCACGGTAAGCGATTTCGGCGCCGATCTGCGCGTCCCAGTCCAGCCCGCGGATTGCCGTGCGCGCGCCGACCCGCATGGCGTGTTCGATGACCGTGCGGGTCATGTCGTCGCGGTAGGCCTGGGTCACCAGCGGCACGCCGGGACGCGCGATGCCGGCCTTTTCGAAAGCGATGCGGCACAGCGGTTCCTGCGGCACGCCCTGTTCGGGCGTGAGCAGGAAGGCCTCGTGGTCAATCCCCAGGCTGGCCATGCCGCAGGCGGCCTGGTGGTCGAGCACGTTGGTCGCATCGAACCGGCCGCCCAGGCCCACCTCGATCACGCAGGCGTCAGCCGGGATGCGGTGAAACGCAAGGAACGTCGCCGCAGTGGTCACTTCGAAGAAGCTGGGGGCCAGGTCCTCGCCCTTGTCCAGCACTTCTTCCAGCAAGTCGGCCAGCAACTCGTCGTCGATCAGCTTGCCGGCCACGCGGATGCGTTCGTTGTAGCGCACCAGGTGCGGCTTGGTCGCGGCGTGGACCACCAGCCCTTGTGCTTCAAGGATGGCGCGCAGGTAGGCGCAGGTGCTGCCCTTGCCGTTGGTGCCGGCAACGTGGAACACCGGGGGCAGGGCGCGCTGGGGGTTGCCCAGCCGCTCCAGCAGCGCGTGGATCACGTCCAGCCCGATCCGCCCCTGCGGCAGGCTGAGCGCGCCCAGCCGGTCCAGCTGGGCCTGGACGCGCGGGTTGTCCGAGATGGCGAAGTCCTTCACGGCGGCTCAGGCCGCCTTGGCGGCGCCCAGGAAGTCCAGCACCTGCGCCAGCGTGGCCTTCAGCTCGCGGCGGTGGACCACCATGTCGACCATGCCGTGTTCGTGGAGGTATTCGGCGCGCTGGAAACCTTCGGGGAGCTTTTCGCGAATCGTGTCCTGGATCACGCGTTGGCCGGCAAAACCGATCAGGCAGCCCGGTTCCGCAATGTGGACATCGCCCAGCATCGCATAGCTGGCCGTGACCCCGCCGGTGGTGGGATCGGTCAGCACCACGACATAGGGCAGGCCCGCCCGGTTCAGCCGGCGCACCGCGACCGTGGTCTTGGGCATCTGCATCAGGCTGAGAATGCCTTCCTGCATCCGCGCGCCGCCGGCGGCGGTGCAGATCACATAGGCGCAATTTTCCTTGATCGCACGGTCCACCCCGGCGACGAAGGCCGCGCCCACCGCCATGCCCATCGACCCGCCCATGAAAGCAAAGTCCTGCACGCCCAGCACGGCCTTTTGGCCATCGATCCTGCCCACGGCGTTGGTCAGCGCATCGGGATGCGGATTGGCGGCGCGGGCGGCCTTGAGCCGTTCGGGATACTTCTTGCTGTCGCGGAACTTCAGCGGGTCTTCCTTCACCTTGGGGGTGGGAAGCACTTCGAAACCGGCGTCGAGCAACTGGGCGAACCGCGCGTCGGCGCCGATGCGGCCGTGATGGTCGCAGCGCGGGCAGACGTTCTGGTTATCCTCGTACTCCTTGGTGAACAGCATTTCGCTGCACGAAGGGCACTTGATCCAGAGGTTGTCGGGCGTGTCCCGCTTCGTGGTGAAGGGGATCGAATTACGGACGCGATCGAGCCAGCTCATGCCGTTTCCCTAGCGGAATGAACAGCGTCGGCAAGCGCCTTGGTCAATTCGCGCACAGGGCCGGCGGCACGCGCGCCATGCAGGCCGACCAGATCGACCAGGGCCGAGCCGACCACCACGCCGTCCGCAACCCGGGCAATCGCCCCGGCCTGTTCCGGCGTGCGCACGCCAAAGCCGACCACGACGGGGATCGACGCGTGCTGCTTCAGCCGGGCGACCGCATCCTCGATCGAGGTTTGCGCCGCCTGCTGCATGCCGGTGATCCCGGCAACCGAGACGTAATAGAGAAAGCCCGACGATCCTTCTAGGACCGCCGGCAGCCGCGCCGCATCGGTGGTGGGGGTGGCCAGCCGGATCAGGCTGACGCCCGCCGCGCGCAGGGCGGGGCCAAGCTCGGGGTCTTCCTCGGGCGGGATGTCGACGCAGATCACGCCGTCCACGCCGGCTTTCTGGCATTCGGCGGCGAACCATTCAGACCCGCGGATGGTCATCGGATTGGCATAGCCCATCAGCATCAGCGGCACATCGGCGTGGCGGGTGCGGAAATCAGCCGCGATGCGGAAGATATCGGCCGTGGTGGTGCCGGCACCCAGCGCGCGCAGGTTGGCGTTCTGGATCGCCGGGCCATCGGCCATCGGATCGGTAAAGGGCATGCCCAGTTCGATCACGTCGACCCCGCCTTCGACCAGCGCGTCGAGGATCGCGGGCGTGGCATCGGGCGTCGGATCGCCGCCGGTGACGAAGCAGACCAGGGCCGGGCCCTTGGCAAAGGCGCGTTCGAAGCGGCTCACAGCGTCACCCCCAGGTGTTCGGCAACCGAGAAGATGTCCTTGTCGCCGCGTCCGCACAGGTTGACCAGGATGATGCTGTCCTTGGGCATGGTGGGCGCGATCTTCCTGACCGCGGCGATGGCGTGGCTCGGCTCCAGCGCGGGGATGATCCCTTCGGTGCGGCAGAGCAGCTGGAATGCGTCCAGTGCCTCGTCGTCGGTGACGCTGGTGTAGTCCACCCGGCCAACGTCGCGCAGCCAGGCGTGTTCCGGGCCGATCCCGGGATAGTCGAGGCCAGCGCTGATCGAGTGGCCTTCGATGATCTGGCCGTCCTCGTCCTGCAGCAGGTAGGTCTTGTTGCCGTGGAGGATGCCGGGGCGCCCGCCGGCAAGGCTGGCGGCGTGGTCCTTGTCCAGGCCATAGCCCGCCGCTTCGACGCCCATCATCTTCACTTCGGGATCGTCAAGGAACGGGTGGAACAGCCCGATCGCGTTGCTGCCCCCGCCGATCGCGGCGACCAGCAGGTCGGGCAGGCGGCCGGTGCGGGCCAGCATCTGGGCGCGGGCTTCCTTGCCGATCACGCTCTGGAAATCGCGGACAAGTTCCGGATAGGGGTGCGGGCCGGCGGCGGTGCCGATGATGTAGAAGGTGTCGTGGACATTGGCGACCCAGTCGCGCAGCGCCTCGTTCATCGCGTCCTTCAGCGTCGCGGCACCAGCGGTCACCGGGCGCACTTCGGCACCCAGCAGCTTCATGCGGAACACGTTGGGCGCCTGGCGGGCCACGTCGGTCGCGCCCATGAAGATCACGCAGGGCAGGCCGAAGCGCGCGCAGACCGTGGCGGTGGCCACGCCGTGCTGGCCCGCGCCGGTTTCCGCGATGATCCGGGTCTTGCCCATGCGCATCGCCAGCAGGATCTGGCCGATGCAGTTGTTGATCTTGTGCGCGCCGGTGTGGTTCAGCTCGTCCCGCTTGAACCAGATCTGCGCGCCGCCCAGGTCCTCGGTCAGGCGCGGAGCGAAATAGAGCGGGCTGGGGCGCCCGACATAGTGTTCCAGCAGGTCGTCGAACTGGGCGTGAAACGCGGGATCGGCCTTGGCGGCGGTATATTCGCGCTCAAGCTCCAGGATCAGCGGCATCAGCGTTTCGGCGACGTACCGGCCCCCGAACTGGCCAAAATGGCCGCGATCGTCGGGCTGGTTGCGAAAAGTGTTCGGCGCGGGGGTTTGGACGGTCATGACGCGCTGGCGCTTGGCATTATCAGCCGCGGAAGTCCAGCCTTTGCGGGCTTTTGCCGGTGTGACTGCACGCAACGTAACTATCAGATGTTATTAATATGTGTTGCAAAGATGCAACAAATGGAAATTTCGACAAAATTTATGAATAACAAATTCATCGAAGCGACAGGAATGGCGACCTACCTGCCGCCTCGTCCCTGTCACAGGGCTGAATATCCAAGGAGTTTGATTATGCGTAAGGTTCTTCTCCCGCTGCTCGCCATTGCGGCCACCGCGACCCCGGCCATGGCGAACGAAGCCCGCGTCGAAGCGCGCGGCGGCGTGTTCTGGACCAACGGCTACACGCAGGACACCTACGGCGTCGCTGCGGGCTACGATTTCGACCTGGGCCAGACCCTGTTCGCCGGCGCCGAAGTGTCGGGCGACAAGATCGCCGACAGCGGCACCAAGGTTTCCTGGGGCTTCACCGGCCGCCTGGGCACCAAGGTCGGCGAAAAGGGCAAGCTCTATGCCGCCTCGGGCTACACCACCGAGACCTGCACGGGCTGCAACAACGATGCCGTTCACCTCGGCGCGGGCTATGAGCAGGGCTTTGGCAAGAACCTCTACGCCAAGGTCGAATATCGCCACTTCTTCCTCGACCAGAACCGCCAGGACGGCAACGCCGTGGTCGCGGGCCTGGGCGTGAAGTTCTGATCGAACAACCAGCCACCGAGCGAAGGGGCGGCCCGCAGGCGGGTCGCCCCTTTTACTATGCCGATCTGGCGGCCGCGCAGAAGGCGGCGATCTTTGCCGGGTCCTTTATCCCGGGCGCGCTTTCGATGCCCGACGAGGTATCGACCAGCGGCGCGCCGGTCAGCCGCACGGCTTCGGCAACGTTATCGGGCGATAGCCCGCCCGCCAGGCCCCAGGGACAGGCGGCCTTCCACGCGGACAGCAGCGACCAGTCGAACTTCAGGCCCATGCCGCCCTGCAAGGCGCCCTTGGGCGTCTTGGCGTCGAACAGCACCAGGTCGGCCGTGCCGACATAAGCTCGCGCCCTGGCCACATCTTCGGCGGTGGCGACAGACAGCACCTTCCACACCGGCAGGCCGTGGCGCTGGCGCAGCTGTGCCACCCGCTCAGGGCTCTCCTGGCCGTGCAGTTGCAGCGTGTCGAGCCCGGCTGCTGCTGCGGCGGCGGCAATCTGCGCGTCATCGGCATCGACGAACACGCCGACCCGGCCGATCCGCCCGGCGGCGCGCTGGCCGAGCGCGCGCGCTACCTCGAGCGAGGCGTAACGCGGGCTGTTCGCATAGAACATCAGTCCGAAATGGTCGGCACGCGCGGCAATCGCCGCGTCGAGCGTTTCGGGCGTGGTCAGGCCGCAAAGCTTGATGGCAGGGGCAGTCATACCCCCGCCGGTTAGCGTGGCCGCGCTCAAGGCGCCAGTTCGAACTGCACGGTGACGCTGGCGCTCAGTTCGACCTGCCCGGCGGCGACCGGGGTGGGCATGCCATCGGCCATTCGTGCCTCGGCAAAGGCGAACTTGGGCTGCGGGACATAGCCGCCGCTTTCGCTGATCGTCAGCATCCGCACCACGCGCAGGCCTGAGGCTTTGGCGTAAAGCTCGGCGCGGGCGCGCGCGGCCTTGATCGCGGCCACGCGCGCTTCGTCCAGCGCGGCATCGGCATTGTCGAGCTGGAAATTCGGCCCGTTCACTTCGTTCGCGCCGGACGCGACCAGCGTGTCGAGCACCTTGCCGAACTGCTTCAAATCGCGCTGCCTGACGCTAACCGTGTTGGTCGCCTGATAGCCGACGATGCGCGGCGCGCGGGCGATACCATTGGGGCCGATCGGCTGTTCGGCATAGACCGGGCTGAGCGAGATCTGGCTGGTCTGGACGTCCTTGTCGGCAATCCCGGCGGCCTTCAGCGCGGCGATCACCTTGTTCATCTGCGCGGCATTGGCGCTCATCGCCGCGCCGGCGGTGGGGGCCTGGCTGGTTACCCCGGCGCTGAACACGGCGAGGTCCGGCGCGCGGGCGGTGCGGCCTTCGCCGGTCACGGTCAGCACCGTGCTGCCGGCGGCGAGAACCGGCCCGGACTGGGCGTTCTGCGCCATGGCGGCGCCTGGCAGGGCCAGGGCAAGGGCCAGAGGGGTCAGGGCCTTATTGAGCGATTTCATGGCGATACTCCTTCGCATCATGAACCGCACATGCCCGTGCCTGGCTTTCGCGGGGCTGAACCTAGAGCGTTCCCTCGATCGCGCGGGCGGCGGCAACCGGGTCTTCGGCGCGGGCGATCGGGCGGCCGATCACCAGCACGCTGGCCCCGGCATCGCGGGCCTGGCGCGGGGTGACGGTGCGTTTCTGGTCGCCGTGGGAGCCCTTGCCGTGCGGATCGGCGGGGCGCAGCCCGGGGACGACGAAGAAGCCGTCCTTCCACTGCGAATGGACCGCCGCCACTTCGTGGCCGGAACAGACGATGCCATCCAGGCCCGAGGAATGGGCAAGGTCGGCCAGCCGCATGACCTGATCGTGCGCCGTGCCGCCAATCCCGGTTGCGGCCATGTCGCCTTCATCCAGGCTGGTCAGCAGCGTCACGCCGACCACCTTGCAATGTTCGCCCGCCGCCGCCTTGGCATCTTCCATCATGGCGCGTCCGCCGCCAGCGTGGACGGTGACGATCGACGGTTCCAGCACATGGATCGCCTGCATCGCGCCGGCGACCGTGTTGGGAATGTCGTGCAGCTTGAGGTCAAGGAAGATCGGCAGGCCGATCTTGGCGATTTCATGCACCCCGTGGTGGCCATGGGCGCAGAAGAATTCCAGTCCCAGCTTCAGTCCGCCGATATGCCCCGCAACCTTGCGCGCCACCGCTTCGGCGGTTTCCAGCCGGGGGAAATCAAGCGCGAGGTAGATCGGATTGGTGTTCATGCCGGGGGATTCTCCTGTGCGGCGGCGTCAAGCTGTGTGGTATTGGCGATGTTGGCCGGCTGGGTGGCGGTGGTGGCCCGCACCGTGTTTTCAAGGTTGGCGATCCGCCGGTTGAGCCGCCAGCGCGCACCCTTGTGCAGCAGCCACATCGGCAGCAGCCCGACGAGGAACGAGACGACGACAAGGGCGGGCAGCTTGGTCTGGAGGATCAGCCCCTCCCAGATCTTCACTTCGACGTCGTTCCAGTTGTTGAGCGAGAACAGCAGCAGGGCGACGCCAAGCAGCACCCACACGATCGTCCGGATCACCCGCATGGTCGTTCAACCTCCATCCCGATCAGTCCTTTGCCCGGCGATGCTAGGCGCGAAGCGAAAGGGGCGCAAGCGCGCCCCAGACGCCGGTTTACTCGCCGAACACCCGGGCGAAGATCGTGTCGATCGCCTTGAAGTGGTAGTCGAGGTTGAACTTTTCCTCGAGGTCCGCCGCGCTCATCACCGCGCTGACTTCGGGATCGGCCTTGAGCAGTTCGAGCAGGCTGAGCTGGCCGTCGCTCTTCCAAACCTTCATCGCGTTGCGCTGGACCAGGCGATAGGCAGTATCGCGCTCGAGGCCCGCCTGGGTCAGCGCCAGCAGGACGCGCTGCGAGTGGACCAGGCCCCCCATCTTGTCGAGGTTCTTCTGCATCCGCTCAGGATAGACGACCAGCTTGTCGACGACCGAGGTGAGGCGGGCGAGTGCGAAGTCGAGCGTGATGGTCGCATCCGGGCCGATGAACCGTTCGACCGAGGAGTGCGAAATGTCGCGCTCGTGCCACAGGGCGACGTTTTCCAGCGCCGGGGTCACGGCCGAGCGGACCATGCGGGCGAGGCCCGTCAGGTTTTCGGTCAGCACGGGGTTGCGCTTGTGCGGCATGGCCGAGCTGCCCTTCTGCCCGGGCGAGAAGTATTCCTCCGCCTCCAGCACTTCGGTGCGCTGCAGGTGGCGGATCTCGACCGCCAGACGCTCGATGCTGCTGGCGATCACGCCCAGCGTGGCAAAGAACATCGCGTGGCGATCGCGCGGGATCACCTGGGTCGAAACGGGTTCGACCGCCAGGCCAAGCTGCCCGGCGACATATTCTTCCACCGACGGGTCGATGTTGGCGAAGGTGCCGACCGCGCCCGAAATCGCGCAGGTCGCCACTTCGGCGCGGGCCGCCTGCAGGCGCGCCTTGCAACGGCTGAATTCGGCATAGGCTTCGGCCAGCTTCTTGCCGAAGGTGGTCGGCTCGGCGTGGATGCCGTGGCTGCGGCCGATGGTGGGGGTGTACTTGTGCTCCAGTGCGCGGCGCTTGATCGCGGCGAGCAGCTCGTCAAGATCGGCCAGCAGCAGGTCGCTAGCGCGGGCCAGCTGCACCGCCAGCGTGGTGTCGAGCACGTCCGAGCTGGTCATGCCCTGGTGCATGAAGCGCGCTTCGGGGCCGACCTGCTGGGCCACCCAATCGAGGAAGGCGATCACGTCGTGCTTGGTCACCGCCTCGATCGCGTCGATCGCGGCCACGTCGATGCTGGGGCTCGTTGCCCACCAGTCCCATAGCGCCTTGGCGCCGCTGGGGGGGACCACGCCGAGTTCGCCGAGCTTCTGCGTGGCGTGCGCCTCGATCTCGAACCAGATCTTGTAGCGGGCTTCCGCCTCCCAGATGGCGACCATCGCGGGGCGGGCATAACGGGGGACCATGGTTCGACTCCTTCGTGGCTACGCGGCTGCCGCTAGGGCGCGCGCGGCGCGAAGGCAAGGGGCGGTAGCGGCCAACCGGTGCAGGACTTGCCACGATCCGCCAATCCCGCCACCCTGCGGCCAGTGTCCCGATCCGCCGCCAGTCGCCGTTCGTTCCTTGCCGCGGGCAGCGCCTTGCTGCTGGTGCCGGCACGGCCGCGCGCGGCGCAGGCCAGCCAGGATGTGCCGATGTTCCAGTCCAACCGCCCGCCCGTGGCCGAGCGCCGCTTCGTTTCCAAGGTGGTCGAGCGCGAGATCGACCGCGTCACCCGCCTGATCCGCGATCCCGAGCTGGCCTGGCTGTTCGGCAACTGCTTTCCCAACACGCTGGATACCACGGTGTTCCTGGGCGAGCACCAGGGCCGCGACGATGCCTTCGTCATCACCGGTGATATTCCGGCGCTGTGGCTGCGCGACAGCGCGGCGCAGCTGCGGCCTTACCTGCACCTGGTCCGCCATGATGACGGCCTGCGCCGGCTCTATCGCGGGCTGATCCGCCGCCATGCGCGCTGCGTGCTGGCCGATCCCTATGCCAATGCCTTCCTGCGCGACCTGGACGACCGGGCCGGGCTGCACTGGGCGCGCAGCGACCGGACCGAGATGAAGCCGGGAGTGGCCGAACGCAAATGGGAGGTCGATTCGCTGTGCTATGTCCTGCGCCTGGCGCACGATTACTGGCAGGCGAGCGGTGATACCGAACCCTTCGATGCCACCTGGGCCAATGCCGCGCGGCTGATCGTTGCGACCTTTCGCGAGCAGCAGCGGCTGACCGGTCCCGGTCCCTACCGCTTCCAGCGCCACTCCACCCAGCCGACCGAAACCACGCTGGCCGGGATCGGCGTGCCGACCCGCAAGACCGGGCTGATCCATTCCGCCTTCCGCCCGTCGGACGATGCCTGCACCTATCCCTGCAATATCCCGGGCAACCTGTTCGCGGTGGCGACCTTGCGGGAACTGGCCTCGCTGGCCGGGGCGGTGCTGAAGGACGATGTGCTGGCGCAGGACGCCACCGCACTTGCGGCCGAAGTGGAGGCGGCGGTGTTCAAGCACGGGGTGATGCAACTGCCCGATGGACGGCAAGTCTTTGCCTATGAAACCGATGGTTTCGGCAACCACCTGTTCATGGACGATGCCAATGTCCCCAGCCTGCTGGGGCTGGCCTATCTGCGCTGCCTGCCGGCCGATTACCCGCTGTGGCGCACCACCGCCGATGCCGTATGGAGCGAGGCGAATCCGTGGTTCTTTCGCGGGCGCGCGGCGGAAGGCGTCGGCGGGCCCCACATCGGCGAAGGGCAGGTCTGGCCGATGTCGATCGTGCTGCGCGCCCTGTCGAGCGACGACGAGGCGGTGATCACGGCTGCCCTGCGCACCCTGCGCGCGACCCACGCCGGAACCGGATTCATGCACGAAAGCTTCGATGCCGACGATCCGGCGAAATATACCCGCGCCTGGTTCGCCTGGGTCAACGGGCTGTTCGGGGAACTGATCGTCAAGCTGGCCGACGAGCGCCCGCACCTGCTGGCGCTCGACTTTGGGGCCTGACCCTAGGGCAGCAGCACCACTTTGCCCACGATTCGCCGCGCGGCCATCGCGTCGAAGGCTTCGCGCCAGCGCTCCAGCGGCAGCATGCGGTCGATGTGGGGGTGCAGCTTACCCGAAGCGGCCAGCGCCAGCATCGCCTCGCGCACGGCCTTGCCGCGTTCGGGAAAGCGACGGGCATATTCGCCAGCGCGCACGCCGACGATCGAGAAGCCCTTGATCAGCGGGATGTTGGTCGACACGTCCGCGATCCGCCCGCCGGCAAAGCCGATCACCAGCAGCTTGCCGCCAAAGGCGACGCAGCGGGTGCTTTCATCAAAAATATCGCCGCCAACCGGATCGTAGACCAGATCGCACAGGCGTCCGCCGGTGATTTCGGCCACTGCCTCGCGAAAGCGGCCTTCGGCCAGGATCGCGGCGTCGGGATTGCAGGCGGCCTTCAGCGCTTCCAGCTTGGCGGGGGAGCCGGTGGTGGCGATCACTTTCGCGCCCAGCGCCTTGGCCAGGTCTGCCGCCGCCAGGCCGACGCCGCCGGTGGCGCCGTGGACCAGCACCCAGTCCCCCACCTTCAGCCCGCCGATCTCGACCAGCGCGGTATAGGCCGTGCCGTAAGCCGCGCCGAGCGCGGCGGCGGTGGGATAGTCGATGCCCTCGGGAATCGGGCGCAGCGCCGACGGATCGAGCGCGGCGTATTGCGCCATGCAGCCGCCCTTGCTGCCGCCCATCACCCGCGTGCCGACGGGAAGCGGGCTGCCTGCGTCCGCCTCGACCACTTCGCCGGCCAGTTCCAGCCCCAGGACGAACGGCGGCTCGGGCTTGAACTGGTATTCGCCCCTGGTCATCAGCAGGTCGGGAAAGTTGAGCGAGGTGGCGTGGACGCGCACCAGCACTTGCCCCGCCTTGCGCTGCGGCATGGGCAGATCGAGCAGGGCCACGCCCGACAGGTCGGGCGAAAGGTGGCTGACAGTCAGGGCCTGCATGGGTTCAGAACGTGTCCTTGGCGCTGCGCAAGGCGGCGAAGGTGGCGACCGGATCGCCGACAATCGCACCGCGATCGGCCCAGCGGGCCTGCATGTCGGGATCGTCCGCGCGCAGGAACGGGTTGGTCGCCAGTTCGCGGCTCAGCGTGGTGGGAACCGTGGGCATGTCGGCGGCGCGGTTCCTGTCGATGTGCGCGGCATAATCGCGCAGCTTTGCATTGTCCGGATCGGCATGCAGCGCAAAACGGGCGTTGCTGGCGGTATATTCGTGCGCGCAATAGAGCATGGTCGAAGGCGGCAATGCCTTCAGCCGGCACAGGCTGGCCCAGAACTGGTCGGGCGTGCCTTCGAACATCCGTCCGCAACCCAGCGCGAACAGTGCATCGCCGACAAAGGCCATGTCGGCCGCCGCGCAGTGCAGGGCGATGTGGCCGTTGGTATGCCCGCCAACGTCGATCACGGTGAAATCGAAGGCGCCGATCGAGACCTTGTCGCCCTGGCCGACCGTGCGGTCGACCGCCGGGGTGCGCGGCGCATCCACGGCCGATGCAGTCACCGTGCAGCCGGTCGCGGCCTTGATCGCCTCGTTCCCGCCGGAATGGTCGGGGTGCCAGTGGGTGTTCCAGATCTGGGTGATCTGCCATTCCTTGTGCGCCGCCTCGCGCAGGTAGGCCTGGGCGTCGGGGGTGTCGATGCACACGGTCTCGCCGCTGTCGGGGTCGTGCAGCAGGTAGCCGTAATTGTCGGACAGGCAGGGGAACTGGTGGACTTCAAGCATGGGACTCTCCTGAGTCCACCTTAGCGCGTCCCGCGCAAAGCAAAAGCCCGCCCGGATCGCTCCGGACGGGCCTTTGTCTGCCTGATGGCGGGAAGTCGGACTTAGTCCTTCTTGGCCTTCAGCGCGGCGCCCAGGATGTCGCCCAGCGAAGCGCCGGCATCCGACGAGCCGTATTGTTCCACGGCTTCCTTTTCCTCGGCCAGCTGACGCGCCTTGACCGAGAAGTTCGGCTTCTTCGAACGATCGAAGCCGATGACCATGGCGTCCAGCTTCTGGCCGACCTGGAAGCGGTCGGGACGCTGTTCGTCGCGGTCGCGGCCCAGGTCCGAACGCTTGATGAAGCCCGTGGCCCCATCTTCGCCAGCCTGCACTTCGAGGCCGCCGTCGCGCACTTCGAGCACGGTGACGGTGACGACTTCGTTCTTGCGCAGCGAGCTGCCCGAAGCGACGCCGGCCGCCGGAGCGCCCTTTTCAAGCTGCTTCATGCCCAGGCTGATGCGTTCCTTGTCGACATCGACGTCAAGCACGATGGCCGAAACCTGCTCGCCCTTGCGGTGCAGCGCCAGCGCGTCTTCGCCCGAGATGCCCCAGGCGATGTCCGACATGTGGACCATGCCGTCGACGTCGCCATCGAGGCCGATGAACAGGCCGAATTCGGTCGCGTTCTTGACTTCGCCTTCCACGACCGAACCAACCGGGTGCTTCTCGGCAAAGGCTTCCCAGGGGTTCTGCTGGGCCTGCTTGAGGCCGAGGCTGATGCGGCGCTTGTCGCTATCGACTTCCAGCACCATGACGTCGACTTCCTGCGAGGTCGAAACGATCTTGCCGGGGTGGACGTTCTTCTTGGTCCAGGACATTTCCGAAACGTGGACCAGGCCTTCGATGCCCGCTTCCAGTTCGACGAAGGCGCCGTATTCGGTGATGTTGGTGACGGTGCCGCGCAGCTTCGCACCGACCGGGTACTTGGCGGCGACGCCTTCCCACGGATCGCTTTCCAGCTGCTTCATGCCCAGGCTGATGCGCTGGGTGTCCTGGTTGATGCGGATGATCTGGACCTTGACGGTGTCACCGATGTTGATGACTTCGTTCGGGTGGTTGACCCGCTTGTAGCTCATGTCGGTGACGTGGAGCAGGCCGTCGATGCCGCCGAGGTCAACGAACGCACCGTAGTCGGTGATGTTCTTGACGACGCCGTCGATGATCTGGCCTTCCGACAGGTTCTGGATCAGGCCGCTGCGCTGTTCGGCGCGGGTTTCTTCCAGCACCGCACGGCGCGAGACGACGATGTTGCCACGGCGGCGATCCATCTTGAGGATCTGGAACGGCTGCGGCACGTCCATCAGCGGCTGCACGTCGCGCACGGGGCGGATATCGACCTGCGAGCCGGGCAGGAAGGCCACGGCGCCGTCGAGGTCGACGGTGAAGCCGCCCTTGACGCGGCCGAAGATCACGCCTTCGACGCGCTTGCCTTCGCCAAATTCGTTTTCGAGCTTGTCCCAGGCGGCTTCGCGGCGCGCGCGGTCGCGCGACAGCATCGCTTCGCCTTCGGAATTTTCGACGCGGTCGACGTAAACTTCGACTTCATCGCCAACCTTCAGCCCGTGGGGCTGGCCGGCCATCGCGAATTCCTTGAGAGCAACGCGGCCTTCGCTCTTGAGGCCGACGTCGATCACCGCCTTGTCGTTTTCGATCGCGGTGATGGTGCCCTTTACAACGCGGCCTTCAAAGCCGCCCGCATCGGCGCCGCCGAGCGATTCTTCCAGCAGCGCGGCAAACTGGTCGCGCGTGGGATTGCTAGCCATAGCTATGTTCCTTCAACGTTTTTCCCGGCCAGGCGGTTGTTTCCGCCGGTCTTTCCTCCGCTGCGGCACCATTGCCGCCCTCCCGGGCAGGGAAGGTTTTAAGCGGGCCAAAAGGGCCGAACCGCCACGGCGGCCCCATGCCGTCCGCAGCATCCGCATGAGGGCAGACCCCCGCACGGACCGGCGGCCCCTAGGGGAAGGGGGGCGCAAAAGCAAGGGAAATGCCCGCGTCCCGCGCCGGGCCGGGTGCTCAGATCGTCGGCTTGTAATCCGTCCGACGCAGGGTGACGATATAGTCCGCCAAGTCGCGGATCCGTTCGCGCTCCACTTTGAAGTCCATCGCTTCGGGATAGTTGTGCGAATCGCGCAGAAACTGGCGCAGCGTCGTGCTGGTCAGGCCGGAACGGTTGGCGATGTCCTCGAACGTCGGGCTTTCGGGATTGGGCGAGGAACTGTTGCGGGTGACCCCGTGGCAGGCGGCGCAGCGCTGCTCGGCAAAGGCCAGCCCGCGCTTGATCCGCACCGCCGCGGCAGCGGTCGCCTTGCTCCTGGCCGGGCGCGGCCCCGCGTCAACCGCGGCGGGCAGGGCGAGGGTGATGGTCAGCGCGGCGAGCAGCAGGGGACGGGTCATGCCCGGTCCCTAGCAGCCCCGCCACACCCGCCGCAACGTTTCAGCGCCGCGCGGCGGCCTGTTCGCTGACGATCCGGATCGCGGCGGCGATCGCCTCGTCCTTGCCCAGCTCGCTGGTGTCGAGCAGCACCGCGTCGCTTGCCGCGACCAGCGGGGCTTCGGCGCGGGTGCGGTCGCGCTGGTCGCGCGCCTCGAGGTCTGCGGCGATCTCGGCGAGGGCGACGTCGCGGCCCTGGGCCTGCATTTCCTTGAACCGGCGTTCCGCCCGGGCGGGCACGCTGGCGATGACGAACAGCTTGGCGTCAGCCTCGGGCGCGATCACCGTGCCGATGTCGCGCCCGTCCAGCACCGCGCCGCCCGGTTGCAGGGCAAAGGCGCGCTGGCGCTCATACAGCGCCTGGCGCACGGCGGGATGGACCGAGACGCGGCTGGCCAGGCCGCCGCTGGCCTCGCTGCGCAGCTCGGGATCGTCCAGCAGGCCATCGGGAAAGCCGCAGGCGGCCAGAGCGTCGGCCGGATCGTCGGGATTGCCGCCGTTCAGGCTGACCTGCCGCCCGACCGCGCGATAGAGCAGCCCGGTATCGAGATGCGGCAGGCCGAAATGCGCGGCCAGCGCCTTGGCAATGGTGCCCTTGCCGGAAGCGGTCGGGCCGTCGACGGCGATGATCATGGCTTGCTCCTGCGTTCGCGAAACGCCTTGGCCAGGCCCCAGATGGCGATGGCCGCCCAGAACCCTTCCAGCGTCAGTGAAGCCAGGTTGGTGTTCACCAGCAGCGACACGGTCAGCAGCGCCGCCCCGGCAAGGTTGACGCCGTGCTGGACGAACGGGTTGGGCTGCCGGGCCTGGGTGGCATAGCCATAGGCAAAGATGATGCAGGCCATGCCCACGAAGCCGCAGGCATTGGCGAAAGTCTCGTTCATCCCGCCAGCCCGTCGAGCATGGCTTCGAACACCGGGAAGCTGGTGGCGATGGGGCGCGTGTCGTCCACTTCGACCCCGGCCCTGCTGGCAAGGCCCGCAACCGCCATCGACATGGCGATGCGGTGGTCGAGATGCGTGGCGATCGCGCCGGCCGTGCCGGGCAGCGGTTCGCCCCCGGTGCCCTCGATCGTCAGTCCGTCCTCCTGCTCGCTCACCCGCGCGCCGGCAGCGGACAGCGCGGCGGCCATCACCGCCAGGCGGTCGCTTTCCTTGACGCGCAGCTCGTCGAGGCCGGTGGTCACCGTGGTTCCTTCGGCCAGGGCCGCGGCAACGAACAGCGCGGGGAATTCGTCGATCATGCTTGGGGCAATCGCTGGATCGACCGCTATGCCGCGAAGCGCGGAATGTTTCACCAGCAGGTCGGCCACCGGCTCGCCGCCTACTTCGCGCGCGTTGCGCAAGGTGATGTCGCCGCCCATCTGCTGCAGCACTTCGACCAGTCCGGCGCGGGTGGGGTTCAGCCCGACATTCTCGATCAGCAACTCACTACCCGGTACCACCAGCGCGGCGACGATGAAGAACGCGGCGGAGGAGGGATCGCCCGGCACGTCGATCACCTGCGGCCTCAGTTCCGCTTCGCCGCGAATGCGGATCACGCGGGTGCCATCAACCTCAATTTCCACGTCCAGCTGCGCGCCGAAGCCGCGCAGCATCCGTTCGGAATGGTCGCGGGTGGGGATGGGTTCGATCACCGTGGTCACGCCCGGTGTGTTCAGACCGGCCAGCAGCACCGCGCTCTTTACCTGGGCGCTGGCCACCGGCAGGCGGTATTCGATCGGCACGGCGGGTTGGGCGCCGCGCAGCATCAAAGGCAACCGGTCGCCCGGGCTGGCGGTGAACTGCGCGCCCATGCGGCTCAGCGGTTCGATCACCCGGCCCATCGGCCGCTTCGACAGGCTGGCATCGCCGATGAAACTGGCGGTGATCGGGTGGCTGGCAACCAGTCCCATCAGCAGGCGGGTGGAAGTGCCCGAATTGCCCATGTCGAGCGCGGCCTGCGGCTGGAGCAGGGCGCCGACGCCGACCCCGTGGACCGACCAGCTGCCTTCGCCCAGCCGTTCAACCTGCGCGCCCATCGCCCGCATCGCGGCGGCGGTGGAGAGCACGTCTTCGCCTTCGAGCAGGCCAGTGACCCGCGTTTCGCCCACCGCCAGCGCGCCCAGCATGATCGAGCGGTGGCTGATCGACTTGTCGCCCGGCACACGGATCCGGCCCTTCAGCGGGGCGCTGGGCAGGAAGCGGCGAGGGCGCATCTGGGCAGGATCGGCAGAGGACAAGAGGCGGGCTTTCGCAACAGGGAGCGGGAAATGCGCGCGGCTTTTGACAGCGGGCGCGGGCTATGGCAAGGCGCGCTCCGCGCTGGGACTGGCGCATCAGCCTCCCAATACGTATTAAGCCAAATTCGCCGCCCGGCCGGGCGGCGCAAGTGAGGAATTGTATGGTCAAGCCTGAATGGGGCGCCAAGCACGGCTGCCCGAAGTGCGGCACCCGCTTCTACGATCTGGGCAAGGACGACCCGGTCACCTGCATCGAATGCGGCTATGCCTGGCATCCCGAGCCGGTGCTCAAGTCGAAGCAGCCGATTCCCTATGAGGAAATCCAGAAGGACAAGGTCGAAGAAGGCGCTGACGTCGATCTGGCCGATGCCGATCTGGACATCGACGAGGACGGCGATTCGCCGGATAACGACGTTGATCTGGGCGGCGATGACGACCTGGGCGTCGGTATCGACGGCGATGGCGACACTGACGACGTTTGACGTAAAAAACCCTCTTGCCAAGCTGGAAGGCCGCCACTAGAGGGGCGGCCTCCCGGCGAGACACCGGGGGCATTGACCGGATTTCCAGAGCCGGTCGGATGAATGGTACGGGGCCTTAGCTCAGCTGGGAGAGCGCCTGCATGGCATGCAGGAGGTCAGCGGTTCGATCCCGCTAGGCTCCACCATTCACCAAACAGAGTTCTAGCGGCAAGCTGGTCGGCGAGGTTTCGCCCACCGGCTTTTTTCGCGTTGATGTGGAGTACGTGAGCGAATGTTCGACGCACTGTCAGACCGGTTGGGCAATGTCTTCGACCGCCTGCGGGGCCGTGGCGCGCTCAAGGAACAGGACGTCCGCGATGCGATGCGCGAAGTGCGAATCGCGCTGCTCGAAGCCGACGTCGCGCTGCCGGTGGTCCGCCGCTTCATCGACGATGTAACCGAAAAGGCCGTCGGCGTTGAAGTCCTGAAGTCGGTCACCCCGGGCCAGCAGGTGGTCAAGGTTGTCAATGACGCCCTGGTCGACATGCTGGGCGGCACCGAAGTGCCCGGGCTGGACCTTGCCGCCACCCCGCCGGTGGTGATCATGATGGTCGGCCTGCAGGGTTCGGGCAAGACCACCAGCACCGCCAAGCTGGCCAAGCTGCTCAAGGAAAAGCAGGGCAAGAAGGTGATGATGGCGTCGCTCGACGTCAATCGCCCGGCAGCCCAGGAACAGCTGAAGGTGCTGGGCGAGCAGGTCGAAGTGGCGACCCTGCCGATCGTCGCGGGCCAGATGCCGGTCGATATTGCCGCCCGCGCGATGCAGGCGGCCAAGCTGCAGGCGGTCGACGTGCTGCTGCTCGACACCGCGGGCCGCCTCCACGTCGACAGCCAGCTGATGGACGAGATGAAGGCGGTCGCGGCGACCACTTCTCCGCGCGAAACGCTGCTGGTGGTCGATTCGCTGACCGGCCAGGACGCGGTCAACGTCGCCCAGGCCTTTACCGGCCAGGTTGACCTGACCGGCGTGATCCTGACCCGGATGGACGGCGATGCGCGCGGCGGCGCGGCGCTGTCGATGCGCCACGTCACCGGCAAGCCGATCAAGTTCGCGGGCACCGGCGAAAAGCTCGATGCGCTGGAAGTGTTCCAGCCGGCCCGCGTCGCCAGCCGCATCCTCGGCATGGGCGACATCGTCTCGATCGTCGAAAAGGCGGCACAGGCGATCGAGCAGGAAGAAGCCGAGCGCATGGCCGAGCGCATGGCCAAGGGTCAGTTCGACATGAACGACCTGCGCACCCAGCTGCGCCAGATGCAGTCGATGGGCGGGCTGGGCGCGCTGGCGGGCATGCTGCCGGGGATGAAGAAGGCCAAGGCGGCGATGCAGCAGTCGGGCATGGATGACCGGGTGCTGCTGCGCATGGACGCGATCATCGGGTCGATGACCCCCAAGGAACGCGCCAAGCCGGAACTGCTCAACGCCAAGCGCAAGATTCGCATTGCCAACGGTTCGGGCGTGCAGGTTCAGGACGTCAACAAGCTCATCAAGATGCACCAGGAAATGGAGCGCGCGATGAAGCAGATCAAGAAGATGGGTGGCCTTGGCGGCCTGGCCAAGCTGTTCGGCAAGGGCGGGCTGGGTGCGGCCATGCCGGGGCTGGGCGGCGGCCAGGGCGGCAGCCTGCCGGGGCTGGGGGGTGGATCGCTGCCCGGCAACATCGGGGACCTGCTCAAGAAGTGATTTCAGTTATTTCGATTTGATAGAAAGGTAGTTCAAATGTCTGTTTCCATGCGTCTTTCGCGCGGCGGTTCGAAGAAGCGTCCGTACTACAAGATCGTCGTTTCCAACAGCCGCGCCCCGCGCGACGGCAAGTACCTGGAACAGGTCGGCACCTATAACCCGCTGCTGGCCAAGGACGATGCCAACCGCGTGCGCCTGGTCGAAGACCGCGTGCGTTATTGGATCGGCGTTGGTGCCCAGCCGACCGACCGCGTTGCCCGCATGCTCGACAAGGCCGGGATCAAGGAACGCGCCGCGACCCTGAACCCGAAGAAGGGTGAGCCGGGCCAGAAGGCCAAGGACCGCGCTGAAGACAAGGCCGCCAAGCTGGCTGAAGCCGAAGAAGCCGCCAAGGCTGCTGCTGAAGAAGCTGCCGCTCCGGCCGCGGAAGAAGCTGCTGCCGAGGAAGCTCCGGCTGCCGAAGTCGGCGAAGCCCAGGCTGAAGGCTAAGCCTTGGCTGCGGACCGCCCCGTCACCATGGCCGCCGTCACCGGCGCGCATGGGGTGACGGGCGAGGTTCGGCTCAAGCTGTTCGGTGAAGGCGTGGAATCGCTCCGGCGGTTCCGCGCCTTCAACGATTCCAGCCTGACGCTGACCAAGCTGCGCGACGACGGCAAGGGCGGGGCGATTGCCCGCTTTGCCGAAGTGACTGACCGCACGGCGGCGGAAAAGCTGCGCGGCACGACGCTGACTGTCCCGCGCAGCGCGCTGCCGCCGCTGGGCGCGGGCGAATATTACCATGCCGACCTGATCGGCCTGCCCGCCGTGTCCGACACGGGCGAGGCATTGGGCGCCTGCGTCGCGGTCGACAATTTCGGCGCGGGCGACGTGCTCGAAATCCAGCGCCCCGCCGGGGAAGACGGCAAGCCGGGCAAGCGCTTCATGGTGCCGATGCGCGACAGCGCCGTGCCCGAATGGAGCGCCGAACGCCTGGTCATCAGCGCTGCCTTTGCGGCCGAGGATTGAGGGCCAGGTTCATGGCTATCCTGCTGATCCTGGTGTTCTTCATCGCCATTCCGGCAGCGATAGCGGCCGGCCTGTCTGGCATTCTGGCAATCCGCAAGCCGGGCTGGTCGCTGCGCCGCCGCAGCGTGGCGGCGGCCGCCGGCGCCGGACTGGTGCCGGTGATCCTGCCAATCGCCTCTGTCCTGTCGGGCAACGATGGCGGCGTCGGGCCAGTGGTGCCGACGGTGGCGCTGCTGGTGCTGGCGCTGCTGATGGCTGCGCTGGTCGGGCTGCCGGTGGCGCTGTGGATCGGCCGGCGAAAGCAGGTTGCGCGGCCGCCGCTGAACGGCACCTTCGATTAGCCCTTCGGCTGCTTGACCAGCCTTTCCAGTTCGCGCGCGAAGGCCTTCAGCTCGAAATTCTGCGGATCGTCGTGGGCGTCGGGAATGCCGGCGTCGACCGTGGCGTGGAAACCCGGAATCAGCCACTGCCCGGCGCGCGCGCTGCTGTAGACATAAAGCGCAGCCAGCATCCGGTACTGCGCCTTGCTGAACCCCGGCTTCGGCCCCTGGGTATAGCCCCGACTGGTCGCGCCGGGCAGGAAACGGCGCGGCTGGACTGTTTCGACATGGACGAAGCGCCCGCGCGCGGCGGAGCCGACCACCCGGCTTTCCAGCTTGGTCGCGCGCCAGCCTTCCTGGAATTCGTGCCCCGCCCAGATCTGCCCGACCCGGTTGAGGAAGATGTGCGCCACTGGCGACTTGGCGAAAGTGCCGTCCATGTAGCTGGTGAAGCTGTTGACGCGCAGGTCGGTGTCGAGCCGCTTGGGGAACGGCGCGTCCTTGTAGAACGGGTCGCTGGTGTCGTGGATCACGAAATAGCGCGCGGGCAGCCCGGCTTCGGTCTGGCTGATCGCCGCATCGGCATATTGCCGGGCATAGTCCTGGTAGGGCTGGGGAAAGGCCGCCAGCGCGGCTTCCTTCATCGTGGCCGTGGGCGCTGTTTCGCCTTCCAGCAACGTGCGGATCACCGGGGGCAGGGGCTGCGCTTCCTTTTCGCCCAGCAGCTTGACCTTTCGCAGCAGGCAGCCGGCCTGTTCCAACGGGCTGCCGGCAAAGGACAGCGTGTCGCGGTCGAATCGGCATTCGCCGATCTCCTCGGCCATTGCCGGAAAAGCGGAAAACAGCGCGGCGAGGGCAGGCAGCAGGGCAAGCTTCATCATGCCAGACTGGCCCCGGCGCAGGCCAAGCTCAAGTCTGCATTTGCCTGTTGCGCGTCAATCTGGAAAAGGCGGCGGCGATGACCTTTCACGCCACCGTCCTGACGCTCTACCCCGAAATGTTCCCCGGACCCCTGGGAATCAGCCTGGCCGGCCGTGCGCGGGACGAGGGGAAGTGGGCGCTGGACACCGTGCAGATCCGCGATTTCGCGATCGACAAGCACCGGACCGTGGATGACACGCCGGCTGGCGGCGGGGCCGGGATGGTGCTGCGCGTCGACGTGCTGGCCAAGGCGATCGACCATGCCCGCACGCTTAATCCCGCAGCGCCGATCCTGGCCATGACCCCGCGCGGCAAGCCGCTGACCCAGGCCCGCGTGCGAGAGCTGGCGGCGGGGCCGGGCGTGATCGTCCTGTGCGGCCGGTTTGAAGGGTTCGACGAACGCATTTTCGAGGGCCGGGGGGTCGAGGAAGTGTCGGTCGGCGATATCGTCCTGTCTGGCGGGGAACCGGCGGCAATCATGCTGTTAGACGCTTGCATTCGGCTGCTTCCCGGCGTAATGGGCGCCCCTTCCAGCGGGACCGAGGAATCGTTCGAGAACGGCCTCCTCGAATACCCGCACTATACCCGACCCACCGAGTGGGAAGGGCGCACGATCCCTGAAGTGCTGCGATCGGGGGATCATGCGAAGATCGCGGCTTGGCGCAAGTCACAGTCCGAGATCGACACACGGTTACGCAGGCCGGACCTTTGGGAGCGTCACAGTGACGCTCGGGACCAGCCTGCCTCTGGCGCGCGGCAAAAGAAGAAGGACTAGGGTTCATGAACCTGATCCAGCAGATCGAGGCCGAGGAAATCGCCAAGGCCGCCATGGAAATTCCGGAATTCCGCCCCGGTGACACCGTCCGCGTCGGCGTGAAGGTGATCGAAGGCGAACGCAGCCGTGTCCAGGCCTATGAAGGCGTGTGCATCGCGCGTGCGAACAAGGGCATCAATTCCAACTTCACCGTCCGCAAGATGAGCTTCGGTGAAGGCGTGGAGCGCGTGTTCCCGCTCTATTCGCCGAACATCGATTCGATCACCGTCGTCCGCAAGGGCGTGGTGCGTCGTGCGAAGCTCTACTACCTGCGCGGCCGCACCGGCAAGCGCGCGCGCATCGCGGAACGCCGCGACGTGCGTAACGAGGGCTAAGCCCCTAGCGCTTCGCGTCGAGCGAACTAGAAAGGGCGTCCCGACCACGGTCGGGGCGCCCTTTTCCTGTTCGGGACCATCATGTTGCCATGCACCTGTCGCGTTATTTCCTGGCCCTGCCGCTGCTTGCCCTGTCGCCCGCGCTCCACGCCCAGGAGGCACGGGTGAACGCGGCGCAGCCTGCCGAGGGGCAAGGGCTCAGCCTTGAACGCGTCTTTGCCAGCCCCAGCCTCAACGGGGCGGTACCGCGCGGGGTGAAACTGTCGCCCGATGGCCGTTACCTGACCATGCTGCGCAGCCGCGCCGACGACCGCGAACGCTATGACCTGTGGGGCTTTGACCGGACGAGCGGGAAATGGTCGATGCTGGTCGACAGCCTCAAGCTAAGTTCGGGCAAGGACCTGTCCGAGGCCGAGAAGATGCAGCGCGAACGCCAGCGGATCGGCGATCTGAAGGGCATCGTCAGCTATGACTGGGCGGCCGACGGCAAGTCGATCCTGGTGCCGCTGGACGGCGACCTGTTCCTTGCCGGGCTGGACGGATCGGTCCGCAAGCTGACCGCTTCGCAAGCGGACGAGCTCAACCCCGCGCTCAGCCCCAAGGGCGGCTACGTCTCGTTCGTGCGCGACCGGCAGTTCCATGTCGGCAAGCTGGGCGGCGAGACCGCGCCGATCACCCCGCCGGAAGCCGCCGAGACGGTCCACTGGGGCGAGGCGGAATTCGTCGCGCAAGAGGAAATGGCCCGCTTCACCGGTTACTGGTGGGCGCCGGACGACAGCCGCATCGCGGTGCAGCGGTTCGATGATGCACCGGTCGGCGTGGTTACCCGCGCGGCAATTGGCGCGGATGGCACCCGCACCTTCCAGCAGCGCTATCCGGTGGCTGGATCGGCCAATTCGGACGTTTCGCTTTACGTGATGAAGCCCGATGGGTCCGGCCGGGTCCAGGTCGATCTGGGGCCGGACAAGGACATCTACCTCGCCCGGGTCAACTGGGCGCCGGATGGCAAGACGCTCTATGTGCAGCGCCAGAACCGCGCGCAGACCCGGCTCAACCTGCTGAGCGTCGATCCGGCGACTGGCGCTTCACGGGTGCTGTTCAGCGAACAGGCCGCGCCGCGCAGCTGGATCAACCTGTCCGACAACTACCGAATGCTCAAGGACGGCAGCATGATCTGGTGGTCGGAACGCGACGGGTTCGGGCACCTCTATCGCTACCGGCCGGGCAACTATCCCGAAAGCCAATGGCAGCAGCTGACCAAGGGGCCGTGGGTGGTCTCGAAACTGGTCGGGGTGGACGAGGCCAAGGGCAAGCTATTCTTCCTTGGCACCCGCGACGATCCGTTGGCGATGCAGCTGTACGCCCTGGACCTGGCCCATCCGGACAAGCTCACCACTTTGGGCGAGCCGGGTTGGAACTATGACGCGAGCATGGACAGGGGCGGTCGGACGCTGCTGGTTACCCGCAGCTCGCCCAGCCAGCCGCCGCAGGTCTATGTTGCCGATGCCGCTGGCAAGCGCCTGGCCTGGGTCGAGGAGAACCGGCTGGCGGAGAACCATCCCTATGCGCCCTACCTGGCCAGCCACCGCGCGCCGCAGTTCGGCACGATCAAGGCGGCGGACGGGACCGAGCTGCACTGGAAGATGATCACGCCCGACATGCAGCCGGGCAAGCGCTATCCGGTGTTCTTCCAGCACTATGGCGGCCCCACCGCGCAGACCGTGACCCGCGCCTGGGGCGGGGCGCTGGAACAGGCGATCGTCGACAAGGGCTATATCTATTTCGCGATCGACAATCGCGGCAGCGAATATCGCGGGGTCGAATTCGCCAGCCACCTCTACCGCGCGATGGGCGGGGTCGAGGTCGAGGATCAGAAGGCGGGGGCGCTCTATCTCAAGGGGCTGCCCTTCGTCGATCCGGCCAAGATCGCGACCTATGGCTGGTCCTATGGCGGCTACATGTCGATCAAGATGCTTCAGGCCGATCAAGGGCTCTATGCTGCCGCGATTGCCGGCGCGCCGGTGACGCGCTGGGAGCTGTACGACACCCATTACACCGAACGCTACATGGGCACGCCGCAGGTCGACGGCGCGGCCTATGCGAGGAGTAGCGCGCTGCCGGACGCGGGCAAGATCAAGGACCCGCTGCTGATCATCCACGGCATGGCAGATGACAACGTGGTGTTCGAGAACAGCTCGGCCCTGATCGCGCGAATGCAGGCAGAGGCGGTACCGTTCGAAATGATGCTCTACCCCGGCTTCACCCACCGCGTATCGGGTCCCAAAGTGGGCAAGCACCTGTGGGAGACGATCTTCGGCTTCCTCGAACGCCACGGGGTGACGCCGCCGCGCTGAGCGGCTAGGGGCGGGCGAAGCTTAGCGGAGGCAGGAACATGGGTTACCGGGTGGTGGTGGTTGGCGCGACCGGCAATGTCGGGCGCGAAATGCTCAACGTGCTGGCCGAGCGCGAATTTCCCTGCGACGAGGTGGCGGCGCTCGCCAGCTCGCGCTCGACCGGGGACGAGATCGAGTTCGGCGAAACCGGCCGGATGCTCAAGGTTCGCAACATCGAGCATTTCGATTTCACCGGCTGGGACATCGCGCTGTTTTCGGCCGGTTCGGACGTGGCAAAAACCTATGGCCCCAGGGCGGCGGCGGCGGGCTGCGTGGTGATCGACAACAGCAGCTTCTATCGCATGGACCCTGACGTGCCGCTGATCGTGCCGGAAGTGAACCCCGAGGCGATCGACGGCTACAAGGCGAAGAACATCATCGCCAATCCCAACTGCTCGACTGCGCAGATGGTCGTGGCGCTCAAGCCGCTGCACGATGCGGCGAAGATCAAGCGGGTGGTGGTCTCGACCTACCAGTCGGTCAGCGGCGCGGGCAAGCAGGGCATGGACGAGCTGTTCGAGCAGAGCCGCAACATCTTCGTGGGTGACAGCGCCGAACCGGTGAAGTTCACCAAGCAGATCGCCTTCAACGTCATCCCCCACATCGACAGCTTCCTCGACGATGGTTCGACCAAGGAAGAATGGAAGATGGTGGTCGAAACCAAGAAGATCCTCGACCCCAAGATCAAGGTGGTGGCGACCTGTGTGCGCGTGCCGGTATTCGTCGGCCACAGCGAGGCGATCAACCTGGAATTCGAGGACGAGATTTCGGCCGAACAGGCTCAGGACCTGCTGCGCGAGGCACCGGGGGTGATGCTGGTCGACAAGCGCGAGGATGGCGGATACGTCACCCCGGTCGAATGCGTCGGCGATGGCGCAACCTTCGTGTCGCGCGTGCGCGAAGACTCCACGGTCGATAACGGCCTGTCCCTGTGGTGCGTGTCCGACAACCTGCGCAAGGGCGCGGCGCTGAACGCGGTGCAGATCGCCGAACTGCTCGGCCGCCGGCACCTCAAGAAGGGCTGAACCGCGCGATGCGGCCCGTAACCACCATGGTGCCCGGCCACCTCGGCACGCGGTTGGCGGTCCACCGCATGGGTGCGGGGCGGCCGCTGGTGCTGCTGCACGGGCTGTTTTCCAGCGCGGAGATGAACTGGATCAAGTTCGGCCATGCCCAGGTGCTGGCCGAAGCCGGGTTCGACGTGATCATGCCCGACCTGCGCGCCCACGGGCAGAGCGAGGCGCCGCACGACCCCGCCGCCTATCCAGACGATGTGCTGGCGCTCGACCTTGCCGCCGCGGTCGCCGACCTGGCCCTGTCGGACTTTGACCTGTGCGGGTTCTCGCTTGGCGCGCGCACTTCGGTGCGGGCGGTGATCCGGGGCCTGAGGCCGCGCAGGCTGGTACTGGGCGGGATGGGGCTGGAAGGACTGGCCGGCTGGACCGGGCGCGGCGCCTTCTTCATCGACGCGATCGACCGGTTTGACAGCGTGAAGCACGGCGATCCGGCCTTTCCGGCGGTGTCGTTCATGAAAACGATGAAGGTTGACCGGGTGGCCGCGCGGCTGCTGCTCCAGACCTTCAGCGATACCGCGCCCGAACAGCTGGCGGCGATCACCATGCCGACACTGGTGGTCAACGGCGACCAGGACCGCGACAACGGCTCGCCCGACTTGCTCCAGGCGGCGCTGCCCCAGGCCACGCTGGTGACCGTGCCCGGCACCCACATGAGCTGCGTTGCCAAGCCCGACCTTGGGCTGGCGATTCGCGATTTCCTGATCGACTGAAGCCTTCTGCCGATCCGCGCTTGACGGCGCGCGCGCCCATGGCCAGCCTTGTCCCATCGACCTTCGGGTCCGGGTTTTCCCAAGGGGACAAGACAATGAAAAGACTGGTTTCGCTCGCCGCGCTGGCCGCGGCGCTGACCGCCGCGCCGGCCCTGGCCGATGCCGCCAACCCGCAGCAGGCCGCCAAGGATTTCGTGGCCGGGGCCGAGGCGGAATATGCCCGGCTGGGGATCGAAGGCGGGCAGGCCGAATGGGTCTACGAGACCTACATCAACCAGGACACCGAAGCGCTGACCGCGCGCGCCGGGGCCGCCGCGACCGAATTCAACGTCAAGACCGCGATCGAGGCGGCGAAGTACGCCGGCACGCCGGGGCTGGACTATGACACCACTCGCAAGCTGAACCGCATGCGCACGCTGATCGTCCTGCCGGCGGCGACCAAGCCCGGCGCGGCCGAAGAAGTGGCCACGCTCAACGCCAAGCTTCAGGGCATCTACGGCAAGGGCAAGGGCACGCTTCGCGGGGCGCCGATCAATGGCAGCGACATTGAAGCGGCGATGGGCACCAATCGCAACCCGGACGAGCTCAAGGAAATGTGGCTGTCGTGGCACGACAACGTCGGCAAGCCGATGAAGGACGACTACGCCAGGCTGGTCGCCGCCGCCAATGCCGGGGCGCAGGAACTGGGCTATGCCGATACCGGCGCGCTGTGGCGCTCGAACTACGACATGCCGCCCGAACAGTTCGCGGCGCTGACCGAGAAGTTGTGGGCCGAGGTCAAGCCGCTCTACGATTCGCTGCACACCTATGTCCGGATGAAGCTGAACCAGAAGTATGGCGACGCGGTGCAGGCCAAGACCGGCCCGATCCGCGCTGACTTGCTGGGCAACATGTGGGCGCAGGAATGGGGCAACATCTATGATGTGGTTGCTCCTGCCGGAGCTGGCGACCTGGGCTTCGACACCACCGAGTTGCTCAAGGACAAGGGCTATGACCCGCTGAAGATGGTCAAGGGCGGGGAGGGGTTCTTCACCTCGCTGGGCCTTGCGCCGCTGCCCAAGACCTTCTGGGAACGCTCGCAATTCGTGAAGCCGCAGGACCGCGAAGTGGTGTGCCATGCCTCGGCCTGGAACGTCGACAATGTCGATGACCTGCGGATCAAGATGTGCATCAAGGTGAACGGCGACGATTTCACCACGATCCACCACGAGCTGGGCCACAACTTCTACCAGCGCGCCTACAACAAGCAGCCGGCCTATTACCTCGACGGCGCGAACGACGGCTTCCATGAAGCGATCGGCGATACCGTCGCGCTGTCGATCACGCCCGAATACCTCGTGCAGATCGGCCTGCTCGACCGCGCCAAGGTGCCTTCGGCCGACAAGGACACCGGGCTGCTGTTGCGCCAGGCGATGGACAAGGTGGCCTTCCTGCCGTTCGGCCTGCTGATCGACCGTTGGCGCTGGCAGGTGTTCTCGGGCCAGATCAAGCCGGCCGACTATGGCAAGTCGTGGACCGACATGCGCCTGAAGTACCAGGGCATCATTCCGCCCGGGCCGCGCGGCGCGGACGCGTTCGATGCCGGGGCGAAGTATCACATCCCGGCGATGGTGCCCTATACCCGCTACTTCCTGGCGCGGATCCTGCAGTTCCAGTTCTATGAAGCCGCGTGCAAGCAGGCCGGGTGGAAGGGCCCGCTGCATCGCTGCAGCTTCTATGGCAACAAGGACGTGGGCAAGAAGTTCAACGCCATGCTGGAAATGGGCGCGAGCAAGCCCTGGCCCGACGCGCTGGAAGCCTTCACCGGCAGCCGGGAGATCAGCGGCAAGGCGATGATGGCCTATTTCGCGCCGCTCAAGAAGTGGCTCGACCAGCAGAACAAGGGGCAGAAGCCCGGCTGGTAAGGGTGAGGGCGGGGCGAAGGGCATTCCCTTCGCCCCGCCGTTCCATCACCGGAACGGCGGTTCCTTGAACGCGCGCAGCTTGCGACTGTGCAGGCGGGCCCCTTCGGCGCGCAGCAACTCGCAGGTCGTCGTGCCGATCTGCAGGTGCGCGGCAATCGCTTCCTCGTAGAAGCGGTTGGCCTGGCCGGGCAGCTTCAATTCGCCGTGCAGCGGCTTGTCCGAAACGCACAGCAGCGTGCCGTAGGGCACGCGGAAGCGATAGCCCTGCGCGGCGATGGTCGCGCTTTCCATGTCGATCCCGATCGCGCGGCTTAGCGACAGGCGCTGGGCGGAATGGGTATAGCGCAGTTCCCAGTTGCGGTCGTCGGTGGTGGCGACTGTGCCGGTCCGCATCCGCTTTTTCAGGTTCGCGCCGATATCGCCGCTGACCATTTCGGCCGCGCGGGCCAGCGCAATCTGCACTTCGGCAATCGCGGGGATCGGAATTTCCGGCGGCAGCACCGCGTCCAGCACATGATCGTCGCGCAGATAGGCGTGGGCCAGCACATAGTCGCCGATCCGCTGTGTATCGCGCAGGCCCCCGCAGTGGCCGATCATCAGCCAGGCTTCGGGACGCAGCACCGCGAGGTGATCGCAGATCGTCTTGGCGTTGCTGGGACCAACGCCGATGTTGACCAGCGTGATCCCCGAATGGTCCGGGCGCACCAGGTGATAGGCCGGCATCTGGTGGCGCCGCCAGGCCGTGTCCGACAGGATGCTGCGAGCATTGTCGGTCGGCTGGTCGATCAGCAGCCCGCCGGCGCCCGACAGCATGGTGAAATCGTCCTTGCCCAGCTGCTGCGCGGCCCAATCCACGAATTCATCGACATAGCGGTGATAGTTGGTGAACAGGATGAAGCGCTGGAAGTGTTCCGGCGCGGTGCCGGTATAGTGGGCGAGGCGGGCCAGGCTGAAGTCGGTGCGCAGCCCGTCGAACAATGACAGCGGATTGGCGTCGTCGTCGGTCGCCACTTCGATCCCGTCGGCCAGCTCATCGCCGATCATCGCCAACTCGGTGGCCGGGAAGTGCTTTGACAGTTCCAGCGGACTGATCGTGCCGAGGCCACTGCTGGCGTCGATCACATAGGGAAACGGGATCTCCTGGGCCGAGGGTCCAACTTCGATCTCGATTGCGTAATCGTCTTCCAGCAGGCCGAGCTGTTCGGTCAGGTAGTCAGCAAACAGCGCCGGGCGGGTGACGGTGGTGGCGAATGTGCCAGCCTGACCCAGTCGGCCAAAGGCGCGGGCGAGGTCCGGACGGGTTTCGACCCCGTTATAGCGGATCCGCACTTCGGGATAATTCCAGGCGCGTTGTTCGCGGCGGCTGGCTGGTGGGAGAGTACCGTCCTGGGCAAATGCGGCGATGTCGCTGCGGAGGGTGGAGACGGCTGTTTCATAGATGCGGACCAATTCCGCAATGACGTTTTCTGTTCTTTCCATCGCAAGCCTGTAGCGGGCCTTGCGTGAAAATTCAATTGCGCTTGCCAGTAGGCAAAGCGGGATCAGTCGGCGGGTTTGACGAGTACTGCCAACGACTGCCAGAACGCAGGATGCCGTGACTGGTCAAATCCATCGGTAAACTGCGGTTCGTCAAAGCCAGCATCGCGCGCGAACCGCCTGATCCAATCCCGGTGCAGGAAAGCGTCAAGCTGTTCAGATGCGTGACCTCGACGCAGTCGCTGCACATTGGATTGCCAGACGACGTCATGCGCTGGGTCTTCAAGTTCAAGGAACGAAAAGATCATTTTTCCGTTCGGCTTGAGCGCGCGGAATGCCTCTTGAGTGTAGATATAGGATTCGGTCGGCATCAGATGGGTGAACACTGACCAATGGAACAGCATGTCAAGCGAGGCATCCGGTGCTGCGATGGTCAAATCATAATTGCAGACAGTGTTATAGCCAGGGCAGTTGCGCGCCAGTTCATCCAGCAGATCAGGAACGACATCAGCCCCTGTATAACTGCCCATCCAGCTTGATCGGTGGAGTGCCTGTGCGGTTCGTCCGCAACCGCAACCGAGATCGTAGATGGTCATTCCGTCACGTAGACCGTGGTGCCGCAAGACTGCGACATGTCCATCGCCCTGAGCGATGAAATCTTCCATCGTCGGCGCGCCAATCGCTTTTGCCAGGGCGAGCGTACGGTTGCCGGGGTTCTCCCGCAGGCGTTCACGGACCAAGGCCTGATAGTCACGGGCTGAATGACTGAGGTTCTGCCCCTTTTGTTTTCTCCAAAATATTCGCATTTTGCCCCGTATTAATTACGGAAAAACAACAATAATGCAGGCTAGGGCGTTGATGTTAGGGAATCAACCCTTGCAATCAAAGAAAAAGGGGGCGCCGAAGCACCCCCTTATCGTTTGGTTCAAGGCGCTGACGCTCAGGCGTCGTCGCCTCCGGCAGCCGGAGCTTCCGCTTCGAGGTCTTCGCCGTTGCCGGCCTCGAATTCACCGGCAGCAGCTGCTGCTTCGGCGGCTTCGTCCTCGAACATCGCGGCGATCACGTCGACGCCCTGGGCCTGCTGTTCGGCTTCGTCCGGCGAGCGGGCGACGTTGACCTTGACGGTCACGGCCACTTCCGGATGCAGCGCGACCTTGACGTCGAACACGCCGATGGTCTTGATCGGGCGTTCGAGCACGATCATCGACTTCGACACTTCGGCGCCATCGGCGTTCAGCGCGTCGACGATGTCACGCACCGAAACCGAACCATAGAGCTGGCCGGCGTTCGACGAGGCACGGATCAGGACGACCGACTTGCCTTCGACGTTTTCCGAATGCTTTTCGGCATCGGCACGGCGGGCGGCGTTGTCGGCTTCGATTTTCGAGCGGTTGGCTTCGAAGACCTTGCGGTTGGCATCGTTGGCGCGCAGCGCCTTCTTGTTGGGCAGCAGGTAGTTGCGCGCGTAGCCGTCCTTGACGGTCACGACATCGCCGATGGTGCCCAGCTTTTCGATGCGTTCGAGCAGGATGATCTGCATGGTCCTGTCTCCCCTTACTTCACGAGGTAGGGCAGGAGGCCCAGGTGACGGGCACGCTTGATCGCCTGGCCCAGTTCGCGCTGCTTCTTGGCAGAAACGGCGGTGATGCGGCTCGGCACGATCTTGCCACGCTCAGACATGTAGTTCTGAAGCAGGCGCGTGTCCTTGTAATCGATCTTGGGAGCGTTCTTGCCCGAGAAAGGGCAGCTCTTGCGGCGGCGGAAAAAGGCGCGGGCCATCTCTTAGAACTCCTCGCGTTCGCGGCGCTTGCTGCGCTCGCGGTCCTGCTTGCGCATCTGCACCGACGGGCCGGTTTCATGCTCGTCGACGCGCACGGTCAGCCAGCGGATCACGTCTTCGTTGATCGCGGTCTGGCGTTCCAGCTCGGCAACGGTGCCGGCGGGCGCTTCGATGTTCAGCAGCACGAAGTGCGCCTTGCGGTTGCGCTTGATCTTGTAGGCCAGGTTCTTCAGGCCCCAGGTTTCGGTCTTGGTCACCTTGCCATTGTTGGCTTCGACGATTTCCGTCGCGGTGGCGGCCAGCGCATCAACCTGCGCCTGGCTGAGGTCCTGGCGTGCCAGGAACACGTGCTCATATAGAGCCACGGCAGCTTCCTTTATCTCTCTAACCGATCGCTGGCTGATCCGCACCATTGCGGGGCCCCTCCGGCTTTCTTCGTTTTCCGGACAGATTCGCACCTGCGGAAGGGCGGGCCTTTACCCGGTTTTTCCCGCAATGCAAGCCTTGCGGCGCGCGCTCGGGCGGGGCAACACGCGGTTCTGCCTGAAACTGAGGACATTTCCCACCATGCCTACCGGCCTTGTCGCCCTGCTAGATGACGTCGCGATGATCGCCAAGGTCGCCGCCGCCTCGGTTGATGACCTGGGTGCGGCTGCCGCCAAGGCGGGGACCAAGGCCGCCGGTGTGGTGGTCGACGATGCCGCGGTCACCCCCGGCTATCTGACCGCCTTCACGCCCGACCGCGAATTGCCGATCATCTGGCAGATCGTGAAGGGATCGCTGCGCAACAAGCTGCTGATCCTGCTGCCCGCCGCGCTGGCGATCAGCCAGTTCGCGCCCTGGGCAATGACCCCGCTGCTGATGCTGGGCGGGCTGTTCCTGTGCTATGAAGGCGCGGAAAAGGTGCTGGAAAAGCTGGGCGGCCAGCATCACGGCGAAGTGCTGGGCGATGCGATCACCGACCTGGCCGAATTCGAGCGTGAGCGCGTATCCGGCGCGGTGCGGACCGACCTGATCCTGTCGGCCGAAATCATGGCGATTGCCCTGGGGGAAGTGGCGAGCGAGCCGCTGCTCAGCCGCGCGCTGATCCTGGCGCTGGTCGGGGTGGTGATCACCATTGCGGTCTACGGCGCGGTCGCGCTGATCGTGAAGCTGGACGATATCGGCCTGCACCTGGCCAAGAAGCCGGGCGCGGCGAACCAGAAGCTGGGCGAAATGCTGGTCAACGCCATGCCCAGGGTGCTGGCGGTGCTTTCGCCGCTGGGCACGGCGGCGATGCTGTGGGTCGGCGGCGGGATCCTGCTGCACGGCACGCACGAGTTGGGCTGGCACTGGCCGTCGGACCTGGCCCACGGCGTCCAGCACGCGGCCGAAGCGGCCGGCGGGGCGGCGGGATGGCTGGCCTATGCCGTGTCCTCGGCGCTGGTCGGGCTGGGGCTGGGCGCGGCCATCGCGCTGCTGCTGCACAAGGTGCTGAAGCGGGAGGCGCATTGAGCGCCCGCGAAAATTCCGGCGAACCTTGCTCCATGTCAATGCCGTTCGTGCTGCATGTGCTAACGGATGCTGCATTGCAAAAGGAGCCAAGCAATGCTTCCCGAAGATCTTGCCCCCGAAGTCCAGGAACTGCGCACTCGCAGCGGCGCGGTGATCGCCGTGCGCCCGGTTTGCGCCGAGGATGAGCCGCTGCTGGCCGATTTCTTCGACCGGGTTAGCGACGAGGACCGCCGCTTCCGCTTCCTGACCGCGCACAAGCACCTGACCCACGAACAGCTTGTGCCGATGGTCGAGGTTGACCACTTCCGCACGGAAAGCTTCGTCGCCTTTGACGAGGCGAGCGATACGGTGGTGGGCCATGCCATGCTGGCCTGCGACAATCCGCTCGACACGGGCGAAGTGGCCATTTCGGTTTGCCAGAACTGGCGCGGCAAGGGGGTGGGCTGGGCCTTGCTCGACGTGCTGGCCGAAGCGGCGCGCAAGCGCGGGCTGCGCCGGGTAATCGCGATCGAGGACCGCGAGAACCATGCCGCGATCGAGCTCGAGCGCGAAAAGGGCTTCACCCCCCACGGCGTGGAGGGCGATCCCACCCTGGTGATGCTGGAAAAGCTGCTGCGCTGATCGGCCCCGTGCGGGCGGCGAACTACTTGTTCGCCGCCGCGCGCGATTGCTGCACCACGTAGTGCTGCAGCCCGGTGATCTGGGCGTCGCTCAGGTCTTCGAAGCTGGGCATGCCCGCTGGGCGCAGCACGCCTTCGCGCAGCACCGCCACCAGCGCATCGCGCGAGGGCGGGATGGACGAGCGCCGCAGATCGGGCGCCGCTCCGCTGGCGCGCAGGGCCGGGCCGTGGCAGATCATGCAGCGGGTGTTATAGACCTCTTGCCCGACCTTGGCCTTGGCGGGATCGACCGTGAAGCCGGGGGCATCGACCAGCGGCAATTCGGTACGCTGCGGCGCGGGCAGCGCCGCCTGACCATCGAGCGCGAAGGTCAGCACGCGGCGCGGCTGCTGGCGGTATTCCCAGGTCGGCCCGCCGCCATAGCCGGTGCCGCGCCAGCCGGCGATAATCGTCACCATCTGCTTGCCGCCGGCGCGATAGGTGATCGGCTGGGCCTGGATCCCGACCTGCGCATCGAAGTTCCACAGCGGCTTGCCGTTCTTCGCGTCATAGGCAACCAGCTTGCCCAGCACATTGCCCTGGAACACCAGCCCGCCGGCGGTGGCCAGCGTGCCGCCCTGGACCAGGCCAGGCAGGGGAACGCGCCAGGCTTCCTTCTGCGTCTGCGGGTTCCAGGCGAGCAGCGCGCTCCACCCCTGCGGCAGCTTGACCTCGGGCGGGGCGTTGCCGGTCCCGGTATCGTAGATCCGGTTGCCCTTTGACTTCCACTGGCGCAGGTCGCCTGCCGGATCGACATAGGCCCGCGCCGCATGGGTGATCGGGATATAGGCAAGCCCCGTCTGCGGGCTGAACGACATTGCCGCGACATTGTGCCCGCCGACCGGGCCGGGCCAGATCACCTGCGGCTTACCGCCGGGATAGCGCGCCTCGACCGTTTCGATCGGGCGGCCGGTGGCCTTGTCGATATGGCTGGCCCAGTTCACCGGGACGATCTTTTCCGCCGAGATGAACTTTCCGTTGCGGCGATCGAGCACATAAAAGAAGCCGTTCTTGGGCGCGTGCAGGATCACCGGGGTGGGCTTGCCATCGACCGGCAGGGTGGCCAGTTCGATGTCCATCGTGCTGACGTAATCCCAGGTTTCGCCGGGATTGGTCTGGTAGTGCCAGACATAGGCGCCCGTATCGGCATCCAGCGCGACGATCGAGGACAGGAACAGGTTGTCGCCGCCTTGCGGGCTGCGGATCTTCTGGTTCCACGGCGCGCCGTTGCCGGTGCCCAGGTAGATCCGGTTGAACTGCGGGTCATAGGCCATGGCGTGCCACACCGTGCCGCCGCCGCCATATTTCCACCATTCGCCCTTCCAGGTCTTGGCGGCCATGCGCATGGCGTCGTTCTCGAACCCCTTGGCCGGATCGCCCGGCACAGTGAAGAAGCGCCACTTCTGCTGGCCGTTGCGGGTGTCGTAAGCGGTCACATAGCCGCGCGTCGCGCCGTAATCGGCCCCGCCGTGGCCGATCACCACGGTATTGCCGAAGACATAGGGCGGGCCCGAGATATAGCGCGCATCGTCAGGCTCGGTGGTCTGCACGCTCCAGTTCAGCTTGCCGGTCTTCGCGTCGATCGCAAGCAGCCGCCCGTCGAGCGTGCCGGTGAACACCTGACCGTCGCGAAAGGCGATGCCGCGCACGCCCCAGCCGATCCGCAGCTTCGATCCCGCCACCTTGTGGACTTCCGGATCGTATTTCCACAAGAGCTTGCCGGTCTGGGCATCGACCGCGTGGATCACCGAAAAGCCGGCTGAGAAATAGAGTATCCCGTCCACCGCCAGCGGCGCGGAATTGACGCTGGGGAAGGTGCCCAGGTCGAGGAACCAGCGCAGCTTGAGGTCGGCCACGTTGCCCGCGTTGATCTCGTTCAGCGCGCTGAAGTGGTTTTCCGAAACCGATCCGCCGTAATAGAGCCAGTTATCGGCCGAGGCTTCCTGCGCCGACCAGGGGGCGGGGCGGCTGCACGATCCCAGTACGGCGAGGGCCAGCACCAGGGGGGCGGCACGCAGGGGCAGCGGAATAAAGCGGGGGCGAAGCTGTGGCACGGGTCGCATCCTGTCCTCGATCGCGCCGGAGATCGCGCCATGCGTCCCGGCTTTTCGGGGCACAGCTATAGGAACGCGCGGGGCGGTGATGCAACCAAATTCATACCGTGGTCTAAAAATGCAGCGCAGGCATTACACCCGCGCCAGTAGATCCCGCGCGAACTGGCTCAGTGTGTCGTCGCGCGCGCCCATCACCACCACCCGGTCGCCGGGCCGGGCGATCTGCGCGATCCGGGCCGCGCAGGCATCCCGCGCGGGAATGTATTCGGCGTGGCCGCCGCCCTCGGCGATCAGCTTGACGATCCGCTCGCTCCCCTCGCTGCGATCGACCGTACCGCCGAAATAGACCGGATCGCACAGGATCGTCACATCGTCGGGGCCAAGCATCCGCGCAAAGACCTGCGCCAATTCGCGGCCCATCTGGCGCAGTGGGCCATAGCCGTGCGGCTGGAACAGCGCGATCACCCGGCCCGGATGGGCCTTCAGCGTGGCGAGCGTGGCAGCGCACTTTTCCGGGTTGTGGCCGAAATCGTCGATTACCGTGATGCCCGAAGCGCTGGTGCCGACCACGTCGAACCGGCGCGCCAGGCCCTTGAAGGTCGACAGCGCGTCGACCGCCTCGCGCACCGGCACCCCGGCGGCGCAAGCAGCGGCAATCGCGGCGAGGGCGTTCGACAGGTTGTGACGGCCCGGCACGTCCAGCACCAGCGGATGGGCATAGCCATCACGCCGGTCGATCACGGTGGCCGAGATCGACAGCGGCCCTTCCATGATCGTATCGGCAAACACCCCGATCTGGGCTTGGTGATTGTCGATCCCATAGGTCACGTGCGGGGTGTATTCGGGCATCAATGCGGCGGCTTCGGCATCGTCCAGGTTGACCACGCAGATGTCGGACATGCCCAGGAAATCGCTGAACAGGGTGCGCAGCTCGTCCATCGACTTGTGGTCAAGGCTGACGTTGAGCAACACCGCCACCCGGGGGCGGTAGAGCGCGATCGAGCCGTCGCTTTCATCGACTTCGGAGACGAACACCCCGCCGCGGCCAACCCGCGCGCTGGCGAAGGGGGCGTCGGCACTGACGAAGTTCTTCATTACCGCGCCGTTCATGATCGTCGGATCGCGCCCGGCCTGGGTCATGATCCACCCGGTCATCCCGGTCACAGTGCTTTTGCCGCTGGTCCCGCCAATCGCGATCCCGCACGGATCGGCGTTGAACAGCCGGGCAAGCAGTTCGGCCCGGCTCAGCCGCGCGCAGCCGAGTTCACGCGCGCGGACCATCTCCGGCACGGTGTCTTCCACCGCCGCACTGGCGACCAGCACCTGATCGGCCGAGGTGATGCCGCTGCCGTCCTGCGGAAACAGGGTAAAGCCCAGGCTCTCCAGCCAGGCGAACTTTTCCGGCGTGCGGCCCTGGTCGCGGCTGCGGTCAGACCCGGACACCGCTGCGCCCTTGCCCTTCAGGATCAGGGCCAGGGGCAACATGCCCGATCCGCCAATGCCACAGAAAAACCACGGGTGCTGGGTCAGTTCGCTCATCATGCCTCCGGTATGCGGCCTTGCGCGCCAGCGCAACCGGGTTAGGAAGGCCTATGCGCCGCATTGCCATCTGTGCCCCGTCCCGTCCGCTGATCGAGGAGGATGCGGCGCGCGTGCTGGCGCTGGCGGCGGACTATCCGGGGGTGGAACTGCATTTCCACCCGCAGTGCTTCTTCACCGAAGGCCATTTCGCCGGCAGCGATGCGCAGCGGATCGCTGCGCTGGTCGAATGCGCCAACGATCCCGCGTTCGATGCGGTGTGGTTCGCGCGCGGCGGCTATGGCGCGGCGCGGGTGGCGCAGGATGCGATTGCCCGGTTCGACCACGCGGCGCAGGACAAGCAGTTCCTCGGCTATTCCGATGCCGGCACGCTGCTGGGCGGGCTATACCGCGCGCGGATCGGCCGCCCGGTCCACGCGCCGATGCCCACCGACATCCGCCGGGCCGGCGGCGAGCATGCGGTGCGCCGCACCCTGGGGTTCCTGGCGGGCGAACGCGCGGGTTTGGAACCCAGCGATGATGGCCGCCCGCGCGCGGCCTTCAACCTGATGACATTGGCCATGCTGTGCGGCACCCCGCTGATGCCGGGCCTGACGGGCCATGTCGTCATGGTCGAGGAAGTGGCCGAATACCACTATGCGGTCGACCGCTTGATGTTTCATGTCACCGCGCACCTGGGCGGGGTGGCCGGGCTGCGGCTGGGCCGGGTCAGCGACGTGCCGGAAAACGACGTGCCGTTCGGCCACGAGATCGAGGCAATCGTCCGCCACTGGTGCCAGCGCCACGCGATCCCGTTCCTGGGCCCGGCGGATATCGGGCACGACGTTGCCAACAAGATCGTGCCATTCGGACTTGCGGGAGCCGCGCCGGGGCAATAACCGCGCGGCGCAAAGGAGATGTCAGCTATGCGCGCATTCGTTTTTCCGGGTCAGGGCAGCCAGAAGGTGGGCATGGGCGTGGAACTGGCCCAGGCCAGCGCTGCCGCCCGCGCAGTGTTCGAGGAAGTGGACGATGCGCTGGACCAGAAGCTGTCGGCGATCATGCGCGACGGCCCGGACGATGCCCTGACCTTGACCGAAAACGCCCAGCCGGCGATCATGGCCAATGCCATCGCGGTGCTGCGCGTGCTGGAACAGGAAGGCGGGATCACCCTGGCTGACAAGGCGCAGTTTGTCGCCGGGCACAGCCTGGGCGAATATACCGCGCTGTGCGCCGCCGGGGCCTTCAGCCTGGCCGATACGGCCCGCCTGCTCAAGCTGCGCGGCCAGTCGATGCAGGCCGCCGTGCCGGTGGGTGTGGGCGCAATGTGCGCGCTGCTGGGTGCCGATATCGACAAGGCCCAGGCTCTGGCCGATGCGGCGGCAGAGGGTGAGGTCTGCACCGTCGCCAATGACAACGATCCCACCCAGGTCGTGCTGTCGGGCCACAAGGGCGCGATTGAACGCGCGATTGCCCTGGTCAAGGACCACGGGATCAAGCGCGGCGTGGCCCTGCCGGTGTCCGCCCCGTTCCATTGTCCGCTGATGCAGCCCGCTGCCGATGCCATGGCCGAAGCGCTGGGCAAGACCCCGCCGGGGCCGCTGTCGGTCCCGCTGTTCGCCAATGTCACCGCCGCGATGGTCACCGATCCGGCCGAAGTGCAGCGGCTGCTGGTCGAACAGGTCTGCGGCCGGGTGCGCTGGCGCGAAAGCGTGATCGCCATGCAGGCGGCAGGCGTGGACAGCTTCGTCGAACTGGGCGGCAAGGTCGTTGGCCCGATGATCGGCCGCACCGTTGCCGACGTTACCGTTACCAGCGTGATCGGCATGGCCGACATCGAAGCGCTGATCAAGGAGCTCTGAGCCATGGAAAACCGTCTGTTCGACCTCACCGGAATGACCGCCCTCGTTACCGGCGCTGCCGGCGGGATCGGCTCGGCGATCTGCCACGCGCTGGCGCGGCAGGGGGCGCGGCTGGCGCTGTCGGGGACCAACCCGGCCAAGCTGCGCGCCTTCCGCGAGGAACTGAACGACACCTACGGCCACGACCATGTCGAGATCACCTGCGACCTGTCGAACACCGAACAGGTTGAACACCTCGTGCCCGCAGCGGTCGACACGCTGGGCAAGCTCGACATTCTGGTGAACAATGCCGGGATCACCCGCGACAATCTCGCCATGCGGATGAAGGACGAGGAGTGGGACGCGGTAATCAAGGTCAACCTTGAAGCCGCCTTCCGCCTGATGCGCGCGGCCTGCAAGCCGATGATGAAGGCCCGCCACGGGCGGATCATCACCATCACCAGCGTGGTCGGTGCCACCGGCAATCCGGGGCAGGTCAACTATGCCGCGGCCAAGGCGGGCCTGGTCGGCATGTCGAAGTCGCTGGGCCAGGAAGTGGCGAGCCGCGGGATCACAGTGAACTGTGTCGCTCCGGGCTTCATCCGCACCGCGATGACTGAAGTGCTGCCCGATGGCCAGAAGGAAGCGCTCAACGCCCGCATCCCGATGGGCCGGATGGGCGAGGGCGAGGATATCGGCGCCGCCGTCGCCTATCTCGCCAGCCGCGAGGCCGGTTACGTCACCGGCCAGACGCTCCACGTCAATGGCGGCATGGCCATGATTTCCTGATACTTTTTCCCGCTGTCGCGTTGTTACAAGGGCAAGCGCGCGGCGGGCTGGCAAGTCCGGTGCATCAAGACACCAAAGGGGGAATTTGATGCGCCGTGTTTCGCTGATCCTGATTGCCATGGCTTGCGTGGCCGCCGCCCCGGCGGCTTCGCCGTGGACGCCCAGGCAGGCTGCCTGCCCGCTCAGGCAGGCCCCGTCCGGGCTTGCGGCCGAAGTGGTCAAGCCGATGCTGCCCGGCGCGGCGCAGGACGCGGAAATCAGCGATGAAGCCGCCGAACAGCTCGCCAACCTGGCGCTGACCTGCGCCAAGCAGACCAAGGTCGGCAAGGCGCGGCTCAACGCCTACATCGAAATGGCCACCTGGCAGCTGACCAGCTCGGGGCTGGCCCCCGAAGTTTCGGCGCGCGGGATCGATCCGGCCACGCTGGCCGCCATCATGAATGTCGGCGCCGGGCGGGCCAATCCCAGCTTCGAGAACCTGGGCGATGCCGACGTGACGCGGATGATGGTCGCGCTCAAGGCCAAGGGCGTGAATGTCGATGCGCTCGACACAGATGCCTGGCACGTTGCCGGGGCCTGGCTCGAGGCGACCAGCCGCGCATACCGCGCCGGAATGCCGGGCAAGTAATCTCGCGGGAAAACCTGCGGATTTATCCCCAGTTTCACCCTGTTTCGGGCCTGTCAGCCTTGCCGCTGGCAGGCCCGGCGCTAAGAAAGACAGTCCGAAACGAGGGCGCGGCGCCGATTCCGGTCGGCTGCGTTCCGCAGGGGACACGTTACGACCATGAAGGCCACCATCGAACGCGCGACGCTGCTCAAGTGCCTGTCGCACGTCCAGTCCGTCGTTGAACGGCGCAACACCATTCCGATCCTCTCGAACGTGCTGATCGAAGCCTCGGGGGACGGCACGCTGAAAGTGATGGCGACCGACCTTGACCTGCAAGTGGTGGAAACCATGGGCGCGGTCGCGGTGGACAGCCCCGGCGCGATCACCGTGTCGGCGCACCTGCTGTTCGACATCGCCCGCAAGCTGCCCGATGGCAGCCAGGTCAGCCTTGAAACTGCCGACAACCGCATGGCGGTGAAGGCCGGGCGCAGCCGCTTCAGCCTGCCTACCCTGCCGCGCGACGATTTTCCCGTGATCGTCGAAGGCGACCTGCCGACCAGCTTCGAGCTGCCGGCCGCCACCCTGGCGCAGATCATCGATCGCACCCGCTTTGCGATCAGCACCGAGGAAACGCGCTACTACCTCAACGGCATCTTCTTCCACGTCACCGACGAGGACCTGAAGGCCGCCGCCACCGATGGCCATCGCCTGGCGCGATACACCATTGCCCGGCCCGAAGGCGCCGCGGGGATGCCCGATGTGATCGTGCCGCGCAAATGCGTGGCCGAACTGCGCAAGCTGCTGGAAGAAGCGCTGGATTCGAACGTGCTGATCGACCTGTCGGCCAGCAAGATCCGCTTCACCCTGGGCGGCCACAACGGCGTGGTGCTGACCAGCAAGCTGATCGACGGCACGTTCCCCGATTACAGCCGTGTCATTCCCACCGGCAATGACAAGCTGCTGCGGCTGGATCCCAAGAGCTTCTATGAAGGGGTGGACCGCGTCGCCACCATCGCCACCGAAAAGACCCGCGCGGTCAAGATGGCGCTGGAGAACGATCGCGTGACGCTGTCGGTCACTTCGCCCGACAACGGCACGGCGGCGGAAGAAGTCCCGGCCGACTATCGCAGCGCCGGATTCGAAATCGGCTTCAATGCCAACTACCTCAAGGACATCCTTGGCCAGATCGATGGCGATACGGTTGAACTGCACCTGGCCGATGCCGGCGCGCCGACCCTGATCCGCCAGGACGACAAGAGCCCGGCGCTCTACGTGCTGATGCCCATGCGGGTCTGATCCCGTCTTGGGCGAGGGATCGGTTGCCACGCTGCCCGGGCGCAGTTGCGGCACTTGCAGCCTGTGCTGCAAATTGCCGATCGTGCCGGAAACCGAAAGCCCCGCCGGGGAATGGTGCCGGCACTGCCAGGTCGGCAAGGGCTGCCGCATCTATGATGAGCGGCCTGAGCGCTGCCGGGCGTTCCATTGCGGCTGGCTGGTGTGGGACGCGGTGCCCGATCACTGGTTCCCGGCCAGGGCGCGGATCATCGTATCGAGCGAGCCGGCCCGGCTGGTCTTCGATGTCGATCCCGCCGCGCCGACCCGCTGGCGCGAACAGCCCTGGTATGGCGAGATGAAGGCCCTGGCGGTCCTGGCCTTTGCCGAACAACGCCAGGTGCTGGTGCGGATCGGGCGCAAGGTGATCGCCATGCTACCGGACCGCGATTGCGAGCTGGGCCTGATCGCCGATGACGAGATCGTGATTACCGGCCTGCGGCCCGATGGCACCTGGGGCGCGGCCAAGGTCCGCCAGGACGATCCGCGCATGGCGCTGGGCGGGGCGACGATCCCGCTGCAATGACCGCCGATTGACCTTGCCCGGCGATGCCCTAGGCTGGCGGCAAACCAGATCAGGGAGAGCGAGATGAGCCGGACGGTCCAGGTCAAGCGCCATGCCATCACCGAAACGCGGATCGTGGACGCGCCGCTGCCGCCGCTGGGTGATGGCGAAGTGCGGCTGCGGGTGGAAAGCTTCGCTCTCACTGCCAACAACGTGACCTATGCGGTGGCGGGCGATGCCTTTGGCTACTGGAACTTCTTCCCGGGCGAGGGGGACTGGGGCGTGGTGCCGATGTGGGGGCACGCCGTGGTCGAGCAATCGCGCCATGATGAGATCAAGGTGGGCGAGCGGGTCTATGGCTACCTGCCGATGGCCGAACATCTCGACGTGCTGCCCACGGCCGTTTCGCCGGGCGGGTTCAGCGATGCGGCGGCGCACCGCCTGCCGATGAGCCCGATCTACAACCAGTACAGCCGCCTGGCCGCCGATCCAGAACACGATCCCGCGCGCGAGAACGAGCGGATGATCTTCGGCCCGCTGTTCAAGACCGGGTTCCTGATCGAAAACTTCTTCCGGCGCGAACAGTGGTTCGGGGCGGGCAATCTGGTGGTCACCTCTGCCTCGTCAAAGACGGCGATGGCGCTGGCCAGCGTCACCCGCGCGCTGTCACCGCAGGTGCGGCGGATCGGGCTGACCTCGGCCGGCAACGTCGATTTCGTGCGGCGCGGAGGATTCTACGACGAAGTGCTGGCCTATGACGCGGTGGCGGAGCTGCCGCGAGAAGCCAGCGTTTCGGTCGATTTCGCAGGCAATGCGCAGCTGCTCTACGCGCTGCACAGCGCGCTGGGGGATCAGCTCAAATATTCGAGCACGGTCGGCGCGACCCATGTCGGTGCGGGGTTCGGACAGGACAACGGGCCGATTCCGGGGCCTACCCCCACGCTGTTCTTCGCCCCCGATCATGCCGTGGCCGCGATCCGCGAGCAGGGGGCCAAGGCCTTTGGCGAGGCGGTGGCTGCCAGCTGGGCGACGTTCATGGCCGAAACCGCCGGGGCGGTGACCGTGTCGGTGCGCGATGGGCTGGAAGCCGCGGGCGAAGCCTTCGTCGCCGCGGCGCGGGGCAGCGCCGATCCGGCGGTCGGGGTGGTGATCCACCCCTGACCACGCGGGATCAGATATCGACGACGATCTTGCCGAAGTGCTTGCCCGCTTCCTGGTGGCGGAAGGCCGAGGCCAGGTCCGCCAAGGCGAAGTGATCGGAAATCACCGGCTTGATCCCGTTGGCTTCGATGCCCTTGATCATGTCGAGCTGCTGGGCACGGCTGCCCACGGTCAGGCCCTGAACGCGCAGGTTCTTTGCCATCAGCAGCGCGGTCTGCACCGGCCCGGCAAAGCCCGCCAGCACCCCGATCAGCGCCACGTGGCCGCCAACGCGGGTCGCCAGCATCGACTGGTCGAGCGTGCCCGAACCGCCGATTTCAACCACGCAGTCCACCCCGACGCCGCCGGTCAGTTCCAGCACCTTCGGACCCCATGCCTCGACTTGCCTGTAGTTGATCAGATCGTCGGCCCCCAGCGCCTTCATCCGTTCCAGCTTGGCATCGGACGATGAGGTGGCGATCACCCGCGCCCCTGCCGCCTTGGCGAATTGCAGCGCAAAGACCGAAACCCCGCCGGTACCCTGGACCAGCACGGTTGAACCCGGTTTGATCGTATCGTCGACGAACAGCGCGCGCCACGCGGTCAGCCCCGCGCAGGTCAGCGTTGCGGCTTCGGCAGCGGAGTAGCCCTGCGGCACGTGGGTGAACCAGTTTTCCGGCGTCACCACCACTTCGCGGGCGTAGCCGTCGATGCCGTCGCCCGGCACGCTGGTAAAGGCGGTGCTGGGCGGGTGGCCATCGTTCCAATCGGTGAAGAAGGTCGAGAAGACCAGGTCGCCCGCCTTGAACTGGGTTACCCCGTCGCCCACCGCCTCGACCACGCCGGCGCCATCGGACATCGGGATGCGCCCGGTAGCCGTCGGGATCATCCCCGAGACCACGGCGTAATCGTGGAAGTTGAGCGAACTGGCCTGCAAGCGCACCCGGATCTGACCGGGGCCGGGCTGGCCCGGATCCTCGGCCGTGCCCGGCAGCAGCGCATCAAGATTGGCGGGCGAACCCACCCGCACGACGGCAATCGTCATTCGGCAGCCTCCAGCATCGCGGCTCGCTGTGGACCGCGGATCAGCCCGCCTGGCGTCGCGCCGGTCCATTCACCCTGGCGGAACGTCACCACGCCGCCCTTGATCGTGCAGACATAGCCTTCCGCCTTTTGCAGCAGGCGCTTGCCGCCTGCCGGCAAGTCAAACGCCAGCCACGGCTTGCCCAGCTTCAGCGCGTCCAGGTCGATCACGTTGAGATCGGCGATGTAGCCGGGCGCAACCACCCCGCGATCGTCGAGGCCATAGAGCCGCGCCGTATCGAGGCACTGCCGCTTGACCGCCGCCTCCAGGCTGAGCCGCCCGCCGCGCTTGCGATCGCGCACCCAGTGCTGGAGCATGAAGGTCGGGCTGGCGGCATCGCAGATCGTGCCGCAATGCGCGCCGCCATCGGACAGCGAATTGACGCAATCGCTGCTGGCCTGCAGCTCTTCCAGGAAATCGAGATTGCCATCGGCATAGTTGAGGATCGGCAGGTAGATGAACCCGGTGCCTTCGTTTTCGCTCAGCAAGTCATAGGCATATTCGTCCGGCGTCTTGCCGGCGGCCGCCGCGCGCGCCGCGATGCTGGCATCCGCGCCGGGTTCGTAATCGAAATCGGCATCCATTTCGAACTGCGCCTGCCAGCCCTGGGCGATCACCATGTAGAGGTGGACGATATCGCTGTCCGGATAGACGTTGGCTTCAGCCAGAACCTTGGCCTTGAAGGCCGGGTCCTTGATCTTGGCCAGTTGCTGGTCCCACGGCAGGCCATCGAGTTCGGCCACGCTGGGGCGGAAACGGAACGGGTGGACGGTGCCCTGCCAGCCCATGATGATCCCGTTGCCACGCAGCGCGATGGCGGCGACGATGTTCGCGCCGTTGTCGTTTTCGGCGCGCATGTTGGCGATCTGCTCGCTCAGCGGCTGTTCCTTGGCGATGCTTTGCAACGCGGCGAAGACCACCGGCAGCCCGGTTTCGCGGCTGAGCGCGCCCATCCAGCCGAATTCGTTCCATTCGCGCTTCAGGTCGCTGGCCAATTCGAACACGCCGTGGCCAACCTTGCCCATGGCGCGGCCGATCGCGATCAATTCATCAGCGGTTGCCGTGGTGCCCGGCACCACTTCGCCATCGATCGACTTGTGGATGACCGTGCGGCTGGTGGAAAAGCCCAGCGCCCCGGCGCGCACGCCTTCCTCGACAATCGCGGCCATCTTTTCGATGTCTTCGGCGGTGGGGACGGCGCCCGGCCGCTCCCGATCACCCAGCACATAGGCGCGGACCGCGCCGTGGGGCACGTGGGTAGCAACGTCGACCGAGCGTGGCAGACGTTCCAGCGCGTCAAGGTATTCGGGGAAGGTTTCCCAATCCCACTTCATCCCTTCGGCAAGCGCCGTGCCGGGAATGTCTTCCACCCCTTCCATCAGGCCGATCAGCCAGTCATGGCGGTTGGGGGCGGCAGGCGCGAAACCGACACCGCAGTTGCCCATGACCACGGTGGTCACGCCGTGCCAGCTCGACGGGGCCATTTCCTGGTCCCAGGTCGCCTGGCCATCGTAATGGGTGTGAATATCGACCCAGCCGGGGGCGACAACCTTGCCGCCCGCGTCGATTTCCTGCGTCGCATCGCCGTGCACCTTGCCCACGGCGGCAATCAGCCCGTCCTTCACCGCGACATCGCCGGTAAAGCGCGCCGCGCCGGTGCCATCGACGATGGTGCCATTGCGGATGATCAGGTCATAAGTGGCCATCGGAACTCTCCCGTTCACAGCCGACTCGCGCGGCTGTTTAACCGTGCGATTAAGCCACGGTTGGGGGAGAGGGGCAAGGGGTGACAGCCCCCGGCGCGGTCAGCTGCCGCGCGCGGCGATCATTTCCTCGACCCGGACGAACTTTTCGCGCGGTGCGCCTTCGCGGGCGCGGGCTTCTTCCTCGGCCTCGATCTTCTTCCAGTCGCGGAAGGTGACGACATCCAGCCCGCGCGCCTGGGCCAGGGCATCGAACCCGGGGCGGCCCTGCTTGCCCGCGCCTGCGCCGATGTCCTCGGCGATCTTCTCGATCACGCTGAAACCGTCGGGGCGGTTGGTGCCGATCGTGCCCGAAGGTCCGCGCCGCGCCCAGCCGACGCAGTAAAGACCCGGCAGGATCCGCCCTTCATCGTTGGGAAAACGCCCGGCGCGTTCATCGAACGGCACGCCGGGGATGCGGCTGGTCTGATAGCCGATGCAGCACACCACCAGCCCGGCGGGGATGACATAGGTTTCCCCGGTCCCGACCGCGCGGCCGGCTTCGACCGTGGTGCGTTCCACTTCTACCCCGGTCACCTTGCCATCGCCCAGGATCGCCTTGGGGCTGGCGTAGAAATCGAACTCGATCTCGATCGGCACGTCGCCATAGTGGCTGGCCGGGATGGCCGCGAAGCTGCGCAGGTGGTTGACCGACTTGCGCAGGCCCGGTTCGAGCAGCGCATCCTCGCCCACTTCGGGCAGGTCCTGCGGATCGACCCGCGGCGCGGCGCGTGACAGGTGCGACAGTTCGCCCAGTTCCTTGGGCGTCATCATGATCTGGTGCGGGCCGCGCCGGCCAAGGATGACGATGCGCCGCAGCTTCGAAGTGTCGAGCACGTCGAGCGCGTGGGCGACGATGTCGCTGCCGGCGAATTCCTCGCGCGTCTTGGACAGGATGCGGGTCACGTCAAGCGCGACGTTGCCCATGCCGATCACCACCGCCGTATCGCCCGACAGGTCGGGATCGAGGTTGGCGAACATCGGGTGGCCGTTGTACCAGCCGACGAATGCGGCACTGCCATAGACATTGGGCAGGTTTTCGCCCGGCAGGTCCATCTTGCGGTCGTGCGGGGCGCCGGTGGCCAGCACCACCGCGTCATACAGGCCCTGCAGTTCCTCGACCGTCACGTCCTTGCCGACCATGACGTTGCCGACAAAGCGGACGTTGTCGGAAAGGGCGGTCGCCTCGTATCGGCGCGCGACGCCCTTGATCGACTGGTGGTCCGGCGCCACCCCGGTCCGGATCAGCCCGTAAGGCACGGGCAGCATGTCGAAAATATCGACGCGAACGTCATCGCCCCACTGCTTCTGCGCGGCCTCGGCCGTGTAATACCCTGCTGGTCCCGAGCCGATGATCGCGATGTGGCGCATGAGGTCTAGGCTGCCTTTCGTGAGGTGTCGGACCGGTCCGGCCCGTCAAGGAACCCCCGGATCGACGAGATCGTCTGTTCGCGGTGGGTCAGCATGAACAGGTGTCCGCCCTGTTCGAAAATGTCGAGCCGGCTGTTCGGAATCAGCGCTTCGAGGATCTTGCCATTGGCGAGCGGGACGATCTGGTCCTCGTCGCCCATCATGATCAGGGTGTCCTTCTTGAGGAAGGGCAGGGCGGGCGCGCTGGTCCAGCCCATCATGGCGATCAACTGGTAGATGTAGCCGCGCGGGGAAGGGGGGGTAAGGCGGCCGATGTGTTCGGCCTTGCCGCCGGTCAGCCCGCCGTAGAGCGTGCGGAAGTGTTCTTCCATGAAGGCCGCGTCGACATAGCGGCGCGGGTTGACCATCTTGGTCAAGGCCGCCGGATTGCCCGGCACCATGAACATCCCCGCGCTGGTCGCGCACAGGATCAGGCGGCGGACGTGGTCGGAATGTTGCAGCGTGAAGTGCTGGGCCATGGCGCCGCCCCACGAAATGCCCATCACGTCCACCTGGTCGCAGCCGAAGCGGCGGATAAGTTGCTTGGCGATCCAGCTCATCGTGAAGGTATTGTAAGGCACCAGCGGATCGGGGCTGCCGCCCACGCCCGGCATGTCGAACATGATGAACGGCCGTTCGGTCAGCGCTTCGGCCAGCGGGGCGACTGCCTCGATATTGGCGCCGATGCCGTTGAAGAACAGGATCGGCAGGTGCTCGCTTTCCATGTCCCAGCGCCAGCGCGCGACGCGCAGGGTGCGGCCGCCGACCGTTTCCATCGAGAATTCACAGGTCAGTTCTTGCACGCGCGCCCTTTCGGCTCAGGTCAGTACGTAAAGGCCGGGGGCGCTTTCCATCGGCGGATGGGCCTTGCTGCCCAGCGCCTTGGGGGCAGGAACCTGCCCTCCCGAGCGCTGTTGCAGCCAGTTCATCCAGTACGGCCACCAGCTTCCCGACTGTTCCTCTGTCCCCTGAAGCCATTCGTCAACGTCGGCGGGCGGGTGGCCGGCCTTTTTCGACACAAAATACTTTGCCTTGGGGTTGCCCGGCGGGTTGAGGATCGCCTGCATGTGCCCCGACTGGCTGAGCACGAAAGTCACGTCCTTCGAACCGAACAGCTGGGTCGAGCGATAGCAGGCGCGCCACGGGGTGATGTGATCGGTTGTCCCGCCCAGGATGAACAGGTCGCTTTTCACCTTCGACAGGTCGATCGGGTGGCCGGCCATCTCGACCTCGCCCTGTCTGGTGAAGGCGAGGGTTTCGAACAGGTGAAGGAAATCGCCCATCAGGGTGGCCGACAGGTTGGTCGCGTCCGCGTTCCAGAACAAGACGTCGAAGGCCGGGGGATCCTCGCCCAGCAGGTAGTTGTTGATGACGTAGTTCCAGATCAGGTCGTTGGGCCGCAGCCACGCGAAGCCGCGGGCAAGTGAATGGCCCTCGATGATCCCGGCCCTGGCGGCGCGCTGCTTGGCCAGCGCCAGGCCGTTCCGCGAGATTAGCGAGCCGGCCTCGATGTCGTTCTGCTTGGGGTGCAGCACCGTGACCATGAAGGTCAGCGCGCCCAGCCGCTTGTCGCCGCTCGCCGCCATCTTGCTGGCCAGGATCGCCCCGGTCTGCCCGCCCGAACAGGCGCTCGAAATGTTCACCTTGGCCGCACCGGTGATTTCGCAGACCGCGTCCACCGCCTTCATGCAGCTGGCGATGTATTCGTCCATCCCCCAGACCCCTTCCGCTTTGGTCGGGTTCTTCCAGGATATGACGAAGCACTGGATGCCGTTGTCGACCTGCCACTTCACCACCGACTTTTCCGGCGACAGGTCGTTGATGTACATCTTGTTGATTTGCGGCGGAATTGTCAGCTGCGGGATGGCGTAGACCTGGTCCGTGGTCGGGGCATAATGGATCAGCTCGAACATCGCGTCGCGGTAGACCACGCTGCCTTTCGAGGTGGCGACATTCTCGCCCAGCTTGAACGGCTTGCTATCGACCTGGCTGACCATGCCCTTGTTGTGGACCAGGTCGTTGTAGGCGTTCTTCAGCCCCTTGATCAGGCTGAGGCCGCCGCTATCGATTAGCCGCTTCTGCGCGGTCGGATTGCCGATCAGGGTGTTGGTCGGGGCCAGGCCGTCGATGATGATATTGGCGATGAAATTGGCCCGGTCGCGTTCCAGTTCATCCAGTTCCAGCTCTTCCAGCCAGTTCTTCATGCCCTTCTGGATCGCCAGGTAATACTGTGCCCCGGCGCGGAAGAACGGGTTGTAGCGCCAGGCTGGATCCATGAAGCGCTTGTCCTTGGGCTCGGGCGCCAGCTCGCTCTTGCCGCTGAGGATCTTGACCACGTCTTCGCCGAAGGCCTGCATGTGGCGCAGGCTGCGCCTGGGATCGCTGGCCGTTTCGCGCAGCAAGAGCGCGACCGCGCCGACGAAATCCTCGCGCGCCAGGCCAACCAGCGGGCCCAGCGCGGTGGTGAACTGCGCGGCTTCGTTTTCCAGCGTGGTGCCGCCTTTGGCCATCCCCTGTTCCCCAGCTGGCGGGCGGGCGGTTGACCCGCTCCTGCCCGCATGTCGTTATCGTTGGCGGGGAACATGCACTGCTCGCCAGACCATTTCAAGCACCGTCCACGCAGCTGTCCGGAGCGCGCAAATGCGCCGGAATTAATGGTAAATTTAACCCTTTCTCAAACGGTTTCAGGGCATGCGATGCGCCATGGTCGCCCAGCCCGCCAGGCAAGAATCCGCGGAACCGCCCGCAGTCGCTCCGCGCGGACCGGCTGGCGCGCCTGTGGCCGAGGACCAGCGCCAGGTATCGCCAGCCAGCCTGCGCCAGCAGGCAGCGCGCAGCGACCGCGCCTTGCGGCAGCGCCGCGCGCAGGAATATTCCAGCCTTTATCACGTGCTTGATCGCAACTGGACGCTGATGGCGCCGGTCCTGGCGATCGCCGTGCTGCTGAATGGCCTGGCCACATTCAGCGTGCCGCCCCTGCTGACGGTGCTGACCGCGATCCCGGCCGTGGGCCTGGTCGCGGCGACATCGCTGGCCATCCGGATCGAACGCGAGCATTGCGCAACGGCGATGCACCGGCTGCTGGTGCTGCTGGTGATGATCGCGCTGCCGATGGCGCTGACCGGCATGTCGCTGTCCTACTGGACGATCCGGGCCGACGCCGACTGGAGCGACTCGCTGGGCCTGATGATCATCAGCGGTGCACTGGCGGCGGTGATCCTGAACCGCCGGGTGATCGCGCTGATCGCCAGCCAGATCGGGCTGTGGACCGGCGCGACGCTGGTTGTCGGCACGATCGAGACCTGGGTGGGCCTGGTGCTGGGCGTGGGGCTGGGGATCTTCGTTGGCCAGCGCGAAAACAGGGTCAACGCCGCGACTGTCCGCGCCCAGATCGAGCGCGAACGCGCCCAGCAGCGCGCCGAGGAAATTCTCAACGATTTCGAACAGACCGGGCAGGGCTGGTTCTTCGAAACCGACCGCCGCGGCGCGATTGTCTATGTGTCGGCGATCGTCGGCCAGATCCTGAACCGCAAGGTACTGATCGGGCGGCCGTTTACCGAAATGTTCGTGACCGACCCCCAGGGGCAGGAAAGTGAACGGACGCTGGCCTTCCACCTCAACGCGCGGTCGGCCTTCAGCGAACTGGCGATCCGCGCCGCCGTGCCCGAGGAGGAGCGCTGGTGGTCGATCAGCGGGCGGCCGATCTATGACAGTTTCGGCAACTTCCTGGGGTTTCGCGGGTCCGGCCACGACCTGACCGAAAAGCGCCGATCCGAGGAACAGGCCACGCGCCTGGCGCATTACGATTCGCTGACCGGCCTGGCCAATCGCCTGCAGATGGCCCAGACGCTGGAAAAGATCCTTGCCGCGCCGAACCTTGAACACCGGGCCTGCTCGGTGTTCCTGCTCGATCTCGACCGGTTCAAGCAGGTCAACGATACCATGGGCCACCCGGCCGGGGATGCGCTGCTGAAAATGGTGGCCAGCCGGCTCGAACGCGCCGTGGGCGAAGGGGGCCGCGTTGGCCGCCTGGGCGGTGACGAATTCCAGGTGATCATGGCCGGGCGCCATCGCCGCGAGGACCTTGCCGCGCTGGCCCGGCGGATCATCCACGACCTGTCCGAACCCTATTCGATCGACGGGCACCGGGTGGTGATCGGCGCGTCGGTGGGGATCGCGATGTCACCCGATGACGGGGTGACCTCCGAAGCGATCATCCGCAACGCCGACCTTGCGCTTTACGCCGCCAAGGACGGGGGACGCGGGCGTCACCATTTCTACGCGGCCGACCTGCACAGCGATGCCGAAGAGCGCCGCCAGCTGGAACAGGACCTGCGCGATGCGCTGGTGAACAACGGGCTGGAGCTGTACTATCAGCCAGTGGTCCAGACGGTGACCGAACGGATCACCGGGTTCGAGGCGCTGCTGCGCTGGAACCATCCCGAACGCGGGATGCTCTCGCCGGCCAAGTTCATCCCGATTGCCGAAGATACCGGGCTGATTGCCCAGATCGGCGAATGGGCGCTGCGCACGGCCTGCCAGGACCTGACCCAGTGGCCCGAAAGCGTGCGCGTGGCGGTCAACGTCTCGCCGCTGCAATTCGCCAACCCGGCGCTGCCGGCGATCATCACCAATGCCCTGGCGGCGGCCCAGATCGATCCGCAGCGGCTGGAACTGGGAATCACCGAAAGCGTGTTCCTGAACGACGATGAAGGGACCGAGGCGATGTTCGCCGCGCTCAAGCGGGTGGGCGTGCGGCTGGCGCTGGACGATTTCGGCACCGGCTATTCCTCGCTCGGCTATCTCAAGCGCGCGCCGTTCGACAAGATCAAGATCGACCAGTCATTCGTGCGCGGCGCCACGATCCGGGGCAGTCGCAACGGCGCGATCATTTCCTCGATCGTCAGCCTGGCCGAAGCGCTGGGCATGGAAACGACGGCCGAGGGCGTGGAAACGCTCGACGAGCTGGACCTGGTGCGGATGCTCGGGTGCAGCCACGTGCAGGGCTATATCTACGAAAAGCCGCTCAGCATGGTGTCGGCGACCCAGCGGTTGCAGACCGGGCTGACCGCGATCGCGCGCGGGCCGCGGGCCGCGCGGGCCACGCGCCAGACGATGCTGCGCAAGGTGGTGCTGGACCATGCCGGGCAGCAGTACCATGCCACCATCCGCAATATCTCGACCACCGGGGCGATGGTCGAAGGGCTGTGGAACGTGCCGCCCGGCACGATTTTCCGGATCGTACTGGCCGAAGGCAGCGTGGTTACGGCGACCAGCCGATGGTGCCAGGAAGACCGCATGGGCGTGGAATTCGCCGCCCCGCTGCAGCTGGACGAATCGGGCCGCATTGCGGTCCTCGGATCCGTGACAGGACGGCCCCGAAATCCCCTGCTGCGCCCCCCTGGCGAGGCCGCATGACCCGGCACCTTTCAGCCAGATCAATAACTTGCATTTCCTGCATCGTTAGCGGTTTCGCAACCACGTTTGGTTATCACATTGGCATCCATCGGCGAACTTGCGGGAATGCACGGCTTACGGGACATGGTTGAAGCGAAGGGATCAGGCCGGGGACTGTTCCGCAACCTGCTGGGTGGCAGCAGGGGCGAAGCCGGCCTGCGCGCGCCCAATGCTCCTGCCATGCCGACCGGCGACGAATTGAACCGGGCCGTGGCCCTGCTGCGCGATTACGAGCAGTCGGGCATCGGCTGGTTCTGGTCGAGCGATCACGAAGGCCGGCTGACCTACATTTCAGACTGCGTGGCGAAAAGCCTGGGGCGCGAGCGCCGCGACCTGGTCGGCCAGCCGATCCAGTCGCTGTTCATCCTCGACCGTGACGAGGACGAGCCGGTCGAACGGACGCTGCCGCTGATCCTCAGCGCGCGCAAGACCTTCGTCGAACTGGCCGTGCGCGCCGCGCTCGACGACCACGAGGTATGGTGGTCGATTTCCGGGCGGCCGCAGTTCAATGCCGATGGCGAATTCTGCGGCTATAACGGCAACGGCACCGACGTTACCGCGACCCGCCAGAACCAGAAGGACGCCTCGCGCCTGGCGCAGTACGATTCGCTGACCGGGCTGGCCAACCGCCACCGCATGGGCAAGCGGCTGGGGGCGACGCTGACCGCTTACAAGACCGCCAAGCGCGCCTGTGCGGTGATGATGATCGACCTTGATCGGTTCAAGCAGGTCAACGACACCCTGGGCCATCCGGCCGGGGACGAGTTGCTCAAGCAGGTTGCTCAGCGGCTGCAGCGGGTGGTGACCGAGAAAGGCTGCGAGATCGGCCGGCTGGGCGGCGACGAATTCCAGATCATGCTGCCCGACATCGACGATCGCGGGCGGCTGGGCGAAATCGCCAAGACGATCATCACGATGGTGTCGCAGCCCTACCAGATCGAAGGCAGCCGCTGCGTGATCGGCGCTTCGGTGGGGATCGCGATTGCGCCCTATGACGGGGTCGACAGCGAGGAACTGATCCGTTCCGCCGACCTTGCGCTCTATGCCTCGAAGGGTGGGGGGCGCGGACAGTTCCGGTTCTATTCCAGCGACCTGCACAGCGAAGCCGAGCGCCGCAAGCAGATCGAGGACGACCTGCGCGATGCCCTGGCCAATGGCGAAATGCGGGTTGCCTACCAGCCGATCGTCGATACCCGCACCAACAGGGTGGTGACGTTCGAAGCCTTCTCGCGCTGGGAACATCCCGAGTTGGGCGACGTTCCCCCCGGCGTGTTCATTCCGATTGCCGAGGAAGCCAACCTGATCGGTTCGCTGGGCGATTGGGTGCTGAAGCAGGCGTGCGTGGATGCCATGTCCTGGCCAGGCAGCGTGCGCGTGGCGGTGAACGTCTCGGCCTCGCAGTTCGCCAACCCCGGCTTTGCCTCGGTCGTGGCCCAGGCCCTGGCCCATTCCGAAATGCCGCCCGAGCGGCTGGAACTGGAACTGACTGAAAGCGTCTTCCTGGGGGACAGCACCCAAACGACCGAGATGTTCAATTCGCTCAAGCTGCTGGGCGTGCGCCTGGCGCTGGACGATTTCGGCACCGGCTATTCCTCGCTCGGCTATCTTCAGCACGCGCCGTTCGACAAGATCAAGATCGACAAGGGCTTCATCCGCGGGGTGACCGAGCAGGACAGCCGCAACCGGGCGATTATCTCCGCTATCGTCAGCTTGGCGAGCGCCCTCAAGATGGATACCACCGCTGAAGGGATCGAGGCCCACGACGAGCTGGACGAGATGCGCAAGCTGGGGGTCAGCCAGATCCAGGGCTTCATCTACGCCCCGGCGCTGCCGAGCGACGACGTGGCCGAGGCGATGACGAACGGCGAATGGGTGATCGAGCCCTGCGGCCCCAGCAAGTACCGCCAGGAACGCCGCACCGTGCTGCGCAAGGTCGGCCTGATCCACGAGGATCACCGCTACGAGGCGACCATGCGCAACCTTTCGCGCACGGGCTGCATGGTCGAAGGCTTGCTCGACGTGCCGGTTGGCACGCCCTTCGTGGTCGATTTCGGCGAAGGGCAGCTGGCTGTGGCCGTGGTGCGGCGCAGCGCCGGCGCGATGCAGGGGCTGGAACTCGAATTGCCGCTGGTCGATGACGGGGCCGGGGGGCTGTGCACCCGCCACCGCGTGTCGCCCTATGTCCTGGCCCAGGCCGGCATGCCGCTTCAGGCCCTGCCGCCCGGGCAGTATCCGATGCAGCTGATGCAGCAGCCGGGCGCGCCGCTGTCGCTGCCCAAGTTTGGATCGACCACCGATCTGCGCCCCAAGAGCCGCGTCGCCTGAGCGCTGCCGCGCGTTCGCGCTGAATTGCCGGACGGTCGCCGACCCGAATGCTGCGCTTCAGTTCGGGGCCGCGCTGCTCGTCTTCCATGTCCTCGCATTCGACGCTGTGCGAATCGTCAATCGCCCGCATCAGCTTGGACATCTTCGGCGGCACTGTCGTACAGGTCGACCAAATTCGCCGCGCCATCTGGAAGCCTTCCCTGCGGCCCGGCCCGCCCTGCGCTCTGACCGCGCCGGGCCGCAGCGCAGCGCACGGCGTGACACGGGCCGCCGCCGCTGCTAACGGCGCGCACATGACTGACCTGGCCGCCATCCGCAATTTCTCGATCATCGCCCATATCGACCACGGCAAGAGCACGCTGGCCGACCGCCTGATCCAGTTCACCGGCGGCCTGAGCGAGCGCGAGATGAGCGCGCAGGTGCTCGATAACATGGAGATCGAGAAAGAGCGCGGGATCACTATCAAGGCGCAGACCGTGCGGCTGAAGTACAAGGCGCGCGACGGCAAGGACTATGAGCTGAACCTCATGGATACGCCGGGCCACGTCGACTTCGCCTATGAAGTCAGCCGCAGCCTGGCAGCCTGCGAAGGCGCCCTGCTGGTGGTCGACGCGGCGCAGGGCGTCGAGGCGCAGACCCTGGCCAACGTCTACCAGTCGATCGAGCACGACCACGAGATCGTGCCGGTGATCAACAAGATCGACCTGCCCGCCGCCGAACCGGAAAAGGTCAAGGCCGAGATCGAGGAAATCATCGGCCTCGACGCGAGCGACGCGGTGCTGGCCAGCGCCAAGAGCGGCATTGGCATCGAGGAAGTGCTGGAAGCCGTCGTCACCAAGATCCCCCCGCCCAAGGGCGACCGCGATGCGCCGCTGAAGGCGATGCTGGTCGACAGCTGGTACGATCCCTACCTCGGCGTCGTCATCCTGGTGCGGATCATCGACGGGGTGATCCGCAAGGGCCTGCAGGTCAAGTTCATGGCCGGCGGGACCGAACACCTGATCGACCGCGTCGGCTGCTTCACCCCCAAGATCGAGCAGCTGGCCGAACTTGGCCCGGGCGAGATCGGCTTCATCACCGCCCAGATCAAGGAAGTGGCCCAGGCCCGCGTCGGTGACACGATCACCACGGTCAAGGGTGGGGCTGCCGAAGCGCTGCCGGGCTTCAAGGAAGTCCAGCCGGTGGTGTTCTGCGGGCTGTTCCCAGTCGATGCTGCGGATTTCGAAAAGCTGCGCGAAAGCATCGCCAAGCTGCGGCTCAACGATGCCAGCTTCAGCTTCGAAATGGAAAGCAGCGCGGCGCTGGGGTTCGGCTTCCGCTGCGGGTTCCTGGGGCTGCTGCACCTGGAAATCATCCAGGAACGCCTGACCCGCGAATATGACCTGGATCTGATCACCACCGCCCCCAGCGTGGTCTATCGCATCCAGCTGCGCGCCAGCCGGACGGACGACGCGCGCGAGATCCTGCTGCACAACCCGGCCGACTATCCCGATCCCAGCCGGATCGAATCGATCGAGGAACCGTGGATCAAGGCAACGATCTACACCCCCGACGAATACCTCGGCTCGATCCTGAAACTGTGCCAGGACCGCCGCGGGATCCAGACCGGGCTGACCTATGTCGGCGGGCGCGCCCAGGTGCAGTACGAATTGCCGCTGAACGAAGTGGTGTTCGATTTCTATGATCGGCTCAAGTCGATCAGCCGCGGCTATGCCAGCTTCGATTACGAACAGATCGGCCTGCGCGAGGGCGACCTCGTCAAGATGGGCATCCTGGTCAACAACGAGCCTGTCGACGCGCTGTCGATGATCGTCCACCGCAGCGCCGCCGAAGCGCGCGGACGCCACATGTGCGAACGGCTGAAGGACCTGATCCCGCGCCACCTGTTCAAGATCCCGATCCAGGCCGCGATCGGCGGCAAGGTGGTGGCCCGCGAAACCATCAGCGCGATGCGCAAGGACGTTACCGCCAAGTGCTATGGCGGCGACATCACCCGCAAGAAGAAGCTGCTGGAGAAGCAGAAGAAGGGCAAGGCCCGGATGCGCGAATACGGCAACGTCAGCATCCCGCAGGAAGCCTTCATCGCCGCGCTGCGGATGGGCGAGGAGTAGCCGCCCCTTGCCATGACCTTAACGATCGTTACTGTCCTGCGGTAACGAGAGGAGAGCGATGATGGCAACGGCCGCACAAGACCGGATCGAGGACGGCGCCCGCACCGCGCAGGCCCTGATCCGTTACCTGGGCGATGGGGACTACGTTACCCGGCGCTATGTCAGTCAGGGCGCGGAGATCAACACCGGCGACTATTTCGACCATGTCATGCCGATGCGCGACGGGATGCCGATCCGCGATCACTTCACGCTCGACCGCCACGGCTTCATGATCGGGCGGCACCGCTCGGCCGTGGCCGATTTCGAGGATCGGGCCGAAGTTGACGCCAAATACAACGCCGAGGTGGCCGAAGCGGTCAGGGCGCTGACCGGGGCCAGCTTCGTCGCGGTGCAGGGCTGGATGCGGCGGACCACGGCGGACCTGTCCGAACGTGCCGCGCAGAAAGTCGCGGGTTACCAGCACAGCGGCGGGCTTCAGCCCCAGGCGGGCGAGGCGCACATCGACTACAACCCGCGCACCGGGCAGGCGGCGGGCGCGCGGATCTATGCCAGCCACCGCCCCGACGGGCCGGGGTTCAGGCGGCATTGCTGCTTTTCGTTCTGGCGGACCTATTCGGCCGGACCACAGGACTGGCCGCTGGCGATGATGGACGGCCGTTCGATCGTGGGCGACGAGCTGGCCAGCAACACGCTGTTCGTGGTCGACGAGTTTCCGACCGGCGCGGCGCTGACCGCCCCGGTTGCGGGCGAAAACCAGATGATCGCCGCGACCATCCTGCGCAAGCGCGACGCGCACCGCTGGTGGTATTTCTCGAACATGAACCGCGACGATGTGCTGCTGTTCAAGTTCTACGACAGCGACCATTCGGTCACCTGGCGCTGCCCGCACACCGCCTTTCACGACACCAGCCTGGCGAACACGCAGACGCGCAATTCGATCGAGGTACGCTGCGTGGCGTTCTGGGAATAGCCGCGCCGCCGGGGGCAGCCGGGGAAAGCGCCACCCTTTCACTTGGCGTTCAGGCTGGGGCTGGTTATAGGCTGGCGCCATGCTGACCCGTTCTCCGCTCAAGCTCGCCCTGCTTGCCACCGCCACGGTGGCCATTTCGCTGACCGCCGGTTGTGGCGGCCGGGGCAAGATGAAGGATACCGCCTTCGTCGCGCGCGACGTCGATACGCTCTACCGCGCGGCCAAGGACAAGCTCGACAGCGGGGATACCCGCGTTGCCGCCGCCCTGTTCGACGAGGTGGAGCGCCAGCACCCCTATTCGCCCTGGGCCCGCCGCGCCCAGCTGATGAGCGCGTTCAGCTATTACGTTGCCAAGGATTTCACCAAGAGCACGCAGGCCGCGCAGCGCTTCCTGGAAATCCACCCGGGCAACCGCGACGCCGCCTATGCCTATTACCTGATCGGGCTCAACTATTACGAGCAGATCAGCGACGTCAGCCGTGACCAGAAGAACACCAAGCTGGCCAAGGACGCGCTGACCGAAGTGATCCGGCGCTATCCCAACACCCGCTATGCCAGCGATGCCAAGCTCAAGCTGGACCTGGTCAACGATCACCTGGCTGGCAAGGAAATGAACATTGGCCGGGCCTATGAACGCTCGGGCAAGTGGCTGGCCGCGCAGCTGCGCTTCCGCAACGTGATCGAACAGTACCAGACCACCAGCCACGCGCCCGAGGCGCTGTTCCGCCTGGTCGAAACCAATCTGGTGCTGGGCATCCCCGAAGAAGCGCAAAAGGCCGCCGCCGTGCTGGGCACCAACTATCCCGGCACCGAATGGTACGAGAAGGCCTACCAGCTGATGCAGAAGCACGCGCCGGGCACCAGCGCGAGCTGATCCGGGCTGCGGGAGTTTTCTACTCCCCAAGTTGACATTTGCTTCGGGGCAGGGCTCTAATCCGGGGCCATGCTTTCGCAAAAGACCCGCTACACGATCCGCGCGCTCCAGCACCTGGCCGACACCTGGCGGCAGGGGCCGGTGCGGCTGGACGTGATCGCGGAAACGCAGAACATCCCGCGCAAGTTCCTGACCGTGATCCTGTCGGAAATGGTCCGCGAAGGGCTGGTCATTTCCACGCGCGGGCGCGACGGGGGCTACGAGCTGGCGCTGCCCCCGGTCGACATCCGTTATGGCGATATCATCCGCCTGACGCGCGGCAGCCTGGCGCTGGTGCCCTGCGCCAGCCGCAACGCGCACGAACACTGCCAGAACTGCCTGCCCGAAGCCGAATGCCGGCTGCGCGGCCTGATGCTCACCCTGCGCGACGAAATGGCCGAGATGCTCGACCGGGTCAGCCTGGCCGATCCGATCAGGCTGGAACCGCCGTTCGCCGGGGTTGAGCAGCCCTGATCGCTTCCACCGGCGGGCCCTGCCGGGCCTGCATCAGCGCCGCTTCGAACTGGTCGGTCGCCTTGTCCCAGCTGAACCCCGCGCCATAAACCGCCGCCGCCAGCGGATCGAGCTGCAAGGCCCGGCGGATCGCGGCGGTCAGGTTGTCGTCCAGGGCGGCGATCCGCGCGGGCATGGTGCCATCCGCGCCGTGGCCATCGGCCCCCAGCACGTCGAGCGGCCCCGGCACGGGGAATGCGGCGACCGGCAGCCCGCAGGCCAGCGCTTCGATCATCACCAGCCCGAAAGTATCGGTACGGCTGGGAAAGACGAACACGTGGCCCGAGCAATAGGCGCGGGCCAGCTCGATCCCGCTCAGCGCGCCGGTGAAGCGCACTTCGGGATAGCGCTGGCGCAGCATGTCGAGGTCCGGCCCGTCGCCGACCACCACCTTGGTCCCGTTCACCGGGGCGTCGAGGAATGCGGGCAGGTTCTTCTCGATCGCGACCCGCCCGACATAGAGCAGGACCGGACCGGGCAGGGCCGCCAATTCGGGCAGCGGGGCATGGCCGGGGTGGAACACACTGCGGTCGATCCCGCGCTGCCACAGCTGCCACTGCGGCAGGCCGCGCGCGGCCAGTTCCGCGCCCAGCGCCGGGGTGGATACCAGCACGGCGCGGCTGTGCTGGTGAAAGCGGCGGACCAGCGGCCAGAACCGTTCAGCATCCAGCCCGGTCCGCACGGCGGCATAATCCGGGAAGCGGGTGTGGAAGGCAGTGGTGAAGGGCACGCCGTGCTTCAGGCACCAGTTGCGCGCGCTCCAGCCGATCGGGCCTTCGGTGGCAATATGGACCACGTCCGGCGCGAAAGCGGCGAGTGAGCGGCGCGTGCCGAAGCGCGGGGCCAGCGCCAGGCGGATTTCGCTGTAACCGGGCATGGGCACGGTCCGGAACTGGTCAGGCGTGATCAGTTCCACCGCGTGGCCGCGTTCGACCAGCTGATTGACGGTCATGCCCAGCGAACGGACCACGCCGTTGACTTGCGGGTGCCAGGCATCGGTGCACAGGGCGATCCTCATACGGTTTCCTCTTCAGCTTGAATGTGGGGCAGCGCCGGGGCGGCGCGCGCGGCGCGGCGGGCTTCCTCGGCCCAGTCGACCAGGCGCATCGCGCCGTCGGGTTCCTCGACCAGGGCAGTGCAGCTTTCGACCCAGTCGCCATCATTGTAATAGGTGATGTCGCCGATCTGGCGGATCTCGGCGCTGTGGATGTGGCCGCAGACCACGCCGTCCACCTGCCGTTCGCGCGCGGCGGCGGCCACGGCTTCCTCGTAGGCGCAGATGAACTGCACCGCGTTCTTGACCCGCTTCTTGAGATAGGCCGACAGCGACCAGTAGGGCAGCTTGAAGCGCCGCCGCACCGCGTTGAACATCACGTTGGCGCGCAGCAGCAAGGCATAGGCCTTGTCCCCCAGGAAGGCGAGCCAGCGGGCATAGAGCACCACCGCGTCGAATTCGTCGCCGTGGGTCACCAGCAGCCGGCGCCCGTCGGCGGTCAGGTGGATCGCATCCAGCGCCACCTGCACGCCGCCGAAATTCATCCCGGCATAGGGGCGCAGCATTTCATCGTGGTTGCCCGCGATCAGCACCACCCGGGTGCCGCGATGCGCCATCTTGAGCACCCGGCGGACCACTTCGTTGTGGGCATCGGGCCAGTACCAGCCCTTGCGCAGCCGCCAGCCATCGACGATGTCGCCCACCAGGTAGAGCACCTCGCACTCGGTCGAGCGCAGGAAGTCCAGCAGCAGCGCCGCATTGCAGCCGCGCGTGCCCAGGTGCACGTCTGAAATCCAGACCGTGCGATAGTGGCGCTTGGGGCGGAAGGCCTGCGGTTCGGGCAGGTCGAGCCAGTCCGGCAGGCTGGCGGCGGATCGGGCGGTCTTACGTGCCATGGGCATTCCTGTCTGCTGGCCTTGTCGCCAGCCAGACCTGCCCTGCGCAGGTTGCGGAGATGTGGCGGGGCGATGACAGTTTCGGGACAGGTGGGGCCGCGGCACATCTGGCCGCGCAAAAGCTGCGCTTCATCGCCGCAAAGCGAATCTCCGCTTGTCTAGTGAAAGAGTAGAGATAAGGTACGAGGCGAAGGAGCCGCCCCGATGACTTACCCTGCCAGTTCGCCCAAGTCGTTTTCGGAACGCCGCAATCCGGCTGTGCCCGAACAGGTGATCGACGCGGTGGGCGCGGCGGTTGGCCGGCTGCGCTACGGCGTGGTGCAACTGACCGTCCATGAAGGCCGCGTGGTCCAGCTCGAAGTTACGGAGCGCCAGCGCTTTACCTGAAGCACGCGTTTCCCCGGGCGGGGCCGGTTTGCGAGTGGCCGGTCCCGCCTGACACCTTTGTCGCTCGATCAGTATTTCTGCCTGCAGACCGGACCGCCGGATGTGGCCAAACCACCTTGCCAAAGGAATTTGGACATGTTGCCGTTCGTCCGTGTTGCCCTGTTGTCTTCTGCCGCCCTGCTGGCTGTGCCGGCCCATGCGGCGCCCGATCCCGTAGCCGATCCCGCCGCCGCACCCGATGCCCAGGACGTGCGCACCAGCGCGGGCACCGGCGCGGCGGACGACGCCGAGGAAATCATCGTCACCGCCCGCCACCGCCTGGAAAGCTCGCAGGAGGTGCCGCTGGCGATCTCGGTGGTCGGGGGCGATCACATCGACAACACCGGGGCCTTCAACGTCGGCCGCCTCCAGGCGCTGACCCCCACGGTGCAGTTCTACACCAGCAATCCGCGCAACAGCACGGTCAACATTCGCGGCCTGGGCGTGCCGTTCGGCCTGACCAATGACGGGATCGAGCAGGGCGTCGGGATCTATGTCGACGACGTCTATTACTCGCGCGTCGCTTCGGCCACGTTCGACTTCCTCGATGTCCGGCAGATCGAAGTGCTGCGCGGGCCGCAGGGCACGCTTTACGGCAAGAACACCACCGCCGGCGCGCTCAACATCACCAGCCGCGAACCCAGCTTCGATTTCACCGGCCGCGCCGAAGTGAGCGTGGGCAACCTGGGCTTCAAGCAGGCCAAGGCCGCCGTGTCGGGGCCGCTGTCTGACAAGCTGGCGGCGCGCGTGGCAATTTCGGCGACGGGCCGCAATGGCACGCTGTTCAACCGCGCCACCAGCACCTGGGTCAACGCGCAGGACAACCTTGGCCTGCGCGGCCAGCTGCTGTGGCGCCCCAGCGACAGCGTGAACGTGACCCTGGCGGGCGATTTTTCCACCCAGAACCCGGAATGCTGCGCCCAGGTCTATGTCCGCACCGGGCTGACCCAGCGCGCCCTGTCGCGCCAGTATGCCGCGCTTACCGCCGCGCAGAACTATGCCGTGCCCTCGACCAATCCCTATGACCGGGTGACCGACGTCGATGCCGACCTCAACGCCGGGAACAAGATCGGCGGCGCCTCGCTGCGGATCAAGGCGGACCTGGGCGGCGGTACGCTGACTTCGGTTACCGCCTGGCGGTTCTGGGACTGGAAGCCGTCGAATGACCGCGACTTCATCGGCCTGCCGATCACCACGAAAAGCCAGAACCCCAGCCAGCAGGACCAGTACACCCAGGAACTGCGTTTCAACCATTCGACCGACCGGCTGGACTATGTCGTCGGCCTGTTCGGCTTCAGCCAGAAGGTCCGTACCCAGGGGCTCCAGCAGCAGGGCGCGGCGGCCAGCCGGTTCCTGCTTTCGGGCGCGCTGGCCAGCGATCCCTCGGTGCTCAATGGCCTGACGTCCACCAACGACATCCGGCTCGATAACACCAGCGCGGCCCTCTACGGGCAGCTCAGCTGGAAGCCGCTGCCGGGGCTGGCGCTGCAACCGGGTATCCGCGTCAACTATGACAGGAAGACCGGCCTCTACAGCTCGGTCGTGACCAACGGGGCGGGGCAGCCCGTCACTTTCGCCAGCACTGATCCGCGCATTGTCGCCCAGCGCGGCGTGCTGGCCCCGCAGCGCTTCGAGCCGCAGTTCTCGGCCTGGAATTTCAGCTGGGACTTCACCGCCAGCTATGAACTGGCCCCGGACGTGCGCGCCTATGCGACCTATGCGAAAAGCTTCAAGACCGGCGGGATCAACCTCAACGGCGTGCCGGCGGACAATGCGGGCAATCCGCTGCTCGCCGCCGCCACGGTCAAGCCGGAACGGGTCCATCACTGGGAACTGGGGCTGAAGTCGCAGTTCTGGGACCGCAAGGTCACGCTCAACCTTGCCGCGTTCCGCACCGACATCGATGATTTCCAGGCGCTGGTCAGCAACGGCCAACTGGGCGTGCTGCGCGGCTACCTCGCCAATGCGGAACAGGTCCGCTCGCAGGGGCTGGAATGGGACCTCTCGTTCCGCCCGAGCGACCGGTTCAACGCCTATGTCAACGGCGCCTATACCGACGCGACCTACCGCAAGTTCGTCGATGCGCCGTGCCCGCCGGAACTGGCCGGCGGCACCACCGCCACGGCCGGACAGATCCCCAGCGCGCCGGGCACGCCGGGCGGGATCAGCCCGGCCAGCTGCGACATTTCGGGCCAGCGCCTGCCGGGCGTGTCGAAGTGGTCGATCAGCTACGGCGCCGAAGCCAATCTGCCGGCCCACCTGCTTGGCGCGGAAGGCGAGGCTTACCTTGGCGTCGATGGCAATGCACGGACGCGCTTTTCGTCCAATCCCTCGCCTTCGGCCTATACCTGGATCGATGGCTATGCGCTGACCAACCTGCGGCTGGGCTTCCGCGCCAAGGGGCGGTTCGACGTGTTCGGCTGGGTCCGCAACGCTTTCAACGTCAATTACCTTGAGCAGCTTGCTGTAGCGAGCGGCAACACCGGGCTGATCGTCGGCAGCGTGGGCGATCAGCGCACCTGGGGCGGGACGATCAAGGTCGAGTTCTAGTCGCCGGCGGCCTCTCCACGCTGACGACCGGGAAATACCGCCCCTTTCATCAGGGGGCGGGACCAGGGGCGGGGCATCCTTGCGGGTGCCTCGCCCCATAGCTGTTGAATAGTGCTGCAAACGGGTGACTTTGCCAAATCGCGCGGTTAGAACACCACGCGAACATGCTGACCCGACTCTCCATCCGCAACATCGTGCTGATCGAGGCGCTGGACCTCGATTTCCGGCAGGGGCTGGGCGTGCTGACCGGGGAAACCGGGGCTGGCAAGTCGATCCTGCTCGATGCGCTGGGGCTGGTGCTGGGCAACCGCGCCGATAGCGGCCTGGTCCGCGCGGGAGAGGATCAGGCCAGCGTCACCGCCAGCTTTGAATTCGCCGCGCTGCCCGCCGGAGTGCGCGCCGTGCTGGACGCGGCAGAGGTGGACGTCGAACCGGGCGAACCGCTGATCGTCAAGCGCCGGCTCAAGGCCGATGGCGGCTCGAAGGCCTTCGTCAACGACCAGCCGGTCAGCGCGGCCTTGCTGCGTGAACTGGCGCCGTTCCTGGTCGAACTGCACGGCCAGCACGATGATCGCGGTCTGGTCAATCCCAAGGGGCACCGCCTGCTGCTCGATCGCTATGCCCGCGCCGACAGCGCCGGGGTGGAAGCGGCATGGAAGGCCTGGCGCACGGCGCAGGACGCGCTTGACCAGGCGCGCGAGGCTGTGGCCCGTGCCGGGGCGGATCGCGATCTGCTGCTTGCCCACCTGGCCGAACTGACCACGCTGGAGCCGGTCGAGGGCGAGGAAGAGCAATTGGCCGAAGCCCGCGCGGCGATGCAGAAGGGTGAGCGGCTGGCGGGCGACCTCGCCGAATTGCAGCACCTGTGGACCGGATCGGATTCGGCGCTGGCCACCTTGCGCGGCGCCGCCCGCCGGCTTGACCGGATCGCGGGCGAACACCCCCTGCTGGCCGAAGCGCTTGCCGCGCTGGACCGCGCGGTGATCGAGGCAAGCGAGGCCGAAGACAAGCTGGACCGCGCGGGCGAGGCGCTGGCCCACGATCCCGCCGCGCTCGACCGGATCGAAACCCGCCTGTTCGATCTGCGCGCCATGGCCCGCAAGCACCACTGCCAGGTCGATGACCTGCCCGCCCGGATGCGCGAGATGCGCGCCCAGCTGGACCTGATCGAAGGGGGCGAGGCCGGGCTGGCCGAGCTGGAAGCGGCGGCCACCCGCGCGGCCGAGGACTACCGCCAGCGCGCCGCCGCGCTGTCCGCCCGGCGGACCGAAGCGGCGCTGCGGCTGGACGCGGCGGTGGCCGATGAACTCGCCCCGCTCAAGCTTGATGCCGCGCGGTTCCGCACCAGCATTCTGCGCCTGCCCGAGGAACGCTGGGGCGCGGGTGGGATCGACGGCATCGAATTCCTGATCAGCACCAACCCCGGCGCGCCCTTTGCCCCGCTGGGCAAGATCGCCAGCGGTGGCGAGTTGTCGCGCTTCATCCTCGCGCTCAAGGTGGCTTTGGCCGAAGAAGGCGGCGCGGCGACCGTGATCTTTGACGAGATCGACCGCGGCGTGGGTGGGGCGGTGGCCAGCGCGATCGGCGAACGGCTCGCCCGGCTGGCGGCGAACGGGCAATTGCTCGCCGTCACCCACAGCCCGCAGGTCGCGGCGCGGGGCGGGCAGCACTATGTCATCGCCAAGTCGAGCGAGGGGACGGTAACGCGCACTTCGGTCCACCTGCTCGACGCCGCCGGGCGGCAGGAGGAAATCGCCCGGATGCTGTCCGGCGCGGAAGTCACCGCCGAAGCGCGCGCCCAGGCGGATCGGCTGCTGGAACGGGCATGATCTACGCGCGGCGCGAAGTGATCGGCGGGGCCATGGCGCTGCTGCTGTTGCAGGGATGCGGTAAACACATGGAAGAAATGGATAACGGGGCCGAATTGTTCGGCCTGATCGGGCAGATGAAGGCCCAGCCGGGCCAGCGCGCGGCCCTGATCGAGATACTGAAGGAAGCCACCGGGCAGATGCCGGGCAACCTCGCCTACATGCTCAACGAGGACCGCGACGATCCTGACGCGGTGTGGGTCGTCGAGATCTGGAAGGACGAGGCGAGTCACCAGGCCAGCCTTTCGCTGCCGAAGGTCCAGGGCGCGATTGCCCGGGGACGGCCGCTCATCGCCGGGTTCGGCGCCAGCGCCAAAGTGCGCCCGGTGGCGGGGACGCATTGATGCCGACTGGTTTGTCCGAAGCCGATGCCGCCAATGAACTGATGCGGCTGGCCAAGGTGATTGCGCGGCACAACCGGCTCTATCACACCGAGGATTCGCCCGAGATTTCGGACGCCGAATACGACGCGCTGGTGCGCCGCAATGCGGAGCTTGAGGCGGCATTTCCGCACCTTGTCCGCGCCGACAGTCCCAGCCGCAAGGTCGGGCACGAGGTTGCCGCATCGCCGCTGGCCAAGGTCACCCACGAAGTGCGGATGATGAGCCTCGACAACGCCTTCAGCGACGAGGACGCGGCCGATTTCGTGGCGCGGGTGCGGCGGTTCCTGGCCCTGCCGGACGATGCCGAAGTGGCGATGACCGCGGAAGACAAGATCGACGGGCTGTCCTGTTCACTGCGCTATGAGCAGGGGCAGCTCGTGCGCGCGGCAACGCGCGGCGACGGGCAGGTGGGCGAGGACGTGACCGCCAATGTCGCGACCATTGCCGACATCCCGCAGGTGCTGCGCGGCGAAGTGCCCGACGTGTTCGAGATCCGCGGCGAAGTATACATGGCGAAACAGGACTTTACCGCACTCAATGCTGCGCAGCATGAACGCGGCGACAAGCTGTTCGCCAACCCCCGCAACGCGGCGGCGGGATCGCTGCGGCAGAAGGACCCCGGCGTCACCGCCAGCCGCCCGCTGCGCTTCCTGGCGCATGGCTGGGGCGCGGCCAGCGCGGTCCCGGCGGCAACCCAGTTCGAGATGATGAAGCGGATTGCGGACTGGGGCGTGCCGGTATCGCCGCTGCTGGTGCGCTGCACCTCGCTGGATGACATGCTCGGGCATTACCGCGCCATCGAGCATCGCCGGGCGGACCTGCCCCATGACATCGACGGCGTGGTCTACAAGGTCGACCGGCTCGACTGGCAGGAGCGGCTGGGCTTTGTCGCCAAGGCGCCGCGCTGGGGCATGGCGCACAAATTCCCGGCGGAACGCGCCGAAACCACGCTGGAGGCGATCGACATCCAGGTTGGCCGCACCGGCAAGCTGACCCCGGTCGGGCGGCTGACGCCGGTATCGGTCGGCGGGGTGATGGTCTCCAACGTCACCTTGCACAACCGCGACGAGATTGCCCGGCTGGGCCTGCGGATCGGCGACCGGGTGGTGATCCAGCGCGCCGGCGACGTGATCCCCCAGGTGGTCGAGAACCTGACCCGTGACATGCCGCGCGATCCCTATCCCTTTCCTGACCATTGCCCCGAATGCGCCAGCGAGGCCGTGGCCGAGGAGGGCGAGGTTGACGTGCGTTGCACCGGCGGGCTGATCTGCCCCGCGCAGCGGACCGAACGGCTCAAGCACTTTGTCAGCCGCGCCGCGCTCGATATCGAGGGGCTGGGCGAAAAGACCATCGATGAATTCTTCGCGCTGGGCTGGCTGGAAAGCCCGGCCGACATCTTCCGCCTCAAGGCCCGCCGCGACGCAATCGTCGGGCGCGAGGGCTGGAAGGACAAGTCTGTGGACAACCTGTTGACGGCAATCGAGGCGAAGCGCGCGCCCGATGCCGCGCGGCTGCTGTTTGGCCTGGGCATCCGCCATGTCGGCGCGGTAACCGCGCGCGACCTGCTCAAGCGCTTCGTCACGCTGGAAGCACTGCGCGGCGTAGCCCAGCGCGCCCAGGCCGGGGACGGCGAGGCGCTGGCCGAACTGACCGCGATCGACGGAATCGGCCCCGCCGTGGTCGAGGCGCTGGGCGATTTCTTCCACGAGGCCCATAACAACGCGGTGTGGGACGACCTTCTGGCCGAGGTTACGCCGCCGCCCTACGTGGTCGAGACGAAGGACAGCGAAGTCGCCGGCAAAACCGTGGTGTTCACCGGCGCGCTCGAAACGATGAGCCGGGACGAGGCCAAGGCCCAGGCCGAACGGCTAGGCGCGCGCGCGGCCGGATCGGTCAGCGCCAAGACCGACCTGATCGTGGCCGGGCCGGGCGCGGGCAGCAAGCTCAAGAAGGCGGCGGAACTGGGCATTCGGGTCATCGACGAGGCGGCCTGGGCCGAAATCGTCAAGGCGGCGGGGTAGGGCACATGCTGAACGAATTACACCCACAGGCGGCGCGCATCGCCGAGGCGCTGAAGGCGCGGCGCGAGAAGATCGCGGTGGCCGATGGCGCGACCGGCGGGCTGATCGGAGCGGCCCTGCTGACCGTGCCGGGGGCGCTGAAATTCTATGTCGGCGGCGGGATCGTCTATTCGCTGCGGGGGCGCGAGGTGTTGTTCGGCCTGCCGGACGAAGCCTTTGCGGGGATGCGTTCGGCCACGCCGGACTATGCGCTGATGCAGGCACGCGCGATTCGCGACAACTTTGGCGCGGACTGGGGGATTGCCGAAACCGGCTCGGCCGGGGGCAGCCGGCACCCGATGGGCGTCGCATCGGGGATCAGCTGCTGCGCGGTGGTGGGGCCAGGGGTGGAACTGACCCGCGTGACCGAAACCGCCAGCGATGACCGGATCGGCAACATGCAGCTCTTTACTCGCGCCGCGCTGGACCTGCTGGAATCAGCGCTCGCCTAGGAATGTTCCTGCGCCTCGGCAATCGGGGCCCTGGTGCGGCGCACGGCGACGATCAGCACGCCGCTCAAGGCCACGATCGAGCCCACGATCATCTGCGCGTCGAGCTTGTCACCCGTGATCGCCACGCCCAGGCCGATGGTGCCGAGCGGGGTGATCAGGGTTAGCGGGGCGATCAGGTTCGCCTCGTACTTGGCGATCAGCAGGTAATAGAGCGTGTGCGCGCCGACCGAGACGACCAGCGCCGAAAACACCACGGCCGCGCCGAACTGCCAGCCAACCGCGCCGATCTGCGCCCAGTCGTGCGTTTCGAACAATACGGTGGCCGGGGCCAGCACCAGCATGCTGGTCATGCCGACCCAGGCCTGGAAGCGCAGCGGGGCGATATCCTCCATCTGCTTCATCAGCACCGCGCCCAGCGATCCCGCCGCCGCCGATGCCAGCACCAGTAGCAGCCCGGCGGAAATGGCGAAGCCCGGCTTCCACACCACCACCAGCACGCCCAGCAGGGTCAGGGTGATGCCCAGCGCGCGGCGCCAGTGGATGCGTTCGCCCAGGATCACGATCGACAGCAGGGTGGTGATCGGCAGGCCTGCCTGGATCACCACGGCGGCGGCCGACGGGCTGACGCTTTTCAGCGCGACGAACATCAGTGCGAAGCTGCCGCCACCCATCAACAGGCCGATGGCCACGATCCGCCAGGCCGGTCGCGGCATCGGCCGCAGCCAGGGCAGCGTCACGGCGGCGACGATGGCAAAGCGCACGGCGGCATAGAACAGCGGCGGCACGTGCCACATGCTGACCACCAGCTTGCTGATGATATTGTTCATCGCCCAGATCAGGCAGATCCCGACCAGCAGCAGGAAATCGCGGGGGTTCATCGCTCGCCCACGCGGTGGCGCTTGCGCAGCCACAGGATCGACCAGTCGCCATTGACCAGCCGCGCAGCCAGCCGCAGCCCGGCGCGGCGGCAGGCGCGGCGGACCTGGGCTTCCTGCGTTTCAAGCAGCCCGGCCAGCAGCAGGTGCCCGCCCGGCACCAGGCTGCGCCCGAAATCGGGGGCCAGGTCGATCAGCGGCCCGGCCAGGATGTTGGCGATGACGAGGTCATAGGGCCCGCGCGCTGCCAGCAGCGGATGGTTCATCCCGTCCGCCACCAGCATGGTCACTTCGCCCGCACCCGCGCCGAGCGGCACGTGGTTGAGCTGGGCATTGGTGTGAACCACGTCGAGGCAGACATGGTCGATGTCGCTCGCCGTCGCCAGCGCGCGCGGCCACAGGTGCAGCGCGGCAAAGGCGAGCAGGCCGGTGCCGGTGCCGATATCCGCCAGGTTGCGCACCACCAGGCCCTGCGCCTTCATGTGGGTCAGCATGGCGAGGCACCCTGCGGTGGTGGCGTGCTGGCCGGTGCCAAAGGCCTGGCTGGCGGGAATGCACAAGTCGCGCACGCCGGGCAGGTTCAGCGGCGCATGGTGCGGATCGTGGACGTGGAACCGCCCGGCGCGGATCGGGTCCAGCCCTTGCTGGCTTTGCGTCACCCAGTCGACATCGGGCAGGCGCTCGATCTCGAGGCGCGGGGCATAGCCCGCGAACAACGCGCGGATCGCGGCCTGATCGGCCTTGCCGGGCTTGCGCGGCAGCCATGCTTCGAGCCGCCAGTCATCCGGGCGGTCCTCGGCCACTTCGCTTCCCGAAAGGACGATTTCCGGGTCCCAGTCCCAGGCGTCCTCGTGCGCCAGCAGTGCCGCCTCGATCACCGCGCGCGGCGCGTGGACGGTGATCTTCCAGCTCTCCTCAGCGGACATAGCTGGCCCCGTTGGCGTCGATCACCGTGCCGGTCATGCTTTCCGGTGCATCGAGCGCGCAGAAAGTGGCGATGGCCGCGATTTCATCGGGCGTGGCAACGCGGCCAAGCGGTATGTCGGCCAGCAGCCCCGGTCCGCCCCGGCTGGCGAGGTAATCGCCGGCCATCGCCGTATCGGTGAAGCCGGGGCAGATCGCATAGCTCATCACGCCCCTGGCCGCATATTGCCGGGCGATGGTCTTGTGCATGGCGATCATCCCGCCCTTGGCGGCGGCATAGTGCCAGTGATCGGGCGAATCGCCGCGATAGCCGGCGCGGCTGGCGACGTGGACGATCCGGCCGCTGGCTTCGCGCTCGAGCCAGTGCCTGACCGCGAAGCGCGACAGTTCGGCCGCTGCAGTCAGGTTGATGCGCAGCGTGTCCTCCCAGTTGTCGAGCCATTCGATGTCCGACAAACCAATGGGATTGGGCGAAAACAGCCCGGCATTGTTGACCAGCAGGTCGATCCGCCCGCCGGCGCGGCGCAGCGCTTCTTCCCAGATTCGCGCCGGGGCGGTGGGGTCGGTCAGGTCGGCGCCGATGGTCTGTTCGTCCACCGCGCGGCTGGCATGGCCGATCACTCTGACGCCGCGTGCGCGCAGCTTTGAAGCGATGGCGGCGCCGATCCCGCGCGAGGATCCGGTGACAAGGGCAACGGGCTGGGTCATGGCCCTGCCTTTGGCGCAGGGCGCGCGCGCGGGCAAGCGGGCCGAGCGCATTTGCGGTCAAATTGTCCCTTGTGGCCGCTTGCAAGGCCCCGCGTTTTCAGTAAGGGGACTTGGCAAGGGGCATTCGCACCCGCAACCAAACGAAAGGGAAGTGCCGCATGGCCGGAGCGAAAAACCGTCCGCTTTCGCCGCATCTGCAGATCTGGCGCTGGGGTCCGGCGATGCTCGTCTCGATCCTGCACCGCGTTACGGGCAATGGCCTGGCGCTGGTCGGGCTGGGCGTGCTGCTGTGGTGGCTTGGGGCGCTCGCCGGGGGCGAGGCCAGCTATCTCACCTTCACCCGCCACATGGGTGAATGGTATGGCCAGGTTGTGCTGATCGGCCTGACCTGGGCCTTCTTCAACCACATGATGAGCGGCCTGCGCCACTTCGTGCTCGATATCGGCGCGGGTTTCGAGTTGAACAGCAACGCGTTCTGGTCGGTGGCCGCGCCGCTGGTCGCGATCGCGCTGACCGTGGCCGTCTGGGCCACGATCCTGTTGCGCTGAAGGAGACGACAAGATGGGTAACGGAACTTCCATCGGCCGCGTCCGCGCGCTGGGTTCGGCGCATTCGGGCACGCATCACTGGCTGGTCCAGCGCTATACCGCCGTGGGCAACCTGGTGCTGTCGCTGTGGCTGGTCTTCTCGCTGCTGGGCCTGCACGCCTATGATTTCGCCACGGTGCGCGAATGGGCGGCCCAGCCGGTCCCCGCGACCTGCCTGGTGCTGTTCGTGATATCGACCTTCTGGCACGCCCGCCTGGGCCTGCAGGTGGTGATCGAAGACTATCTGCACGAGGAAGCCAACAAGGTCGGCGCGATGATCGCGCTCAACCTCGTCACTGTCGCCGGGGCCGTGTTCGGCCTGCTGAGCGTCGTCCGCATCGCGCTGGGAGCCCATTGAGATGAACGCGCCCGCTTACAAGATCATCGACCACACCTATGACACCGTGGTTGTCGGGGCCGGCGGCTCGGGCCTGCGCGCCACCATGGGCAGCGCCGAGGCCGGGCTGAAGACCGCCTGCATCACCAAGGTGTTCCCGACCCGCAGCCACACCGTGGCCGCACAGGGCGGCATCGCCGCCAGCCTCAAGAACAACACGCCCGATCACTGGACCTGGCACATGTACGACACCGTCAAGGGGTCGGACTGGCTGGGCGACCAGGACGCGATCGAATACATGGTGCGCGAAGCGCCCCAGGCGGTTTACGAACTGGAACACGCCGGCGTGCCGTTTTCGCGCAACGCCGATGGCACGATCTACCAGCGCCCGTTCGGCGGCCACATGCAGAACATGGGTGAAGGCCCGCCGGTGCAGCGCACCTGCGCCGCGGCGGACCGCACCGGCCACGCCATGCTCCACGCGCTCTACCAGCAGAGCCTGAAGTACGCCGCCGACTTCTTCATCGAATACTTCGCGATCGACCTGATCATGGAGAACGGCCAGTGCCGCGGCGTGATCGCCATGTGCATGGACGATGGTTCGATCCACCGCTTCAAGAGCCATGCCGTGGTGCTCGCCACCGGCGGTTATGGCCGTAGCTACTACACCGCCACTTCGGCCCACACCTGCACCGGCGACGGCGGCGGGATGGTGCTGCGCGCCGGCCTGCCGCTGCAGGACATGGAATTCGTGCAGTTCCACCCCACCGGGATCTACGGCGCGGGCGTGCTGATCACCGAAGGCGCGCGCGGCGAGGGCGGCTACCTCACCAACTCCGAAGGCGAGCGCTTCATGGAGCGCTATGCCCCCAGCGCCAAGGACCTGGCCAGCCGCGACGTCGTGTCGCGCTCGATGGCGATGGAAATCCGCGAAGGGCGCGGCGTTGGCCCGCACAAGGACCACATCTACCTGCACCTCGATCACATCGATCCCAAGGTGCTGGCGGAACGCCTGCCGGGCATCACCGAAAGCGGCAAGATCTTTGCCGGCGTCGACCTGACCCGCCAGCCGCTCCCGGTCGTCCCGACCGTCCACTACAACATGGGCGGCATTCCGACGAATTACCACGGCGAAGTCGTCACCATCGGTGCCGATGGCAACCCGGAAACGGTGGTCCCCGGCCTGTTCGCGGTCGGCGAAGCGGCCTGTGTGTCGGTTCACGGCGCCAACCGCCTCGGTTCCAACTCGCTGATCGACCTGGTGGTGTTCGGCCGCGCGGCGGGTCACCGCCTCAAGGAACTGATCAAGCCGGACACCGCTCACAACGAGTTGCCCAAGGACAGCGCCGATCTGGCGCTGACCCGCCTCGATCACTTCCGCCATGCCAAGGGCGGTTCGCCGACCGCCGAAGTGCGCACCGCGATGCAGCGCACGATGAGCCAGCACGCCGCCGTGTTCCGCACGGACGAGTTGATGGCCGAAGGCAAGGTCAAGCTGGCCGAAACCTACAAGCAGATGCAGGACATCCACGTGTCCGACCGTTCGCTGATCTGGAACAGCGACCTGATTGAGACGCTGGAACTGGACAACCTGATCAGCCAGGCCAGCGTGACGCTGCACGGCGCGCACAACCGCAAGGAAAGCCGCGGCGCTCACGCGCACGAGGATTTCCCCGATCGCAACGACGCCGAATGGATGAAGCACACTGCCGCCTGGTTCAACGGCTGGGGCGGCCAGGGTGGCGAAGTCCGGATCGACTATCGTCCGGTCCACGAATTCACGCTGACCGACGACGTCGAGTACATCAAGCCCAAGAAGCGGGTGTACTGATTTGGCAATCGGGGCCGCACTGCTGCTCGCCGCCTTGGCGACCGGCGATGCGGCCCCGACTGCAACCGCGGACGAGGTGATTGCCCGGACCCGCACGACGCGCGCGACCTACAGCGCCTATTTCTGGAACGTCATCACCCTGCCGGACGGGGGGACCATCGCGGAATGGTCGGCTGAATTCCACAAGGGCCCGATGCACCGCGTGGAAACCCCGCGCGACCGGATCGTGGCCAATTGCGCCGATGGCACCGGAACCCATTTCAACGTGATGACCGGCGAATTGCGCCGCGCCCCCGAAGTGGCCCGCTCCGCCTGCGGGATTGATGCGAACGGCGCGGTCCTGTCGGCCGAAGTGACCGGCCAGATCGCGCACCGCTTCGCGGCACCGGGCCTGGCAACGGCGCTGCGGCTGGTGGGCGCCGAAATGGTGCGAACCTATACGGTCAGCCCCGATGGAGTGCTGCTGACCTTCGGGATCGACCCGGTCGATACCGGCCCGCGCCTGACCGGCTGGATCGTCGCACTGCAGGATAGGGCAGACGACGCCCTGTTCAGCGAAGAATCGCTCGGGCAAAGCGCGGTGCCGCCGAAATACCAGGTTGAACCCGATCCCGAGGCCTGATCCATCCCGTTGCGATCGGTTGGAGTGAACCGTGGCGATCATCACCAACGAACAAGTCTCTGCTGCCTTCACGACCGGGATGGACTGGCTGGCGGGCAAGCTGGGCCGGCAGAAGGCCATCGAACTGCTGGCCGGACAGCACGCCATCAACCCGGTTTCGGCAGGCGACCTGCTGCAAGTGCTCAAGGCGATGCTGGACGGGCAGCGCTTTACCCGCTCGATCAGCGCCCCGGCGGCAGACATCTATCTGGCCGGAATTCACGCGGCCGCCGGGCCGGCTGGGCTGGCCAGGGCGGTTTCCGCGCTCGATCAGCACCTGACTTACTACGAGGGCATCCGCCCGGTAACCCTGCACAAGCTGAGGGCGGTGCGGGACAAGTGGCTGGCCGCGTTGCCGGATGCGCCGCTCGGGTTGGATGACCTGTCAGCCGCCTTCGAACAGGAGGTCGCCGCCTTGATGGCTGCGCCGGCCGCCAGGCGCCGGGCGCTCCTGCCGCAGCCGGGAACCCTTCCGAAAGTCAGCGTGGCTCAGGTCAAGGTCTATCAGCGCAGCGCCGCCGTGGTGGCCGAAGTGCTGCTTCGCGCGGCCGGCCACTGCGAATCCTGCCGCAATCCGGCGCCGTTCCGCCGGGCCAGCGATGGCACGCCTTATCTGGAAGTGCACCACGTCGTGCAACTGGCGCATGGGGGCGCTGATACCCCGGACAATGCCATTGCCGTCTGTCCGAACTGCCATCGGCGGCACCATCACGGCGGCTAGTCCGTTGACCTGATTGCCGTTCATCCCCCGTCGAACGGCGCTGGTCGATGGTCTGCTTGCGTTCATCCACGCTTCATGTTTACATCCGTAGTCGATTACAGGTGTAAGCATGAAAGGTGCAGTGATGGCCGCAGAGCCGCAGGGTGGGGAACGGATTACCGAGGCCGAGCAGGCGGTGATGGAGGCGCTGTGGCAGCGCAGTCCGCTGACTGCGAACGAAGTAGCCGATGTGGTCGCCCCTGCGCGCGGGTGGAGCCTGCCGACGGTCAAGACGCTGCTGTCGCGCCTGGTGACCAAGCAGGCCGTGGCGACTGAGCCGCAAGGCAAGCGGTTCCTCTATCGCCCGCTGATTGCCCGGGCCGACTATGCCACCGGCGAATCGCGGCGCCTGGTGGACCGGCTGTTCGGCGGCAGTGCTGCCGGCCTGTTCGCCCATCTGGCGGAACGCGAAGCGCTGAGTGACAGTGACCTGTCGGAAATCGAACGCCTGCTGAGGGAGCTGCGCAAGTGAGCTGGCTGGTCGACACCCTGCTGGCCACTGGCGCGCTGATCGCGCTGGTGCTGGTGCTGCGCCGTCCGGTGGCGCGGCTGTTTGGAGCCGGGCTGGCCTATGCGCTGTGGGCGCTGCCCTTGCTGCGCCTGGTCCTGCCGCCGCTGGTGCTGCCGGCGCAGCCTGGGCCGCAGCTGGCCGCCGCGCCTGCGCTCACCGATCTGCCGGTGACCGTCCTGGCCGAGGGGGCGCCTGCCGGGCCGGACTGGACCGCGCTGCTGCTGGCCGCGTGGTTGGCCGGGGCCATGATTTTCGCGCTGTGGCGGCTGTGGGGCTATGCCGCGATGCGCCGGCTGCTGCTGGGCGGGGCCGTGCCGGTGGGGCAGGTGGGCGATGTCCGCCTGGTTGAAAGTCCGGCTACCCAGGCGCCCGTGGCATTCGGCGTGCGTGACAAGGTGGTCGCGCTGCCGATCGGCTTCATGGACCGGCCGGACCGGCTGGGCCGCGACCTGGCCATCGCGCACGAGCTGGAACACCACGCCGCGCGCGACCTCGCCGTCAATCTTGCCATGCAGCCGCTGCTCGCGCTGCACTGGTTCAATCCGCTGGCCTGGCTGGGCTGGCGCGCGCTGCGCCGTGACCAGGAGGCGGCCTGCGATGCGCGCGTCATGGCCGGCGCCACCCCGCAGCTGCGCGCCGCCTATGGCCAGCTGATCGCCACATTCGCTCAATCACCCCGCCTTGCGCTTGCCGCCCCGATGGCCTGTCCGGTCCTGGGGGAAGCGAGCGTGATCCACCGTTTGAGGAGCCTGACCATGTCAGACCACAGCCCGCGCCGCCGCCAGGCGGGCCGCGCCCTGATTGCCAGCGCCGTGCTGGCCCTGCCGCTTACCGCTACGCTGTCCTACGCCGCCGATGACCTGCCTCTGCCCCCTGCGGCCCCGACGCCGCCCGCCGCGCCGCTGGCCCAGGCGGCGGGCAAGCAGCACCGCATCGTCATTGTCGAAAGGCAGGGCGGGGCATGGACCGACGGATCCAGGCTCAAGACCCGCGTGATCGAGCGCGGCGGCAAGACCGTGGTGTTCAAGACCGACAAGGCCCTGACCGACGCCGAGATCGAGCAGAAGATCGACCTGGCCCTGCGCACGCTGCCCGAACCGCCCGCACCGCCGCAGCCGCCCGAAGCGCCCGAGCCGCCCGCCGCGCCGGATGGGCCCGGCAAGCTGCGCCGAATCGCGATTTACGACGGCGCCGGCGGCAGCAAGACGATCGAGTTGCCCGACGCGGCGCAGATCTCGGCCCAGGTCAACGCCGAAGTGCGGCGCGGGCTGGCCGAAGCGCGCCGCGGGATGGCTGAAGCCAGGGCGGGCCGGGCCGAGGCCCTGACCGCCATCCGGAGCGCGCGCGATGAGGTTGCCGGCGATGACAGCCTGCCCGCCGACATCCGCAAGCGCGTGGTCCAGCAGCTTGACCGCGAAATCGAACGGCTTTCCAGGCAGGGCCAAAGCTAGCCCCTTTGCGCTGAGAACTGGAAGCGGCGGCGGGCAGGTGTTGAGCGATACTGCCCGCCGCTTTGCCGCGTTCAGCGCCAGCGCAGCCGGTCGCTGGTCAGTTCGGCCACGTTGTGGACGCCCATCAGCTTCATGCCGCGCTCGATCTCGTCCTTGAGGATGGCGATGGCGCGTTCCACCCCGTCCTGCCCGGCCGCAGCCAGGGCATAAAGGTAAAGGCGCCCGCCCGAAGCCGCCGTGGCTCCGGCGCACAGGCTTTTCAGCGCATGGGTGCCGCGCCGCACCCCGCCATCGCAGATGATCTCGATTCGTCCACCCACCGCATCGACGATTTCTCGCAGCTGGTCGAACGGAGCGCGGCTGCCGTCGAGCTGGCGGCCGCCGTGGTTGGAAATCATGATCGCGTCGGCGCCGATTTCCACCGCGCGGCGCGCATCGGCCACGCTCATCACGCCTTTCAGGCAGAACTTGCCGCCCCAGTCCTCGCGCAGCTGATCGGCCATCTTCCAGTCGAGCGTCTGGTCGAGCATGGTGTTGAAATAGCCCGCGATCGACACCGCCTCGCCAGTCCCTTCCTTCACATGGGTATCGAGATTGGGCAGGGCGAACTTTTCGCGCAGCAGGTAATCCAGACCCCACCGGGGCTTCATCGCATAGGACAGGAACGAGGCGGGCGTGAACTTTGGCGGCGAGGTGAAGCCGCTGCGGGCGCAGCGTTCGCGCTTGCCTGCAACGATGGTATCGACTGTCAGCGCGATGGCATCGAATTTCGCGGCCTGGCAGCGCTCGATCATGCTGCGGTTCAGGCCGCGGTCCTTGTGGTAATAGAACTGGAACAGCTTGGGGGTGGAGATCATCGCACCGATCTCCTCGATGCTGACCGTCGCCAGGCTGGAAATGCCGCACCACAGCCCGAACTTTTCCGCCGCGCGGGCCACCGCGCGTTCGCCCTGCCAGTGGAACACGCGTTGCAGCGCGGTGGGCGACAGCATCAGCGGCAGCGCGCTTTGCCGGCCCATGATCGTGCAACTGGTGTCGATATCCGCCACCCCGGCCAGTACGTCCGGGACCAGGTCGGCGCTGGCATAGGCGGCGGTGTTGCGCGCCTTGGTCGCCTCGTCGTCGGCCGCGCCGTCGATATAGTCGAACACTGGCCAGGGCAGACGTTGCTTGGCCAGGAGGCGGAAGTCGTCGATGTTGTGGCAGTCGGTCAGGCGCATGGGCATGGGGTTACACCAGCGTCCGGCCGGCCGCCAGCGTTCAGGAACGCCGCCGGATGTCGGCAAAGGTGTCGCAGGCGTCCTCGTTGCCGGTCTCGAGCCCCTTGCGCAGCCAGGACATGCGCTGTTCGCTGCTGCCGTGGGTGAACGAGGCTTCGACCGGACGGCGGCCCGCAGCCTTCATCAAGGTGTCGTCCCCGATCGAATGGGCGGCGTTCAGGCCGCTTTCCATGTCGCCGGGTTCCAGCCGGTCGCGGTTGCGCGCGGCCCAGACGCCGGCATAGCAATCCGCCTGCAGTTCCAGCCGCACCGACAGCTGGTTGGCGGCGCGCGGGTTCTGCTGTTGCAGCGAATGGACCTGGTCGGACATGCCCAGCAGGTTCTGGATATGGTGGCCGTATTCGTGGGCGATCACGTAATCGCGGGCAAACTGGCCGGTCGCGCCCAGTTGCTGGTCCATCTGCTGGTAGAAATCGGTGTCGAGGTAGATCCCCTGGTCGCTGGGGCAATAGAACGGCCCCATCGCGCTTTGCGCCGAACCGCAGCCCGAACTGCCGGCCTGCGAATAGAACACCAGCTTGGGCCGCTGGAATTCGATCCTGGCCTGGCGGAACAGCGGCTCCCAGGTCTTGTTGAGCGAGGACAGCGCATTGCAGCTTTCGCGGCTGGCGGCATCGACCGAGCAGCTTTCCACCGCGCCCGAGGCGCCGGATGCGCTGGAACGGCCCGTGCCTGGCTCACCCGGCAATTGCGGGGCATCGCCGGTCTGGCCGAGGCCGCCGAGCATCTGGCTGGGGTCGATCCCGAACACCACCGCCGCGATCAGCGCGATCACCAGCGTGCCGCAGCCGACCTGCCGCCCGCGCCCCAGCTGGAAACCACCGCCGCCGCCCTTGCCGCGCTGATCTTCGACATCGATGGCATTGGGATCAAAATCGTCCAGACGCATGCGGTAACCCTCCTTGCCGGCTGGACAAGTGGCCAGCCAGCGGCAATGGCCGGACTTATAGCCAAATCCTCAAACTGTTGGAGTCGGGAATGTTTCTTTCGGGCAAGCGGGCGCTGGTCACGGGTTCCACTTCGGGTATCGGCCTGGCGATTGCCCAGGCCCTGCGGGCCGAAGGGGCCGAGATCGTGCTGTCCGGGTTTGGTGACGCCGACACCATCGCGGGGCTGTGCGACGAATTGCAGGCCGTGCACGTGCCGGCCGACCTGTCGCGCCGCGAGGGGGTGGAAGCGCTGATGGCCGGGGCCGGGCCGATCGACATTCTGGTCAACAATGCCGGGATGCAGCATGTCGCCCCGGTCGAGGAATTCCCGGTCGACAAGTGGGACATGATCATCGCGCTTAACCTGACGGCGGCGTTCGATGCCTGCCGCCTGGCGATCCCGCACATGAAGGCTGCGGGCTGGGGGCGGATCATCAACACCGCCAGCGCGCACTCGCTCACCGCCTCGCCCTACAAGGCGGCCTATGTCTCGGCCAAGCATGGCCTGGCCGGGCTGACCAAGACGCTGGCGCTGGAACTGGCGACGTTCAACATCACCGCCAACTGCATCAGCCCGGGCTATGTCTGGACGCCTCTGGTCGAGAACCAGATCCCCGATACGATGGCGGCGCGCGGGATGACCCGCGAACAGGTGATCCAGGACGTGCTGCTGACCCGCCAGCCGACCAAGAAGTTCGTCCAGCCCAGCGATGTTGCTGAAATGGCGGTGTTCCTGTGCCGCGATGCGGCGGCGAACATCACCGGCACCAACATCAGCATGGATGGCGGCTGGACCGCCGAATAGGCGCGCCGGAGCGGCGGGGCAGGGGAGTGTAACTTTCCTGCCACCCCCGCGACTTAACTCGCACAGCTGGTCGCAAAGCCGCTTGTCGCGGCCCCGGCTTGCTGTAGTCATGCCGGGATGAACCGTGCGGGGAGAGCGATGAACCGATGCCTGCTGTTGCTAGCGGCAGCTGCGCTCGCGGTCGTCCCTGCCCAGGCCGCGAAAAAGCCCGGCAAGGCCGACCAGGCGGTGAAGGCCGAACTGCTCGCCCATATCCAGGAACTGGCCAGCGACGCCTATGAAGGGCGCGAGCCGGGGACCGAGGGCGAGGCGAAGACGCTGCGCTACATCGGCAAGGAATGGTTTGAAATCGGGCTGGAATCCGGCACCAACAACCCGCGCCACAGCTGGTTTGCGCCGGTCACACTGATCGCGCGTGAACCCGATGGCAGCCGCGCCGCCTTCAGCCGCAAGGGGCGGCGGGTCTATGTTTCGCCGGGCGCGGTCCAGGCGTTCACCTCGGGCAAGCGCAGCCTGATCGAAAATGCCCCGGTGCTGTTCGTCGGCGCGGCGCGGGCCATGCCGACCCGGGCCGAACTGGCCGGACGGGTGGCCTTGCTGCTTGATGGCGGGCAGGATGGCAGCGAGCGGCAGAACGCCCTGCTGCGCGCGGGCGCTTCGGCCGTGCTGACCGTGCTGGACGGCGAGCGCACGCTGGACAATGTCATCGCCCGGCGGGGCCGTTCGGGCTATGCCCTGGCCAGCGACGAGTTGGGCGGCGATCTGGAAGCCTTCATCACGCGCGAGGGACTGAACGGCGTGCTGGCGGGCACCGGCCAGTCGGTCGATACGCTCCAGGCCGCCAGCAATGCGGCGGATTTCGCCCCGCGACCGCTCGATCTGGCCGTATCGCTGGAAGCGACCACCCGGGAAACGCGGATCAACACCCACAACGTGATCGGCAAGCTGGCTGGCCGCCGCAGCGATGCGGGCGCGGTGCTGCTGCTGTCGCACTGGGACCACTTCGGGGTCTGCGCGGAACCGCCGGCCGAACACCTGATCTGCAACGGCGCGATCGACAATGCCAGCGGCGTTGCCGTGCTGACCGAGGTTGCCCGAAAGCTGTCGGCCCTGCCTGAGCTGGACCGCGACGTTTATTTCGTGGCGACCACGGGCGAGGAACTGGGGCTGCTGGGGGCACACGCCTTTGCCGAAAACCCGCCACTGCCGCTCAAGCAGATCGTCGCTGCGTTCAATATCGACACGGTCGCCATCGCGCCCGCCGGGTCGCCCTTTGCCATTGTCGGCAAGGGGATGACCCCGCTTGATGCCGGGATCGCCGCCGTGGCCAAGGCGCAGAAGAAGAAGCTGGTCGATGGCGAAGCGGCCAATGCCTATGTCCGCCGCCAGGATGGCTGGGCGCTGCTCCAGCACGATGTGCCCGCCGTGCTTGTATCGACCGCCTGGTCGGACGTGCCGCGCATGGAACGCTTCATGGAAACCGACTATCACCGTCCGGCCGACGTGCTGAAGCCGACGATCGAGCTGGGCGGGGCGGTGGACGACGTCAATTTCCTCGTCGCGCTGACCCGTCATTTCGCCGATGCGAAGAAGGTTCCCACAGCCGCAAAATAGCCCCCTAGCGGTAGCGGGCCGGTGCGTTTACATGGGCCGCCACGAATCGATCCGCGCAAAAGGCATAGTGGCACCCATGGACATCCCCCTCGGCTTGACCTTCGACGACGTTCTGCTGCGTCCGGCGGAGTCCGAAATCCTGCCTTCGATGGCGGACACCCGCACCCGGCTGACGCGCGACATCGCGCTGAACATCCCGGTGATCTCCTCGGCGATGGACACCGTGACCGAAGCCGACATGGCGATCGTCATGGCCCAGCTGGGCGGGATCGGTGTGCTCCACCGCAATCTGACGGTCGAGGAACAGGTCGCTGCGGTGCGCGCGGTCAAGCGCTTTGAAAGCGGCATGGTGGTCAATCCGATCACCATTACCCCCGATGCCACGCTGGGCGATGCGCGCACGCTGATGGAAGTCAACCGGATCAGCGGCATCCCCGTGGTCGAGGACGGCGGCAAGCTGGTCGGCATCCTGACCAACCGCGACGTCCGCTTTGCCGACAACCCGGCCCAGCCGGTGCGCGAGCTGATGACCCACGAAAACCTGGCCACCGTGCGCGCGGGCGTCAGCCAGGACGAGGCGCGCCGCCTGCTGCACCAGCGCCGGATCGAAAAGCTGCTGGTGGTGGACGATGCGTTCCACTGCGTCGGCCTGATCACGGTCAAGGACATCGAAAAGGCCGTCACCTATCCCGAAGCGACCAAGGACCAGGCCGGCCGCCTGCGCGTGGCCGCCGCGACCACCGTGGGCGAAAAGGGCTTCGAACGGACCGAGGCGCTGCTGGCGGCGGAATGCGACGTGGTGATCATCGACACCGCGCATGGCCACAACAAGGACGTTGCCCGGTCGGTCGAACGGGTCAAGAAGCTGTCCAATTCCGCCCAGGTGATTGCCGGCAATGTCGCCACCTATGAAGCGACCCGCGCGCTGATCGATGCCGGGGCCGATGCGGTCAAGGTCGGGATCGGGCCGGGCTCGATCTGCACCACCCGCGTCGTCGCGGGTGTGGGCGTGCCGCAGCTGACCGCGATCATGGACGCGGCCCGCGCCGCGCGCGATTCGGGCGTGCCGATCATCGCCGATGGCGGCCTGCGCACCAGCGGCGATGCAGCCAAGGCGCTGGCGGCGGGCGCGAACACGATCATGGTCGGCTCGCTGCTGGCCGGCACTGCCGAAGCGCCTGGCGAAACCTTCCTGTACCAGGGCCGCGCCTACAAGAGCTACCGCGGCATGGGCTCGGTCGGTGCGATGGCGCGCGGCAGCGCGGACCGCTACTTCCAGCAGGACATCAAGGACCAGATGAAGCTGGTCCCCGAAGGGATCGAAGGCCAGGTGCCCTACAAGGGCCCGGCCAAGGACGTGATCCACCAGCTGGTTGGCGGGATCAAGGCGGCGATGGGCTATACCGGCAGCGCCACGATCGAAGACCTGCGCACCAAGGCGCAGTTCGTCCAGATCACCAATGCCGGCCTCAAGGAAAGCCACGTCCACGACGTGACCATCACCCGCGAGGCGCCGAACTACCCGACGCGCTAGGCCATGACGCCGGGCGCCCGGGTCCAGGCGGCGATCGAGGTGCTTGACCTGATCGTCGCGGCCGCGCGCGCCAGGGGCGCGCCGGCCGACCGCATCCTGGCCGACTGGTTCCGCACCCGCCGCTTTGCCGGCAGCAAGGATCGCCGCGCGGTGCGCGAACTGGTCTACCGCGCGATCCGCGCCTGCGGGGAAGTGCCCGCCAGCGGCCGCGCCGCGATGCTGCTGATCGCCCGGCAGGACCCGGCGGTGGCCGCATTGTTCGACGGCCTTGGGCACGGCCCGGCGCCGATCGGCGCGGACGAGGTGCCCGCCGCGCCCGGCACCGCGCCCGCCTGGCTGGAAGCAGCCCTGGCGCAAAGCGGGATCGAACCCGCCGCCATGGCCGCCCTGCTGGCGCGCGCCCCGCTCGACATCCGGGTCAACGCGCTCAAGGCGGACCGCGCCGGGATCGACCTGCCAGTGCCGGGTGAGCCGCTGGCCGCCCCGCAGGGCCTGCGCCTGCCGCCCGATACGGCGGTGGAGCAATGGCCGGCTTACCAACAGGGCCAGATCGAAGTGCAGGACGGCGGCTCGCAGCTGACTTGCCTGGCCGTGGCGGCTGCCCCCGGCGAAACGGTGGTGGACCTGTGCGCCGGGGCAGGGGGCAAGACCCTCGCCCTGGCTGCGGGCATGGCCAATCGCGGACGGCTGATCGCCTGCGACGTCGACCGCGCGCGGCTGGCCCGGCTCGCCCCCCGGGCCGAGCGCGCCGGGGCAGTGCAGATCGAGGAGCGCCTGCTCAACCCCCAGCGCGAGGCCGAGGCGCTGGCGGACCTGGCCGGGCAGGTCGACGCAGTGCTGATCGACGCTCCCTGTTCGGGCACTGGCACCTGGCGCCGCAATCCCGAGGCGCGCTGGCGGCTGACCCCGACGGAACTGGACCGGCTGGCGGCGATCCAATCGCGCCTGCTGGATGTGGCCGCCGCGCTGGTGAAGCCGGGCGGGCGGCTGGTCTATGTCACCTGTTCGCTGCTGGATGCCGAAGGGGCGGACCAGATTGCCGCCTTCCTGGCGCGGCATCCCGGCTGGCGCGCGGCGGCGCCGCAGCTGGGCGCCGGGCGACCGCGCGGGGCCGGGCTGCGGCTCGATCCCAGCCACGACGGGACCGACGGGTTTTTCGTCGCGCGGCTTGAACCCTTGTGATAGCTAGGCGGCAAATGGCTACGCTCAGGGAGCAGATCATGCGTTTTACCCCGGCCGCCCTTGCGCTTGCGCTGCTGGCGGGCGTCACTTCCAGCATGTCGCACAGTGCGACCCCCAGTCCGCTGGATCCGCGCGCGGCGGCGCTGGTCCAGCAGGGCCGGGCCGCGCTGGTGGCGGGCAAGATCGATGAAGCGATCGACGCCTATGAAAGCGCGCTGGCGATCCAGCCGGGCCATGTCGCGATCTACCTCAACCTGGCCGAAGCGACCCGCAAGCAGGGGATGCAGGGCAAGGCGTTGCATTATTACCGCCAGGCGCTGAAGATCGATCCGTCCAACCAGTATGCCATCGCCGGAGAAGGCGCGGCGCTGGTGGAAAAGGGCGCGGTGGAAAAGGCGCGGCGCAACCTCGTTCGCCTGCAGCAACTGTGCGGCGGGGACTGCGCCGCTTCGCTGGAACTGGCCGCCGCGATCCAGAAGGGACCGGCGCCCCAGGTCGTCACCGCCGAACAGGTCAAGCCGCAGCCGGAAGTAACGCAGAACTGATCGTCAGATCAGGTCGCGGAATTCGTCCAGGACGGCACGGTAAACGCGCTTCTTGAACGGCACGATCACTTCGGGCAGCTGCTCCGGTTCAAGCCATTTCCAGGCGCAGAATTCGGGCGGATCGTGCCGTTCGAGGTGGATGTCCGCGTCCGCGCCGCCGAACCGCGCCAGCACCCAGTGCTGGCGCTGGCCGCGGTACTTGCCCTTCCACAGCTTGCCGATCAATTCGTCCGGCAGGTCGTAAAGCAGTTCCTCGCGCGTCTGGGCGAGCAGGGTGATGTGGCGTTCCTCCACCCCGGTTTCTTCCCATAACTCGCGCAGGGCGGCCTGCATCACTTCTTCGCCATCGTCGATCCCGCCTTGCGGCATCTGCCAATAGACCCCGCCTTCGTCAGGCTGGCCGCGCGTGTCGATCCGCTGGCCGACGAAGACGTGGCCGGACTGGTTGACGAGCATGACGCCCACGCAGGGGCGATAGGGCAGATGGGTGAAAGGGTCGGTCATGGCCGACCCCTTACCCCTAAACCTGCTGCAACATCAACTTCATCGCCGCGATCACCTTGGCCGTGGCGGCGGCAGCGCTCGGCAGGGCCTTGCGGGTGGACGAGAAGTCGTGCGTCATGCCCGCGATGTGCAGGTACAGCGTGTCGACGCCCGCATCGACCAGCTTGGCCGCCATCCGCCGGCCCTGGTCCTGCAACGGATCAAGCCCCGCCGTGGCGACGATCGACGGGCACATGCCCTTGGCGCTGGCGTGGAGCGGGAAGGCGCGCGGATCGCCGCTTTTTGGCTGATAAAGCGAATAGAACCATTCCATCACGGCCTTTGTCAGCAGGTGGCCTTCGGCGAAGGTTTCCATCGATCCGTCCTGCGATTCGTCGGTTGCGGGATAAAGCAGCACCTGCAGCAGCATCGGCGCGGCGGCCGGCTTGTCGCACAGCGCGCGGGCGGTAACCGTGGCCAGGTTGCCCCCGGCGCTGCCGCCGATGGTGATCAGCCCGGTAACGGTCCGGCCCAGTTCTGCGGGGCTGGCGGCGAGCCAGCGCGCGGCGGCCTCGCAATCGTCGGGCGCGGCGGGGAAGGGGTGCTCGGGCGCCAGGCGGTAGTGGACCGCCAGCACCGGCAGGTCGAGTTCTGCCGACAGTTCGGTGCAGAGCGAATTGTGGGTGTCGAGATCGCCGATCACGAAGCCGCCGCCGTGGAAGAACAGCACCACCGGCGAAGGATCGCGGCTTTCCCGAACGTCATAGAAACGCACCGGAATTTCGCCCGCGGGGCCGGGGCAGGTCAGATCCCTGATCACCGCCATCGGGCGCGGGTCGGCCTCGGTCATGGCCTTGAGGCCAAGATAGCCGGCGCGCTGTTCCTCGGCCACCAGCGCCTCGGGCTTGGGCAGGCTGTTCGCCAGGGCCAGGAACCCGGCGACGTCTTCACGGATCAAGGGGGTGGAATCGGTCATGGGCAATCCTCTCGGGTTATCGTTTAATCGACAGGTTAAATTGCCGAATGCCACTTGACTAGCCGCCTTGGCGGCCCTTTGGTGGAATTGGCGGCAGGACAGTTTTTCTTGATTGCCCGCCGCGCAGGGAGGGGATTAGGCGCAGGTCCAAGGCGTCAATCCGCCTGACAAGGAACAAGCATGGCCACGCAACTCGCCGAACCCGAAGCCCGCACCAGCAATGCCCCCGAAGCCGTCGTTGTCCGTTTTGCCGGGGATTCCGGCGACGGGATGCAGCTGACGGGCGGACAGTTTACCCTGTCGACCGCGCTGTCGGGCAACGATCTTGCCACTTTCCCCGATTTCCCCGCCGAAATCCGCGCGCCGCAGGGCACGCTGTTCGGCGTGTCGGCATTCCAGATCAACTTCGGCTCGACCGAGATCGACACCGCCGGGGACGCCCCCGACGTGCTGGTGGCGATGAATCCGGCGGCGCTCAAGACCAACGTCCAGGCGCTCAAGCCCGGCGGGCTGATCATTGCCGACACCGGCGAATTCACCAAGCGCAACCTGGAAAAGGCCAAGTATGACGCCAACCCGATCGAGGATGGCAGCCTGGCCAAGTGGAAGGTGCTGGCCTTCGACATCAGCGCACTGACGCTGGAATCGGTCAAGCCGTTCGGCCTGGGCAACAAGGAAGCCCTGCGCTGCAAGAACATGTGGACGCTGGGCCTGGCGCTGTGGATGTTCGACCGCGACCGCGCCCCGCTGGTCGAATGGCTGAACAACAAGTTCAAGAAGAACCCGGTATTGGCCGAAGCCAACATCGCCGCGCTCAACGCTGGGCACGCTTACGGCGAAACCGCCGAACTGGGCGGGCAGCTGCACCAGACCCACCTCGATCCGGTGCCCAGCCCGGCGGGCCTTTACCGCACCGTCACCGGCGCGGAATCGGTGGCGCTGGGGCTGGTCGTGGGCGCGCAGCTGGCGGAACTGCCGATGTTCTTCGGCGGCTACCCGATCACCCCGGCCAGCTCGATCCTGCATTACCTTGCGGGGATGAAGGAATACGGCGTCACCACCTTCCAGGCGGAAGACGAAATCGCCGCGATCGCCAGCGCGATCGGTGCCAGCTATGCGGGCCATCTGGGCGTCACCTCCTCGTCCGGCCCGGGCATCGCGCTCAAGGGCGAGGCGATGGGCCTGGCGGTGATGACCGAGCTGCCGCTGGTGATCGTCAACTCGCAGCGCGGCGGCCCGTCAACCGGCCTGCCGACCAAGACCGAGCAGAGCGACCTTTACCAGGCGGTCTATGGCCGCAACGGCGATACGCCGCTGCCAGTGATTGCCGCGCGCAGCCCGTCCGATGCGTTCGAATGCGCGATCGAAGCCTGCCGCATCGCGGTGCAGTACATGACCCCGGTGATGCTGCTGACCGACGGCTACATCGCCAATGCCGCCGAACCCTGGCAGGTGCCCGACGTTAGCGCGTACAAGCCGTTCCCGGTGCGGTTCCTGCAGGAACCCAACGGCCCCGACGGCACCTTGCTGCCCTATGCCCGCGACGAGAAGGGCGCGCGCCCGTGGATCAAGCCCGGCACCCCCGGCCTGATGCACCGCATCGGCGGGATCGAGAAGAACCCCGGTACCGGCAACCTCGACTACAGCCCCGCCGCGCACCAGGCGATGACCGACGCCCGCAAGGGCAAGGTCGATGGCGTGGCCAAGGGCATCCCGGCGCAGGAAGTCACCCTGGGCAGCGACAAGGGCAAGCTGGCCGTAGTCGGCTGGGGCAGCACCTATGGCCCGATCCACCAGGCGGTGCGCCGGGCGCGGGCCAAGGGGCTGGACGTCAGCCACATCCACGTCCGCCACATCTGGCCGCTGCCGGAAAATCTTGGCGATCTTCTGCGCGGTTATGACAAGATCATCGTCCCCGAAATGAACACCGGCCAGTTCAAGACCGTGCTGCGCGACCAGTTCCTGGTCGATGCCCGCCCGCTCAACAAGACGAGCGGTCAGCCGTTCACCATTGCCGAAATTGAGGCAGCGATCGAAGGAGCGCTGGCATGAACGCGATTGCCCCCATCACCACCACGCTCAAGGACTGGGAATCGGACCAGGAAGTCCGCTGGTGCCCCGGCTGCGGGGACTATGCCATCCTCAAGGCGGTGCAGCGCACGCTGCCGGAAATCGGCGCGAACCCGGCCAACACGGTGTTCGTCTCGGGCATCGGCTGCTCCAGCCGGTTCCCCTATTACATGGCCAGCTACGGCTTCCACACCATCCACGGCCGCGCCCCGGCCTTTGCCACCGGCATCAAGCTGTCGAACCCCGAACTCGACGTCTGGCTGGTCACGGGTGACGGCGATGGCATGTCGATCGGCGGGAACCACACGTTCCACCTGATCCGCCGCAACCTGAACTGCCAGATCATGCTGTTCAACAACGAGATCTACGGGCTGACCAAGGGGCAGTATTCGCCCACCAGCCGGGTTGGCACCAACAGCCCGACCTCGCCGATGGGCTCGGTCGACCGGCCGGCCAGCCCCTGCGCTTTCGCGCTGGGCGCGGGCGGACGGTTCATCGCCCGCGGGTTCGACGTGTCGAAGCATCTGCCCGACGTGCTCAAGGCGGCCCATGCCCACCAGGGCGCGGCCTTTGTCGAGATCTTCCAGAACTGCATCGTCTACAACAAGGACCGGTTCGAGGATTTCGCCGCCCCCAAGGGCGCCGAAGACCGCCAGCTGTGGCTCAAGAATGGCGAACCCATGCTGTTCGGTTCCGACAAGACCGGCGGCACCAAGGGCATCGCGCTCGACGCCGAGCAGCTGACGCTGAAGGTGGTCGACGTGGTCGATGGCGATTGGCAGGCCGCCGGCGTGCTGGTCCATGACGTGACCAACCGTTCGGTCGCGCACATGCTGGTCGAAATGCCGTTCGGGCCGTTCCCGATGGCGCTGGGCGTGATCTATGACGATCCGCGCCCGACTTACGAGGTCGAACTGCTGGGCCAGGACGCCAAGGCGCGCGAAGGCAAGAGCACCGACCTGTCGAAGCTGCTGGCCAAGGGCCAAACCTGGACGGTCGAACACTGACCGGCCCGCAGGGACATATTGGCGGCCCGGGCCACTGCGCCTAGGCCGCCGGTATGACTGCTCCTTCAATCCTGTGGCTGCGCCGCGACCTGCGGCTGGGCGATCAGCCTGCCTTGCTGGCGGCCTGCGCGGCCGGGCCGGTGATCCCGGTTTACGTGCTGGATCATGAAACCGCGCGCCACCGCCGGATGGGCGGGGCATCGCGCTGGTGGCTGCACCATTCGCTCGCCAGCCTGGATGCGGCGCTGCGCCAGCGCGGCTCGCGCCTGATCCTGCGGCGTGGCAAGAGTGACGAGGTGCTGGCGGCGCTGGCTGCTGAAACCGGGGCCCATGCTGTCCACGCCTTGCACCATTACGAGCCGTGGTGGCGCAATGCTGAACGCGCGGTAGCGGCGCGGCTGGCGCTGCACTTGCATCACGGCAACTACCTTGCCCCGCCGGGATCGGTGCTGACCGGCAGCGGCACGCCGTTCAAGATCTACACTCCGTTCTGGCGTGCGCTGAACGAGCGGATGCCGCCCGCGCCGCCGCTGCCCGCGCCTGAGCGCATTCCGGCGCCCGATGTCTGGCCGGACAGCGGCCGACTTGAAGACTGGGCGCTGTTGCCGACCAAGCCCGACTGGGCGGCAGGTTTCCGCGCGGAATGGACCCCGGGCGAGGAGGGCGCGCTGGCCCGGCTCGATGCCTTCGTCGCCCGCGCCGCGCGCTATCAGCAGCGCCGCAACTTTCCCGCGCAGGAAGGCACCTCGCGCCTGTCGGCCCACCTCCATTTCGGCGAGATTTCACCGGCGACCATATGGCACGCGGTGGCCGGGGCAGGGGGCAGCGTCGATACGTTCCTGGGCGAACTGGGCTGGCGCGAATATGCCCAGAACGTGATCGCGCAGTTCCCCGACTATGGCAGCCGCAACGCCCGCCCGGCCTATGACGCCTTCCCCTGGCGCGAGGGGGCGGAGGCCGAGGCGGACCTGACAGCCTGGCAGCAGGGGCGCACCGGCTATCCGATCGTCGATGCCGGGATGCGCCAGCTGTGGCACACCGGCTGGATGCACAACCGCGTGCGGATGATCGTCGCCAGCTTCCTGATCAAGCACCTGCTGATCGACTGGCGGCGGGGCGAGGAATGGTTCTGGGATACGCTGGTCGACGCCGATTACGCCCAGAACGCGGTCAACTGGCAGTGGAGCGCCGGCACCGGGGTGGACAGCAACATGTTCGTGCGGATCATGGCGCCGCTGACGCAAAGCCCGAAGTTCGATGCGGCCGAATATATCCGCCAATGGGTCCCGGAACTGGCGCACCTGCCCGAAGCGGCGATCCACGATCCGCCGCTGCCGGTGCGCGGCTATCCGCGCAAGCTGGTGGAACACACCGCCGGCCGCGCCCGCGCGCTGGCGGCGCACCAGGCGCTAAAGTAGCAGCACCGCAAAGCCCAGCGCGCAGCCAAAGCTGACGAGCGTGGCCGCGAGCACCGGCACGGTTGCCCGCCAGCCCATTTCCATCAGCAGATCCATGCGGCTGCGCATCGCCGTGGCGGTCACGGCCAGCAGCAGCAGCGCCTTCGATCCCACCAGCGCCCCATGCGCCAGTTCCTTGGGCACGGTGACAAGGCTGTTGAGCGCGACCGTGGCGAGGAAGGCGGTGATGAACCAGGGCAGGGCCAGGCGCTTCCACACCGGCTGCCCGGCCGCTTCGCCCGGCGCGCCGATCGCCAGGGTGACCAGCGCGACGACCGGGGCAAGCAGGGCCACGCGGGCCAGCTTGACGATGGTGGCATAGGCGCCCGCCTGGTCGGAAAAGGCATAGCCCCCGCCGATCGCCTGGGCGACATCGTGGATCGAGGCGCCAATCAGGAACCCGGCCTGCTGGTGGGTTAACGCCAGCTCTCCGGCCAGCACAGGATAGACCGACATGGCCATGGCGCTGGCCAGCGAGACGCCGACCAGGGTCAGCGCGAACTGTGCCTGGCTCAGCCGGTCCTTGCCGATCACGCCGTAAAGCGCCAGCGCGGCGCTGGCCCCGCAGATCGCGGTGGCGCCGCCGGCCAGCATCCCGGCATAGCTGGATTGGCCGAACAGCCGCGCGCCCAGCATCCCGGCAAAGAAGGTTGCAGTCATCACCACCAGCAGCGCGCCAAAGGGCGCCGCGCCCAGCGCGGTGATCTGCTCGAAGGTCACTTGCAGGCCAAGCACAACGATGCCGATTCGCAGGCAGGTGCGGCTGGCGAAATCCAGCCCCTTGTGAGTCTTGGGCTCGCGCGCGATGAAATTGAGCGAGAGGCCGATCAGCAGACCCAGCAGGATGATCGGAAAGCCGTAGTGGTCCGATAGCCAGGCCGCTGCCGCTGCGGCCACGCCGCAGATCGCCAGGCCGGGAAAGTAGCTGTCCTTTTCCGGCAAGGGCTGCGCGGCAGTCTCTGCCAGATGCAGTTCGCCATAGAGATCGCCGCCGTAGGGCAGCGATTCCCAATCGATCCCGCTGGACGCGGGCTTGCTCCCCCCTTGTGTCATTGGGATCTGTTAGACACCACGCCCGCCAGCGGCAAGGGCAGTGGTGCCCGGGGGCGGAATCGAACCACCGACACCATGATTTTCAGTCATGTGCTCTACCAACTGAGCTACCCGGGCGCTGCGGCGACGATCCGTTGTGCGAACCGGCGAGCGATTGGAAGCGCGCCTATGGCGAAGTGCGTCGCGCTTGGCAACCCCCTTTGGCAGCTTTGTTTGGCAAGGCGGCGATCAGGCCGCCAGACACCGGGTCGCGCGCTCGTCCGCGGCAGGGCCGGGCGGCTCATGCGGGATAGTGGATTGGCACCAGATTGCACGGCGCTGCGCGCAGATAGAGTCTGGATCAACAGGGCCTTGTCAGAAGGTTTCGTCCTCGCGCTCGGCCGGCGGGCCGGGCAGGGCGTAGCCATCGTCCAGCCAGCGCACCAGGTCGCGGTCGCGGCAGCGGGTCGAGCAGAACGGGCTGTGCTCGGCGGTGCGGGGCTTGCCGCAGATTGGGCACTTGCGGGTGGGGGCGATGCTCATGCGGCCACCGCCTGCGCGAAGGCGGCGTCCAGTGCAAGGCCATCCTGCTCGGCCCAGCGCAGTTGCCTGCCCGTGCGGCGGAGCAGCTCGGCCTCCCACTCGGGCCGCACGGCCCGGCGCACGGCCGGATGTGCGCTCAGCAGCAGCACGCCGGGTTCATGGACCGCTTCGGCGCGGCGCAGCAGCAGCCGGGCCGCCGCGCCGGCTTTGTCGCGCGCCAGCAGCGCCAGCAGCGAAGGCCGCTCGAGCCGGGCGACCAGCTGGACGAAGCCGAATCCGTTCATCGCCGTGCGCTCATGCGGCCAGCGCGCCAGTGCCGCGCCCAGCGCCTCGTCGACCGCGCGGCGATCCGCCTTGTCGGACAGGGTGGGAAAGTCGATCCCGACCGAACCAGCCAGGTCCAGCTGGCCAATCGCCCGGGCCACGGCGGGAACCGCCGCCAACGCCAGCTCGCGCGGGGGCAGGGCGCCGTCGATGTCGATCAGGGTCATCGCCGGGGTCGCGCTGACGGTCAGCGCCCCGCCGGCAAAATCGAACTGCCCGGACCAGGCCTGGGCGAACACCTCGTCCCACAGTGCGGGGGGAAAGGCATGGACCTCGCGCCCGCCGGTCTGCTCGGCCAGGGTAGGGGCAGGGCAGAGCGGCTCGTCGCTCGGGCGGGCCTGGGCGAGCTTGAAGCGGCCGTGTTCGGACATGGCCGCACGGGCTATCCTGAGGCGCAGCGAGGCGCCCTGACTGGCGGCAGGCGGGAGGCTGTCGACCAGGGCCTCCTCGCCGCTGCTAAAGCGCGCGGTGCCGCGTCTAGACCCTTTGGTGCGCGCGATCAGCACCGCGGTGTCGACCAGGCCGGCCTCCAGCCCGCCGGGCCAGCGCAGCCGCGCGGCAAGCACTTCACCATGGTCGATCAGCAGCGCGCGGTCTTCACCGATGCCGCGTTCGACCAGCCACTCAGCCAAGGGGGAACCCCGCCGCCTTGAGCAGGCCGCGCGTTTCGAACAGGGGCAGGCCGACCACGCCCGAATGGCTGCCGCCGATCCAGGCGATCAGCCCTTCGGCGCTACCCTGGATCGCGTAACCACCTGCTTTCCCATGCCATTCGCCGCCAGCAAGGTAGGCGGCCACTTCCTCGGCCGAGAGCTGCTTGAAGCGCACGATGGTTTCCGACAGGCGTTCGCGCAGCGTGCCATCGGGCGCCTTCAGCGCAACGGCCGACAGCACCCGGTGGCGCCGGCCCGACAGCAGCTCAAGGCAGCGCCGCGCGGTCGCCTCATCCTCGGCCTTGGGCAGGATGCGGCGGCCGCAGGCAACCACCGTATCGCCGGCCAGGACAAAGGCATCGTCGGCGGTTACCGCCAGCGCCTTTTCCCGCGCCATGCGGCGGGCATAGGCGCGCGGATCCTCGTGCATGCGCGGAGTTTCGTCGATGTCGGCGGCGGAAATCCCCGCAGGCTCAATCCCCAGCCGCGCGATCAGTTCACGCCGGCGAGGGCTGGCCGAGGCAAGGATCAGGGCAGGCGCGGTCACGCGCCGGGCTTAGCCGAACTGGCCGGGGCCGCCACGGCCGGGCATGAAGCGATAGGTGATGCGCCCCTTGGTCAGGTCATAGGGGGTCAGTTCCACCAGGACTTCATCGCCAACCAGCACGCGGATGCGGTTCTTGCGCATCTTGCCGGCGGTATGGCCAAGGATTTCGTGGTCGTTTTCCAGGCGGACGCGGAACATGGCGTTCGGCAGCAGTTCCACCACCGTGCCACGCATTTCTAGCAGTTCTTCCTTCGCCATCCGCGCTCAATATCCGTAAGAGTTCAGCTTCATTGCGGCGCCCCATAGCCCCGCAGGCGCGAAAAGGGAAGCCTTAGGCGCATTTGCCGCATTTGGCATTGTATTGCGGGCGCGCGACAAATTGTTACGCCGTGTTGTCTTGCCATTCACGAACAGTTCGGCCAACGAGCGCCTTGGGAACGGGAGGGCGGCCAAAACCCCTGATTTCAAGCCATAAGTGGAACGAAATGCCCGTGAATGCCAACCTTTCCCTGATCGCCTTGGCTGCCGTCCTGGCTGCCGCACCTGCCCAGGCGCAGGAAGCGCCCGCCGATCCCGCGCCCGTCGCGGCTGATGAGGACGCTCAGGACAGCGGCACCGAAATCCTGGTCGTGGCCGAGCGGGTGCGCGGTCAGGTCGATGCGCCGCAGCCGCCGATCGCGACGTTCGATGAAAAGGAAGTGGCCGCGCTGGGCGCCTCGTCGATCACCGATGTCCTGACCCGGATCGCGCCGCAGACGGGTTCGGGCCGCGGGCGCGGCGATGGTCCGCCGGCGATCCTGGTCAACGGCCAGCGGATCACCAGCTTCCGCGAAATGCGCAATTACCCGCCCGAAGCGATCAAGAAGGTCGAAGTGCTGCCGGAGGAAGTCGGCCTGCGCTATGGCTTTGCGCCTGATGCGCGGGTGGTGAACTTCATCCTCAAGGACAATTACACCAGCAAGCGGGTCGAGGCGGAATATGCCGTGCCGACGCGGGGCGGCTGGGGCACCGGGCAGTTCGAGGCGACCGCGCTCAAGCTGAAAGGGCCGCAACGCTTTTCGCTGACCTTCACCGCCGAAGATACCAGCCCGCTGACCGAGGACGAGCGGCCGGTCATCCAGTCGGTGGTCCGCAGTGTAGCGAGCGATCCCGATCCGGCAGCTAACCGCACGCTGATCGCGGATTCGCGCAACTTGGGGCTCAACCTCAGCTGGGCCAAGGGGCTGGGCAAGGGCGGGACCGGCGGCCAGATCAGCGCCAATGCCAATCTCAGCCAGGACGACAGCCTCAGCCTGTCGGGCCTTGATGTGGTGCAACTGACCGCGCCGGGCGGGGCGACCGCGCTGCGCACCCTGGGCGATCCGCTGGAACGCCGCAGCCGCACGCGCACGGTGCAGGGCGGGGCTGGGATCAACGCGTTCCTGGGCCGCTGGCAGCTGAGTGCGACGGTCGATGCAACCCACGCGGAAGGCACCACCTGGATCGACCGCCGGGCCGATACCACTGCGCTGGTCGCGGCGGCGGCGGCGGGTACGCTGTCGCTTACCGGCACGCTGCCCGGCGTGCCGAATGCGGGGCGCGACGTGGCCCGGACCAATTCCGACCGGGTGGACAGCCTGGTCACCCTGGTCGGCCGGCCACTGCGCCTGCCGGCAGGCGAGGTGACCACCACGCTCAAGGCCGGCTATACCTGGCTGGGCTACGACAGCGAGGATTCGCGCACCGCCACCGGCCCTGTCTCGCTGACCCGCAACCGGGTAATCGGGGGCGTCAATGTCGCGATCCCGCTGACCAGCCGGCGCGAGCATTTCCTGTCCGGTGTGGGCGACGTGGCGCTGAACCTCAGCGCTGACCGGACCCACGTGTCCGACTTTGGCCAGGTCAACAGCTGGAGCACCGGGCTGACCTGGTCGCCCACCGGCAAGCTGGGCCTGCAAGCGAGTTATATCGCCAACGAGGCGGCGCCGGCGATCAGCCAGCTGGGCAACCCGCTGACCCAGACCTTCAACGTCCCGATCTATGATTTCACGCGCGGCGAAACCGTGCTGGCGACGGTGATTGGCGGAGGCAACCCGCTGCTGAAAAAGGAACGCCAGCGCGATCTCAAGCTGGGGGCCAACTGGCAGCTGCCGGTACTGGCCAATTCGAACCTGGTGGTCGAATACTTCCGCAACCGTTCGAACGATGTGACGGCGAGCCTGCCGTTGCTGACCCCGGCGATCGAGGCGGCCTATCCGGGGCGGGTGATCCGCGATGCCAGCGGACGGATCGTGACGGTGGACCAGCGACCGGTCACCTTGGCCGAGCAGACCAGTTCGCGCCTGCGCTGGGGCTTCAACCTGTCCGGCGCGCTGGGCAAGGCTGCGCCCGGCGGCGGCATGATGGGTATGGCCGGAGGCGGCCAGCGTCCGGCTGGCGGCCCCCCGCCTGCGGGCGGAATGCGCGGCCCCGGTGGCGGCGGCCTGCGTGGCAGCATGATGGGCATGATGATGGGCGGCGGCGGCCAGGGGCGCTGGAATCTCGGGCTTTATCACACTGTCCAGTTCAGCAACGAAGTGCTGGTTGTGCCGGGCGGCCCGGCGCTTGACCTGCTGGGCGGCGATGCGCTGAGCGCGGGCGGCACGCCGCGCAATTCGCTCGAAATGAACGGCGGGTGGTTCTATCGCGGTTTCGGCATGTTCGCCAACGGCAGCTGGACCGCGCCGACGCGGGTCAAGGCCAGCGGCGCGCCGGGGACCAGCGACCTGCGCTTTGGCAGCGTGACCAAGCTGAACGTCAACCTGTTCGTCGACATGGCGCAGCAGTTCAAGGACAAGCCCTTCTGGAAGGGCACGCGCCTGTCGCTGCGGGCGGAAAACCTGTTCGATTCGCGCCAGAAGGTCACCGATGCCGCGGGCGCGGTGCCGATCTCCTACCAGGCGGATTACATGGATCCGCGCGGCCGGGTGATCGAGGTGGAATTCCGCAAGATGTTCTGAAATCGGCGGGATCGGGCGTACCCGATCGCGCCATGTGGCGGCGGCCGGATGGTCCGGCCGCCTGCACGTTCAATTGTGGAACACCGCGATCAGCAGGTGCAGCGTCAGTGCGATCAGGCACAGGCTGGACAGCGCGAACAGCAGGAAGCGCACCAACACCCGGTTCGAGATCGCCTGGACCAGCGAATGGGCAATGCGCAGGCCGACATAGGCCCAGGCCAACTGCGCGTTCAGCCCGTCGCCCTGGCCGACCAGCGCCAGCGCCAGGACCACCGCATAGAACACGGTCGGCGCTTCGTGCAGGTGGTTGTAATTGTGGGCAATCCACTGGACCTTGCCCGGCAGCACGGCGTCAAGATCCTTGCCGGTGCCGCCGACCAGCGTCTTGCTATCGATCTTGGCGGCGTTCATTGCCGGGATGCGGGTGGCATACATCCAAAGCCACATCACCATGGTCCAGCTCGCCAGTACGGCGAGCGGTTTGAGCACTTCCATTCCGATCATGCGGCAACTCCCTTGGCCAGCGCGGTCAGTTCAAAGGCGTGGATGGCCAGCAGGACCAGGCACACCGTGGACAGGATAAACAGGGTAAAGCGGACGGGGATCGTGTTCACCGTGGCCTGCCACAGCGAATGGAGCACCCGCAGTGCAACATAGCCCCAGGCAATTGCCACGTCGCCCGGATTGGGGCCCATCAGGGCCAGGATCACCACCACCGGATAAAAGATGGTCGGCTGTTCCATCAGGTGGGCATAGTTGTGGCTTTTCCACTGCACCTGGTCGGGCAGGACCCCGTCAAGGTTTTGGCCGCGCCCGCCGGGCGGCGCGCTCTTCACGTTGACGCCCAGCCTGGCCATCGCCGGAAACCGGGTCGCGGCTGTCCAGACCAGCATGATGAGCGACCACAGCACCAGCGCGGCGGCGGGCGCGAGCATCTGCGCCTGCATGATTGTTCTCCCCCCGTTTTTTGCGATCCGAGTGCGGCGAGGGTGTGCCTTGTGACAACGATTGTCAAACGCAACTAATCGTCGTCTTGCAGCACCTTGGCAAAGCTGGCGGGATCGGTGTTGCTGCCGGTCAGCATGATCGTGGTGCGCCCATCGACCGGGGCCTTGCCCGCCAGCACCGCCGCTAGCGCCGCCGCGCCGCCCGGTTCCAGCACCAGGTGCAGCACACTGAAGGCCCAACGCTGCGCCGCGCGCACTTCGGCCGCACTGACCACCAGGCCAAATTTGCAGCGCTGTTGCAGCACGGCAAAGTTTATCGGCCAGGTGGCGGGGGTTTGCAGGGCGTCGCAGGCCGTCGGCGGGGCATCGGCGGCGACACGCTGGATTTCGCCGCTGGCCAGGCTGCGGCAGACATCGTCCCACCCTTCGGGTTCCACCGGGATCACTTCCGCATCGGGGCAGGCCAAGGCCAGCCCGGCAGTCAGCCCGCCGCCGCCGCACGGAGTGACGATCCGCGTCGGCCCGTCCAGCCCGCGCGCCTGCATTTGCGCCACTATTTCCAGCCCGGCGCTGCCCTGGCCCTCGATTACCCAGGGATCGGCATAGGCGTGGACCAGCGTCGCGCCGCGTTCTGCGCACAGGCGGCTCGCCACCGCATCGCGGTCTTCCCCGCCGGGGCGGTCGTACAGCACCACTTCGGCACCCAGCGCGCGGGTGGCGGCCAGTTTCACCTGCGGCGCATCGACCGGCATGACGATGGTCGCGCGGATGCCCAGTCGCCGCGCTGCCCAGGCCACGCCCTGCGCGTGGTTGCCGCTGGAGACGCCGACCACGCCGGCCGCGCGTTCGGCTTGCGACAGGTCGCTCAGCCGGTGCCAGGCGCCGCGAATCTTGAACGCGCCGATCGGTTGCAGGCTGTCGGCCTTGCACCACACGGTATGGCCATTGATTTCCGCTTCCAGCAGGGGTGTCTGCGGCAAAAGCTGTGCTATCTTGTCCGCGGCCCGGGCGACGCCTTCCCGGCTGGGGCTGCGCATTTGTTGTGCTGTCATGAAACAATCCTATATGCGCGCCATCGCGTCCGCAAAGGAGATTCGGTTGTGAGCAAGGTTCTGGTGATCGGTGCGGGCGGGGTCAGCTCGGTCTGCGTGCACAAGATGGCGATGAATGCGGGGATCTTCACCGAGATTCACCTTGCCAGCCGCACGAAGACGAAGTGCGACGCGATCGCCGCTTCGGTCAAGGAACGCACCGGCGTGACCGTCCACACCTACGAGATTGACGCCGAGGAAGTGCCCGCGCTGACCCGGCTGATCGAACAGATCGGGCCGAAGCTGGTGGTCAACCTGGCGCTGCCGTACCAGGACCTGCCGATCATGGATGCGTGCCTGGCGGCGGGCGTTAACTATCTCGATACCGCGAACTACGAGCCGAAGGACGAGGCGAAGTTCGAATACAGCTGGCAGTGGGCCTACCAGGACCGCTTCAAGGAAAAGGGGCTGATGGCGCTGCTCGGCAGTGGCTTTGACCCGGGTGTGACCAGCGTGTTCGCGATGTGGCTCAAGAAGCACAAGCTCAAGACCATCCGCAGCCTCGACATTCTCGACTGCAACGGCGGGGATCATGGCCAGGCCTTCGCCACCAATTTCAACCCGGAAATCAACATCCGCGAAGTGACCGCCCCGGCGCGCCACTGGCTAGGTGGCGAATGGGTCGAAACCCCGGCGATGACGATCCGCCAGAACTTCGAATTCGAAGGCGTCGGCCCCAAGAACATGTACCTGATGTATCACGAGGAGCTGGAAAGCCTCGCCCGGTTCATTCCCGAACTGGAACGCGGCCGGTTCTGGATGACCTTCGGCGATGCCTATATCCAGCACCTCACCGTGCTGCAGAACGTGGGCATGACCCGGATTGACCCGGTGGTCTACCAGGGCAAGGAAATCGTGCCCCTGCAATTCCTTGCCGCCGTGCTGCCCAAGCCCGAAACGCTGGGCCCGACCACCAAGGGCAAGACCAACATCGGCGACATCGCCACCGGCCAGGCGCTTGACGGCAGCGGCGAGAAGACCTTTTACATCTACAACATCTGCGACCACGAGGACGCGTTCCACGAAACCGGCAACCAGGCGATCAGCTACACCACCGGCGTGCCCGCAATGATCGGCGCGGCGATGATGGTAACCGGCACCTGGACGGGCGAGGGCGTGTTCAACATGGAACAGATGGACCCCGATCCGTTCATGGACATGCTCAATACGCAGGGCCTGCCGTGGCAGGTGAAGGAACTGGCCGGCCCGGTCGAGTTCTGATGGAAACCAGAGCCGGCGATCCGGGGGCCTTTGCCCACTTCGACCTCAGCCGCGTCGACAGCCCCAGCTTCGTGGTCGATGCCGCGCGGCTGCGGCAGAACCTGTCGATCCTGGCCGATGTGCGCGACCGGGCGGGGATCAAGCTGCTATCGGCGCTCAAGGCGTTCTCGATGTGGTCGACCGCGTCGATCGTGGGCGAATACCTCGACGGGGTCTGCACTTCGGGCCTGTGGGAAGCGCGGCTGGCCAGCGAGTTCTACGACGGCGAAATCGCGACCTACTCGGCGGCCTACAAGCCGGAGGACCTCGACGAGATCCTGCAACTGTCGGATCACGTGATCTTCAATTCGCCGCAGCAGATCGTGCGGTGCAGCGCGATCATCGAGGCGGCACGGGCGCGGGGGGAGCGGTTCGACATCGGCCTGCGCGTCAATCCGCTGCACCCCGAAGGCGAAGTGCCGCGCTATGACCCTTGCGCGCCGCACTCGCGCCTGGGCTTCCCGATCGACCAGCTGACCGACGAGCATGTCGCCCTGATCGACGGCATCCACATGCATACCCTGTGCGAACAGGACTTCGAACCGCTGCGCCGCACCTGGGACGTGGCGTTCGACTATCTCGAGCCGTGGTTCGGCCAGTTCAAGTGGATCAACCTGGGCGGCGGGCACCACATCACCCGCGCCGATTACCAGCGCGATGAGCTGGTCGAATTCCTGCGCGACATGGCCGAGGACACCGGCGCGGAAATCTACCTCGAACCCGGCGAGGCGGTGGCGCTCGACGCCGGGATCCTGGTCGGCACGGTGCTGGATACCGCGTGGAACGGAATGCCGATCGCGATTACCGACATTTCCGCGACCTGCCACATGCCCGACGTACTCGAAGCGCCCTATCGCCCCGCCATGCTGGGAGAACTGCCGCAGATCGATACCGACATCGACGAGACTGCCGGCGGCGCGGTGCGGCTGGGCGGGCCATCGTGCCTGGCGGGCGATGTGATTGGCGACTATCGCTTCCCCAATGGCCCCGAGGTCGGCCAGCGCTTCGCGTTCCTCGACCAGGCGCATTACTCGATGGTCAAGACCACCACATTCAACGGGGTGCCGCTGCCATCGATCTGGCTGTGGGACAGTGCAACCGACAGCCTCGAATGCATCAAGCGCTTTGGTTACGAGGACTTCCGCGACCGGCTGAGCTGAGGCATGCTGCCCCCAGACCAGAAGGGGGAGCAGCATGCCGGACCGGATTCTCGACGCCCATACCAGTGATCCCAAGACCATGGGCTGGATGGAGGGCTTGCCCCCGCCGCCCGGCAAGCGGCTGGCCTGGGCGCGGGCCGATCACATGCGGTTTCCGACCCACCGCCATGCCTTTTCCCGGATGCGCGAGTTTCTCCCCTCGGCGCGGGTCGGGCGGGGCAATGCGGTCTGGGAACTACCGGTGTCGCTGCGCGACGATCTCGATGCGCTGCGCTTCACCACGCTGGATGACGGGCGCGAGTTGACCTGGGGCGAATCGCTGGCCGCCAATTTCACCGATGCGATCCTGGTGCTGCACCGGGGCACGGTGATTTATGAGCGGTATTTCGGCACGACCCGGCGCGACACACCGCACATCGCCTTCTCCGTAACCAAAAGCTTCGTCGGCACGATTGCCGAAATGCTGGTCCAGGAAGGACGGCTCGACCCCGCCGCGCCGATAGCCGACCTGCTGCCCGAACTCGCCCGCAGCGGCTTTGCCGACGCCACGTTGCGGCAGGTGATGGACATGACCACCGCGCTCGATTTCAGCGAGGACTATACCGACGCCAATTCCGGGATCGGGGCGATGAGCAACGCCCTGGGGCTGACCCCGCGCGCACCCGGTTATGCCGGGCCGGGCGACGTCTATGCCTTCCTTCCCACGGTGCGCAAGCAGGGCGAGCATGGGGAGCGCTTCACCTACCGCACCTGCAACACCGAAGTGCTCGGCTGGATCGTCGCCCGAAGTGAAGGCAAGCGACTCGACCAGGTGATGAGCGAGCGCATCTGGCAGCCACTGGGGATGGAACAGGACGCCGATTTCCTGCTCGATCCCACTGGCATGCCATTCGCCGGGGGCGGGCTCAATCCGGTGCTGCGCGACCTGGCCCGTTTCGGCGAGGCGATGCGCCTGAACGGGCAGGGCCATGCCGGCCAGGCAATCCACGCAGCCGCGGTCGAATCGATTCGTGCGGGGGGCAGCCGCGCGGCCTTCGCTCCGGCCGGTTACACCTACCTTCCCGAAGGTTCATACCGCAGCCAGTGGTGGATGATGCCGGGCAATACCGGGGCCTTTTCCGCACGCGGAATCCATGGCCAGACGATCTATATCGACCCTGCGGCAGAGCTTGTAATTGCCCGATTTGGCTCGCATCCGATCGCGGCCGGAAGCGGCAATGATCCGGTCAGCCTGCCAGCCTTTCGGGCCGTCGCACAGCACCTGCAGAATGGTTGATTTGCCCCTGCCAAAGGGCGCGTTTTCACTTGCAGTTCAGGGTGGGCGGACTATAGGGACCATCCGCTGCCCCAAGGGGACTTCCAATAACCGCAAGGCAGCCTCGTCTTCGTGTTACCTGGCCGCAAGGCCTATTGGGGGTCCCTTGAGTTGCACAGCTATCCTGACGCACCGGCAGTAGTTCGCGCCCTTTCGCCCGACGAACCTGTCATCCTCAATCGCCCGCACGCCGCCGCGCGAGCCGCCCGCTTCTTTGTCGAGAAGTTCCCGGGCAAGTCGCTCTATGCGGTCAAGGCCAATCCCTCGCCGGAACTGCTCCGAGTGCTGTGGGACGCGGGCGTGACGCATTACGACGTTGCCTCGATTGCCGAGGTGCGGCTGGTGCGTGGCACGCTGCCCGAAGCGACCCTGTGCTTCATGCACCCGATCAAGAGCCAGGCGGCGATTGCCGAAGCCTATGCCGAGCATGGTGTGCGCACCTTCAGCCTCGACAGCCATGAGGAACTCGACAAGATCGTCGCGGCGACCGGCGGGGCGGAAGACCTGGCCCTGTGCGTGCGCCTGCGTGTCTCGTCCGACTATTCGGAGCTCAGCCTCGCCTCGAAGTTCGGGGTGGACCTGGCCGATGCCGCACCGCTGCTCCAGGCGACCCGCCAGGTCGCGGACAGCCTCGGCATCTGCTTCCACGTTGGCAGCCAGGCGATGACCCCGTTCGCCTATGTCCAGGCGATGGAGCGCGTCCGTGCGGCGATTGTCGATGCCTCGGTCACGGTCGACATCATCGATGTCGGCGGGGGCTTCCCCTCGATCTACCCGGGCATGGAACCGCCGCCGCTCGAAGACTATTTCGGCGCGATTTACCGCGCGGCGGAATCGCTGCCGGTGTCGTACTCGTCGGAACTGTGGTGCGAACCCGGCCGGGCGCTGTGCGCGGAATACAATTCGATGATCGTGCGGGTCGAACGCCGCCGTGGCAATGAGCTGTACATCAACGACGGCGCTTACGGCGCACTCTATGACGCGGCCCACGTTGGCTGGCGTTTCCCGGTGCGCTGCCTGAACGACGCGCGCGGCGAGGCGGAAGGCGAATTCGCCTTCTATGGTCCGACCTGCGACGATGCCGACTATATGGAAGGCCCGTTCCAGCTTCCGGCCGACATCCAGCCGGGCGACTATATCGAGGTCGGTATGCTGGGCGCCTATGGCGCGGCGATGAAGACCGCGTTCAACGGCTTTGGCCAGGCACACGCGGTTGAAACCGGCGACGAGCCGATGGCCAGCCAGTACCGGGGCGACCGCCGTGATCCGCGCCACAGCGACAACGTGGTGTCACTGCGCTGATTTTTTCCCCGATAATGGGTGACGAATTTTTGGTTAACGTTTAGGGTCCCAGGCATGTCCGGGGGCCCTTTTCGTTTCCTGTCCACCCTGCTGGGGGCGGCGGCCGTTCTGGTTGCGCCGGAAAGAGCGATTTCAGCAACCTCTGCCGCCGAGAGCGAGGCGGACTCCGATCAGGTTGGACAGGACCAGGGGCCGCCTGATGCACGCGAGATCGTGGTCTTCGGCCTGCGCAACGATGGCTCGCTTGAAGGCATCCTGAATGAGGATGAGCTCGGCGAGGGTGAGATCGCCGGATATGGGCGCAACACCGTGGGCGAGTTGCTCGACGATATCGGTTCGGACCTTAATGGCGATGAGCCGGTGGTGCTGGTCAACGGCAAGCCGGTAAGCGGGATTGGCGATATTTCGACCTTGCCAACCGAAGCGGTGGCCAAGATCCAGTTGCTCTCGCCGCAATTTGCCACTCGGTTCGGGCAGACTCCTGATCGCCGCGTGATCAATGTGGTCATCAAGCCTGAATTCAAGCAGGCAAGCTTCAGTGGCGAGGCCGGCCAGGCGACTGCGGGAGGGGCGGCGAACAGCTCCGCTGAACTGGGTTATACCCGCATTCGCAATGGCAACCGCACGACCTGGACGGTTCGCGGGCACATGGAACAGGAGCTGGACGAGGACGAACGCGGGATTGATACCGCGCTGGATGCGGGCATTCCCTATGATTTGACCGGGAATGTCCAGGCGGCGGGCTTCGGCAGCCAGATTGATCCGGCGCTCAGCGCAATGACGGGCTATCCGGTCACCGTCGCGGGCATACCGGCAGGCAAGGCCAATCCGGTATTGGCGGACTTTGTTGGCACCGCCAACCGGGCCAATCGTTCGCCGATGGGAAGCTTTCGTTCGCTGTTGCCGCGAGTGCGGCAATTGTCGACGAACCTTGCCCTGCTGCGCAACCTGTCGCCGCGCAGCACTCTGTCGCTCAACCTGCGCGCCGACCTTGCCGATGGCCAGGCGAAGCTGGGCGCAGCGGGGGGCTTGCTGCGCCTGCCGTACACTTCGCCGTTCACGCCGTTCAGCCAGGACGTGCTGCTGGCACGGTATTTCGGTCCGGCGCTGGAGCAGAATCGCCGAGCGGGCAATTTCTCCGCTGGCGGCACTTACAACACCACGCGAGGGGAATGGCGCTTTACCCTTACCGGCAGCTACACCCGCCGAACTTCGCGCACCACGAGCGAGCGCGGGGCGGATCTGACCGGGCTGGAAGCGGGGCTGCTGGCGGGCAGCGTCAATCCCTTTGCAACCTTGCCGTCCGTTTTGCTCGGGGCAATGCGTTCGGACCTGTCGAACAGCCGATCGGACGCGGCGATGGCACAATTGATGGTTTCCGGGCCGATATTCCGTCTGCCGGCTGGCGCAGCGCGCGTGAACCTGCGGCTGGGCGGGTCGCTTGACCGCAACCATGCCGATACCGTCCTGAATGGATTGCCGCGCAGCACTGCCTTCGGGCGGGACGAGGTCAATGGCCTGGCCGGACTCGACCTGCCTCTGCTGGCCGCTGGAAAGGGCGGGGTGGGGGCGGTGCAGCTCAACCTCAGCGCCGGTTTTCGCCATGCCAGCCAGGTCGGGACGCTGCCCAGCGTTTCGGCCGGGATGCTATGGCGCCCGTCGGACCAACTGTCATTCAACGCGCTTTACAGCGTCGAGGAAGTGCCGCCATCGGCACAGATCCTGTCGGATGCGATCGTCGTGACCGGCGGGGTTCGGGTCTATGACTTCCTTCGCAACGAGACGGTTGCAGTTGACATGATCAGCGGTGGGAACCCGCAGCTTCGGCCTGAACGGCGGCGCACCTGGCGACTTGGCGGCGATCTGCAGCCGTTCGACAAATTCAACCTGCATCTGGTCGCCGACTATGTCCGTCAGCGCAGCCGAGATGCGACCGCCGCATTGCCGCCAGTTAGCGCGGACGTGCAGGCGGCTTTTCCGGACCGTTACCAGCGTGATGCCAATGGCCTGCTGACCCGTGTCGATGCCCGTTCGGTAACCTTTGCGCGCGACTGGCGCGAGCAGCTTCGCTGGGGGCTGCGCCTGCGGCATCAGTTCGGCAAGACCAAGGCGGCAAGCGCCGGCGGGCTGAAAGGCAGCGCCAGCGCCTGGCGGATTGATGGCGGGTTGTACCATACTTGGGTGATCAGCAGCACCCGCCAGGCGCGTGCCGGGCTGCCGGTGATCGACCTCCTGAACGGCGGGGCGACCGGCTATGGTGGGGGGGTGTCGCGCCATGCGCTTGACCTGGAACTGCGGCTGAGCGGCCGCGGGTTCGGTCTGGACATTGATGGCAATTGGCGCGGCCCATCGCAGATTCGCGCCGGGGCCGTGCCGACCGTGACAGACCTGCATTTTGCTTCGCTGTCTCGCCTTGACCTCCGGCTGTGGGCCGATGTCGGCACTTTTGCGCCGGATCAGGCATGGGCCAAGGGGCTGCGCCTGACGCTCAATGTCGATAATGTCACCGATCGCCGCCAACGCGTTCGCGATGGTTCAGGGCTGACCCCGCTGCGTTATCAACCTGCGCTGCTTGATCCGCGCGGCCGGACCGTGACTTTGGCCCTGCGCAAGACCTTCTGAATTCGCGGCGCTTGATCAAGTCGGCGCGGTCTTGGGCCCATGTTAAAAAGGGCGGCGCGATCGAAACCGCGCCGCCCCAAATCGATTGTCTGACCAGGGTTTAGTTACCCTTTGGGCTTGCCGCCACCGCCATTGCCGCCGCCGTTGCCGCCACCGCCCGAGTTGCTGCCGCCATTTCCGGAACCACCGCCGTTGCCTCCGCTGTTGCCGTTCAGCAGATCAACCAGGTCACCACCGGCCGCCACATTAGCGTCGTCGGAACATTCGCCGGTGAAGCCGTTCTGCTGGGTCCAGATGCCCTGCGGACGATTGCAGACCAGCGTGCTGTCACCCTGCGGCCAGCTGCCGGTTTCGCTCACCGGACCGGTGTGGCGTTCTTCGTCATATTCCGTGGTCACGATCCAGGTGGACGTGGTGTGGCCATAGGACTGCTGGTCGGGCGGAACCACTTCCTTGGTGCCGCTCTTGTTGGTGATCGTCTTCCAGACCTTGCAGTCGAAGGTGTAGTTGTAGGTGTCTTCGATGTGGATGCGGAAGACCGAAACGCTGTCAGACCAGGTGCGGGTGTGTGCAGTCGGCGTCGCCCAGATGTTGCCGGCATGGCCGTTTACGCTGAAGTCTTCGAAGCTGATGTTGCTGTAGACCGGATCGCCGATCAGCGTCGGGCCCGAAATCAGTTCTTCGGTCTGGGAGTGGTTGACCAGCACTGCACGGCCGTTGATCGGGGCGGTAACGAAGCCCGAATTGCTGTTCGGCTTCAATAGGCTGTTGCAGGTCGACTGGGCATCGGAAAGCTGGGCTGCAGGAACCGAGATATCGGCAGCGGCAAGCGGTGCCGAGCTGATCAGGAGGCCTTGAACCACGAGGGCGGTGGTCGCCGCCAGTGCAATCTTGCGCATGAGATATCCCCTAATAATCGTTTCCTCTCCGAGGCTTGCGTCCACCGGAAACCCTATGAACTGGCAAAGGGGCCCAATCGTCACCTAGGAAACTGGGGAATTATTATCAAAATATTTACACTAGGGTCCAAACCCAATCAGTCGATTGACAACGTTACCGATGCCGCCAGAGTGTGGTCGCTGGTTGGAGACGGTCGATGCATGTGCCTGAAGGCTTTGGCGTAGTAACACCTTACATCTTCGCCGATGGGGCCGAAGAATATGTGCGTTTTCTCGAGGCTGCGTTCGATGCTCGCGAGATCGGCCGCAGCACGGCTCCGA
>JAKPAG010000034.1 GCA_029779535.1 Pseudomonadota bacterium | reverse complement strand
CAGCGCCGAGCGGTCGACCAGGATCAGGCCGCGACGGGCCGGGCTGGTCGGGTTGTAGTTCTTGAGTGCCATGGTGCGCCTCAGATCCCGCTGGTGACGTCGATCGACTGGCCTTCAGCCAGGCGAACGACCGCCTTCTTGACGTCCGAACGGCGATAGGGCTTGCCCTTCCACCGCTTGGTCTTGCCCTTCTGGGTCAGGGTGTTCACGGAGACCACCTTGACGTCGAACAGGGCTTCGACCGCCGCCTTGATCTGCGGCTTGGTGGCGCTGTCCGCCACCTTGAAGACCACGGCGTTGTTTTCGCTGAGCAGCGTCGATTTTTCAGTGATGTGGGGAGCCACGATCACGTCGTAGTGACGCGTGTCGATTGCGTCCTTAGCCATTGAAACGCGCCTCCAGCTTTTCGACCGCGGCGCGCGTCAGCACCAGCGTATCATGCTTCAGGATGTCATAGACGTTCGCGCCGATAGCCGGGAGCACGTTGACACCGACGAGGTTGCGGGCCGCGCGGGCGAACCCGGCATTGACCTGCTCACCGTCGATCACGAGCACCTTCTTGCCCCAGTTGGCCTTGGCCAGCTGAGCGGCAACGGCCTTGGTCTTGGCATCGGTCACGTCGAGCGTGTCGACGACGACCAGGCCAGTCTTGGCCTTGCTCGACAGAGCCATCTTCAGACCCAGCGCACGGACCTTCTTGTTCAGCGACACATCGAATTCACGACGACGCGGACCCATGGCCTTGCCACCGCCGATGAACACGGGCGCCTTGCGGTCGCCGTGACGAGCGGTACCGCCGCCCTTCTGGCGACCGAACTTCTTGCCGGTGCGGGCCACGTCCGAACGCTCGCGCGCTGCACGGGCGATGCCGCGACGGTTTTCGAGCTGCCAGGTGACAACGCGGTGGAGAATGTCGGCGCGCGGCTCGAGACCGAACACGTCGTCATTCAGTTCGACGTCGCCCTTCGCGGCGGTCCCGTCGAGATTGGAAAGCTTCACCTTCACGACTTAGCCCTCCTGGCCTTCACCGGCTTCCGGCGCGTCAACCACAGGGGCTTCGGCGGGAGCAGCGGCATTGCTGTTGGCGGCCTGCTTCAGACCAGCGGGATAGGGCGCTTCGGCGTGACGGGCGACCTTGACGGCGTCCTTCACGGTCAGCCAGGCGTTCTTCGAACCCGGGACCGAACCCTTGACGAAGATCAGCCCGCGCTCGTCATCGACGCGCACGACTTCCAGGTTCTGCTGGGTGCGGTGACGGTCGCCCATGTGACCGGCCATCTTCTTGTTCTTGAAGACGCGGCCCGGATCCTGGCGGTTACCAGTCGAACCGTGGGCACGGTGGCTGATCGAGACACCGTGGGTGGCGCGCATACCGCCGAAACCCCAGCGCTTCATCGCACCGGCAAAGCCCTTGCCCTGCGTGTGGCCCGAAATGTCGACGAGCTGGCCAACCGCAAAATGCGAGGCGGCAATCGTCGAGCCGACTTCGAGCACGGCGTCGTCCGCAACGCGGAACTCGACAACCTGCTGCTTCAACGGAACTTCAGCCTTGGCGAAGTGTTCGCGCTGCGGCTTGGCAACATTCTTCTGCTTGGCGGAACCGGCGCCCAGCTGCACCGCAACGTAACCGTCGCGATCAGCAGTGCGAACCGACACCACCTGGCAATCTTCCAAAGCCAGGACAGTGACCGGCACGTGCCGTCCGTCTTCCTGGAACAGGCGGGTCATCCCCACCTTCTTTGCGATCACGCCAGTGCGCATGATGCATCTCCTACAGAGGCCTGCAGGGACCATCCCTACAGGCGTGTCCAGCCCATTTTGTGATGCGCGCCCCGTCCGGGCTGGGTGCTCCCTCTAAAGGGAGCGAGACGGGGGACGCATGCCCGAGGCTAGCCTCGGAGGTATCCCTTATGTCCTCAACTTGTGCTGAGGCTCTGTCTCGTCGCGGTCTTGATCCGCTTGGAGCCGGGCAGAAGCCCGGAAGGAATGTGGACCGAGAGGTCCGAAACTTTCAGTCGAACCGAGCTTAGGCCAGCTTGATTTCGACATTGACCCCGGCCGCCAGGTCGAGCTTCATCAGCGCGTCCACAGTGGTGGCGTTGGGCTGCACGATGTCGAGCAACCGCTTGTAGGTGCGCACTTCGAACTGCTCACGCGACTTCTTGTCGATGTGCGGCCCGCGGTTGACGCAGAACTTCTCGATCTTGGTCGGCAGAGGAATGGGGCCCCGGATCAGCGCACCAGTGCGGCGCGCGGTTTCCGCGATTTCGCCAGTGGCCTGGTCAAGCACGCGATGATCGAACGCTTTCAGGCGAATGCGGATATTCTGAGCTTCCATTGTGTCCTGCTACCGATGAGAAAGAGCAAAGAGGCTTTCGCCCCCAATTCAATATGAAGGGCGCCCCTACACGCGGGTCGGGATTCGTGCAAGCCCCTTTTTTCGCAGTTTTCCGGCCTTTCCTGCCACCTGGTCCGGACACCCCGAACCACGCAAGATAGTAACCACTTTGTCCGGCCTGACGTAATCATACGATAGGCGATTGGCTGAGTGGCTCGCGCCTGCAGAAACGAGAAAGCCCGGCCTCCTTGCGGAAGCCGGGCTTTCTTTCCGGTGTTAGCCGAAGATCAGCGAATTACTTCGTAATCTTGCTGACAACGCCCGAACCGACAGTGCGGCCGCCTTCGCGGATGGCGAAGCGCAGACCTTCGTCCATCGCGATCGGCGCGATCAGCTTGACCGAGAGGGCAACGTTGTCGCCCGGCATCACCATTTCGGTGCCTTCGGGAAGGATCACTTCGCCGGTCACGTCGGTGGTGCGGAAGTAGAACTGCGGACGATAGTTGGCGAAGAACGGGGTGTGACGGCCACCTTCGTCCTTCGACAGCACGTAGACTTCGGCCGCGAATTCGGTGTGCGGCGTGACCGAGCCGGGCTTGGCCAGAACCTGGCCGCGCTCAACGTCTTCACGCTTCAGACCACGCACCAGCGCGCCGATGTTGTCGCCGGCTTCGCCCTGGTCGAGCAGCTTGCGGAACATTTCGACGCCAGTCACGACGGTCTTCTGGGTGTCCTTGAGGCCGATCACTTCGACTTCGTCGCCAACCTTGACGATGCCAGTTTCGACGCGGCCAGTCACCACGGTACCACGACCCGAGATCGAGAACACGTCTTCGACCGGCATCAGGAACGGCTTGTCGGTCGGACGCGGCGGCTGCGGGATGGCAGTGTCGACGGCGTTCATCAGCGCAATGATCGATTCCTTGCCGATCTTTTCGTCGCGACCTTCGAGGGCGGCCAGAGCCGAACCCGGGATCACGGGGATGTCGTCACCCGGGAAGCCGTAGCTCGACAGCAGTTCGCGGATTTCGAGTTCGACGAGCTCGAGAATTTCCGGATCGTCGACCTGGTCAACCTTGTTCATGTACACGACCAGCGCCGGCACGCCGACCTGGCGGGCGAGCAGGATGTGTTCGCGGGTCTGCGGCATCGGGCCGTCAGCAGCGTTCACCACGAGGATGGCGCCGTCCATCTGCGCCGCGCCGGTGATCATGTTCTTCACATAGTCGGCGTGGCCCGGGCAGTCGACGTGCGCATAGTGACGGGCAGCGGTTTCGTACTCAACGTGAGCGGTCGAGATGGTGATACCACGCTCGCGCTCTTCGGGAGCCTTGTCGATGTTCGCGAAGTCAACGGCTTCACCACCGTTGATTTCCGCCATGACCTTGGTGATCGCGGCAGTCAGCGTGGTCTTGCCATGGTCAACGTGACCGATGGTGCCGATGTTGCAGTGCGGCTTATTCCGCTCGAATTTTGCCTTAGCCATTGTCTCAAACCTTCTTTCGCTTGAATTGAATCTGCGGGGTTTGGACGGCGCCCGCTGAATCAGGCGCCGCCCCTAGATTGTTCCTGCCGATTAGGCAAGCTTCTCCTTGACCTCGGCCGCGACGTTCGCCGGGACCTCGTCATAATGCGAGAACTGCATGGTGTACTGGGCACGTCCCTGCGTGAACGAGCGCAGCTGGTTCACGTAGCCGAACATGTTGGCCAGCGGCACCATGGCTTCGACGACCTGGGCATTGCCCCGGCTGTCGGTGCCCTGGATCTGCCCGCGACGGCTGTTGAGATCGCCGATCACGTCACCCATGAATTCCTCAGGTGTAACGACCTCGACCTTCATGATCGGTTCGAGGATCTTGATCCCGGCCTTCTGCGCGCCTTCGCGCATCGCGCCGCGACCGGCGATTTCGAACGCCAGCGCCGAAGAGTCGACGTCGTGATACTTGCCGTCGATCAGCTCGATGTCGAAGTCGACGATAGGGAAGCCGATCAGCGCGCCAGTGGCCGCCGTTTCACGCATGCCCTTTTCGATCGCGGGGATATATTCACGCGGAATATTGCCGCCCTTGATCGAGTCGATGAAATTGATGCCCGCGCCGCGTTCACCCGGCGTGATCTTCACCTTCACTTCGCCAAACTGGCCCGAACCACCCGACTGCTTCTTGTGGGTGTAGGTCAGTTCCACCGGCTTGCCGAGATATTCACGGTAAGCCACCTGCGGCGCGCCGACGTTGGCTTCGACCTTGAATTCGCGGCGCATGCGATCAACGAGAATGTCGAGGTGCAGTTCGCCCATGCCCTTGATGATCGTCTGGCCCGATTCATGATCGGTCGAGACGCGGAACGAGGGGTCTTCGGCAGCCAGACGGTTGAGCGCGATGCCCATCTTTTCCTGGTCAGCCTTGGTCTTGGGTTCAACCGACAGCTCGATCACCGGCTCGGGGAATTCCATCCGCTCGAGGATGATCGGCTGGCGTTCGGCGCACAGCGTGTCCCCGGTGGTGGTTTCCTTGAGGCCGGCCAGCGCGACGATGTCGCCGGCATAGGCCGTTTCGATGTCTTCGCGGTTGTTCGAGTGCATGAGCAGCATGCGCCCGACCTTTTCCTTCTTGTTCTTCACCGAGTTCAGGTAGCTGCCCTTGGTCAGCGTGCCCGAATAGATGCGGCAGAAGGTGAGCGAGCCAACGAACGGATCGTTCATGATCTTGAACGCCAGCGCGCTGAACGGCGCGTCATCCGAGGTCGCGCGGCTGTCGGCTTCGTCGGTGTCGGGATTGATGCCCTGCACGTCGGGAATGTCGAGCGGCGACGGCATGAAGTCCACGACCGCATCGAGCAGCGCCTGAACGCCCTTGTTCTTGAACGACGAACCGCACAGCACCGGAACGAACGCCTGGGCGAGCGTACCCTTGCGCAGCAGCGCCTTGAGCGTCGCCACATCAGGCTCGTTGCCTTCGAGGTAGGCTTCCATCGCGTCGTCGTCCTGCTCGACGGCAAGCTCGACCAGCTTTTCACGATATTCAGCCGCCTTGTCGACCATGTCGGCCGGGATTTCCTCATAGAAGAATTCCGCGCCGAGGCTTTCATCCTTCCAGATGATCGCGCGCTGGTTGATCAGGTCGACGAGGCCGATGAAGTCGCTTTCCGCGCCGATCGGCAGGTAAAGCACCGCCGGCTTCGCACCAAGGCGATCGATGATCGTCTGGACGCAGTAGTAGAAGTTCGCGCCGGTGCGGTCGAGCTTGTTGATGTAGCACATGCGCGGAACGCCGTACTTGTCGGCCTGGCGCCACACGGTTTCCGACTGCGGTTCGACGCCGGCGACGCCGTCAAAGGCGGCGACCGCGCCGTCGAGCACGCGCAGCGAGCGTTCGACTTCGATGGTGAAGTCGACGTGGCCCGGGGTGTCGATGATGTTCAGGCGGTGATCGTTCCAGAAGCAGGTCGTCGCGGCCGAGGTGATCGTGATTCCGCGTTCCTGTTCCTGCTCCATCCAGTCCATGGTGGCGGCGCCGTCGTGGACTTCGCCGATCTTGTAGGACTTGCCGGTGTAGTAGAGGATCCGCTCGGTCGTGGTGGTCTTGCCGGCGTCGATGTGCGCCATGATACCGAAATTGCGGTATTTTTCAAGGGGATGGCTGCGTGCCATGGTCTATTCCTTAGAGAACGGGTTGAGGGCCGGACTGCGGCCCTCGCCCCTGGTTCAGTTTCGTGACCGCCGTGTGACAGCTTACCAGCGATAGTGGCTGAACGCGCGGTTCGCGTCGGCCATGCGGTGGGTGTCTTCACGCTTCTTGACGGCGTTGCCACGGTTGTTGGCAGCGTCGAGCAGTTCGGCCGACAGGCGCGCGGCCATGGTCGTTTCGCTGCGGTTGCGCGCAGCAGTGATCAGCCAGCGGATCGCCAGCGCCTGGGCGCGTTCCGGACGGACTTCGACCGGGACCTGGTAGGTCGCACCGCCAACGCGGCGCGAACGCACTTCGATCTGCGGCTTCACGTTGTTCAGCGCATCGTGGAACAGCGCGACCGGATCGCTCTTGGCGCGGGTTTCCATGGTTTCCAGCGCACCATAGACGATGCTTTCGGCAACCGACTTCTTACCATCGAGCATGAGGTTGTTCATGAACTTCGACAGCACCTGATCACCGAACTTCGGATCAGGCAGGATTTCCCGCTTTTCGGGACGACGACGACGTGACATCGCTTGAATTCCTTATCCTGGGGCCGCGCAACTTAAGGCGCGCCCGCATAAAACCAGCCGTAAGGGCCTTACTTCGGACGCTTCGCGCCGTACTTCGAACGGCTCTGCTTGCGGTCCTTGACGCCCTGGGTGTCGAGCACGCCGCGCAGCACGTGATAGCGCACGCCCGGAAGGTCGCGCACACGGCCGCCGCGGATCAGCACCACGCTGTGTTCCTGCAGGTTGTGACCTTCGCCCGGGATGTACGAAATGACTTCGCGGCTGTTGGTCAGACGGATCTTGGCGACCTTGCGCAGCGCCGAGTTCGGCTTCTTCGGGGTCGTGGTGTAAACACGGGTGCAAACGCCGCGCTTCTGCGGGTTCTGCTCCATCGCAGGGACCTTGCTCTTGGCCTTCTGCGGCACGCGACCCTTGCGGATCAGCTGGTTGATCGTAGGCATGAAGTACTCTTCACCTTGGTTGAAAGGCCAGTGCGGCACAGGTGAAGAGATTGCGAATCGCAAATGCGACAACTGCGAGGCCCCGCCCCGCCAGCCAGCATTCACGAGCCGAAAACGCTCCACCCGGCTGAAAAGACCGGGTTACTTTGACGGATTGCCCGGAAAACCAGACGCACCGGCAATGTTCAGCTCAATCCGGGCACACGTCCCGGAAGCGCGCGCTACTACGGCGTATGTTGGATTTGGTCAAGCATCTTGCCCAGCCCCCCCGTCCCCGTGCCAAGCTTGGCGCGGGCGGCGTGGAGAGGCTGCGCCGGCAACGCGGGGCGCCGTCTGTAAACTCGCCCCGCGCCCGGCCTGCCGCGATCACGAACCGGGACTGTCCTTCAGCGGGTGGCCGATCCGCCCGATGAAGCGCGCTTTGTCCGAAGGCGGATCGCCCTTGTAGACCGTCCCTTGCGGCATCGTTTCACCACGCCCGGGCCAAGCCGGTTCGCGCAGCTGCTTTTTCACATAAGCGTATTGGTCGGGATTGTGGCGCATGTGGTTGACGTCCGATTCGGCAATCCAGTCAGGCCCCAGCAGCGGATTTGGGGAAAGGAACCCGCGCACCACCATGGTGTCGATCTTGCCGCGGGTGGTGCCAAGCAACTGCGCCGCATAGGCCCGGCTGAACCAGTATTCGCCGTTCACGGCCATGACCTTGGCCTTGGCCATTACAGCAGCGTCCCCTGCTTGCCTTCATCCCCGGCCCGCGCAGCCTTTTTATAGGCGGCCTGCCGGTCCAGCAGCGGCACCTTGGGGCGCAGGCCCTGAAAATATTCGGCCAGCGTGAAAATCTGCAAGCGCGGATAAGTGCGGCCATCCGCCCCTTCGTAAACCCCGGCGGCGGCGGCTTCGCGTTCCATTTCGCGGGTCGGGTTCACCGCGCAGATGAAAATGCCGATGGGGCTTTTCTCGCGCTCGATCACGCCTTTCAGGTCACGGACCATGGCCACGCCCACGTTGCGCCCGGCCTTCACCGAAATGATCGCGGCTTCGGTTTTCCGGTCATGCCCGGTGAAATACAGGTATCCGTCGATCCCCCGGTCCGCGCCCTTGCGCCCGCCCTGATAGGGCTGGCCATCCACCGCCTGCGTGATCCAGTACTGGAACTGGTGCGGTTCCTCTGCCGCCAGCTTCTGGGCAGAGGCGAGATCGTTGGGCGTGCCGATCACTTCATAAGCGAGATCATCGCCATAACGGTCCTTCATCCGCCGTTCGATCAAGCCGATCGACAGGTGGGTCACGTCGATTCCGATCCACTGCCGCCCCAGTTTTTGCGCCGCATCCACCGCCGTGCCGCAACCGCAAAACGGATCGAGCACCACGTCGCCCTCGTTGGACGAGGCATTGATGATCCGTTCGAGCAAGGCGAGCGGCTTTTGCGTGGGATAGCCGAGGCGTTCCTGGGCTTGGGAGTTTATGGGCGGGATGTCGGTCCAAACGGACGTGACTGGTGTACCCTCCATCTCATCCAAGTAGCGCTTGAAACGGGGCATTCCTGACTTGGTATAGTGGAGGCGGCCTTCATCGTGCATTTGTTGCATTCGATCCTTCGTCCACCTCCAAACCTTCAAATGTCCATTCCACTCATAGGTGAGGTTCGGACGGTTAGGATTTGGATTTAAGGTATCGCCGAGCGTAAATCTGCGGCCAGTTCCTTCGTCGACGTTTGAATAGTGGCTCTTCAGAAGCTTCTCTGAATGAGGTAGGTAGGTCGGGTGCCAAACCGCACCTTCTCCTTTGCGATAGAAGAAGATAGTATCATGGCCCGAAGGAAAGCGCGTGTAGGCATGGCTCTTTGCGTTCGTCCGTTGCCAAACGATTTCGTTTACATACGTCCCAGCCCCAAACACCCCATCCAGCAGCAGCTTGAGGTAATGGCTCGCAGTCGGGTCGCAGTGCAGATACAGCGATCCGGTCGGCTTCAGCACCCGGTGCAATTCGATCAGCCGCACCGCCATCATGGCCAGATAGGCCATCATGTCGTTTTCCTTCAGGAACCCGCGCATCGCCCGCAGCAGTTCGGCCACATCGGTGTTGCCGCAGGTCATCACATCGTGGAACGCGGCCTCGGCCTTGTCGTTCCAGTGCCAGGTATCTTCGAACGCTTCGATCTGGCTGTCCGCCGCCTTGCCGGCAGGTGATTTGAACAGGATGTTGTAATTGGCGTTACTGTTGAATGGCGGGTCCAGATAGACCAGGTCCACGCTTTCACTGGCGATCTGTTCGCGCAGCACATCCAGATTGTCGCCGTAATAGAGCCGGTTGGTCATGGGCGGACTTTGCCGGGCAGCGCCGTGCGCCGCAAGCACTTTGCCCGAACAGTCCACCACGGATGCGCAGGCGGCTGTGCCGCGCCCCCCGCAAAACCATTTTCCTACACACCCCCGGCTGTGCGATGGTGTTCCGCCAATGGGGAATCCAGCACACCTGACGGAGGTTTGGTCCCTTGCGCAAGTCCGATCAGTCACCGCCGCCGCAGGGCGCGCTGCGTTGCCAGTCTGCCCGCCCGGGGCGGCGCACCAGCCGCAGTGCCTTTGCCGATCTGCCGCCCCAGCCGGACGATCCGCTGCTGGGCTTTGCCCCCTATGTCCACCGCGCGCCCCGGCGCAATTCGATCACGCCGGACCGCCAGCGCGCCTTTATCGCCGCGCTGGCGGCGACGGGCATCGTCACGCAGGCCGCGCGCAGCATCGGCGCCAGCCTGGAGGCGCTGTACCGGCTGCGTCACCAGCCGGGGGCGGAACAGTTTTCCGAAGCATGGGACCGGGCGATCGACCGGGGCATTGCCCGGCTGGAGGATTGCGCACTGGAACGCGCGATCATGGGCGAGGAACGCCCGATCGTGCGCGGCGGCGAAGTGATCGGCACCTGGCGGCAGCACGACAACAAGCTGCTGATGTTCCTGCTGCGCCAGCGCCGTCCGCAGCGCTGGTATAGCGAGGCGGGCAGCTTTGCCAGCCTGCGCCCGGGCCACCCGGTTTATGAACGATTGCGCCGGGAATGGCTGGGCGAGGACGGCCAGAGCGAGGCCGAAGTGCTGGCCGAAATCGACGCGATGATCATGGAGATGGCCGCGCGCAAGGACGAGAACGAGCGCCTGCTGGCCGACTGGGCCGACGAGGACGCGGCTAGAGGCTGAAGGCGGGCCGCTGGGCCAGCCGCGCGCGCCAGGCGGCGATGTGGGGGTGGCCCTCGTTCGGATCGATCCGCAGCACCCGCGCGAAATCGAGCGCGACACCGGCGGTAATGTCGGCGACAGAGAAGAACGCACCCGCGACATAGGGCCGCGACGCCATGTGCGCTTCGAAGCGGGCGAGGAAATCCAGCAGCCGCGCGCGGCCGCGTTCGGCCAGTTCCGGGATCTGGGCATAGTTGCTGGGGCCGGGCAGCGCGCGGTCCTTCATCGCCGGGGCGGAATTGCGCATCGCTTCGGCAATGGCCATGAAGCATTCGCCCTCGATCCGGGCGTTCCAGCTGGCGACCTCGGCCTTTTCGAGCGGGGTGGTGCCGAACAGTGGCGGTTCGGGCCTGGTCGCTTCGGCCCAGGCGGCGATGGCGGCGTTGTCAGCCAGCACCGCGCCGTCATCCAGCACCAGCGCGGGGACGGTGCAGGCCGGGTTGATCGCGCGGAAGGCGTCGGACAGCTGCTCCTGCGCGGCCAGGTCGATCACCACGGTGTTGTGGGCGATGCCCTTTTCCGCCAGCAGGATCCGCGCGCGGCGCGGGCTGGGCGCACGGGTGTAATCGTAGAGCGTGGGCATCGGTCCTCTCCTTTTGCCCGGTAGTCTAGCCATGCGCGGCGCGGGGCCAAGCCCCCTTGCCTGCCGTTACGGCATGCTCGCTTGTTCATTGACCGTTATGTTATACTGTTACATATAAAGGCCGTCGCCCCGGGCGACTCGCAAGCAGCCGACGGGGCGGCGCCACTCAGGAGGATGCCACCATGGCCTATGCCGATACCTCTACCACCACCCGCAGGACCGGAACCGCGATCGCCGTGCTGGCGCTTGAAGCGGGGCTTGCCTGGGCGCTGATCAATGGCTTTGCGATGAAGGGCGAAGGCAAGCTGCGCGATACCTTCACCGCGATCTTCATCCCCAAGGAGAAGCAGCCGCCGCCCCCTCCCCCGCCGCCGCCGCAGGCGAAGGACCGTCCGCAGCCGCGCGATGTGCCTCCGGTGAAAGCGCCGGAAACGCCGTTCGACGCGCTCAAGGGCGGCGGCGCGCTGATCGTGCCGACCGGGCCGATTGCCGAGCCAGGCGGCGGCGAGATTGGCGAAGTCAGGTTTCCCGAGATCGCCGAACCCCAGCCCCGCCCCACCCTCGCCCCGCGCCTGGCCAGGCCCCGGGGCAACCCCGGACAGTGGGTTTCGGCGAATGACTATCCCACCCGCGACCTTGCCGAAGGGAACGAGGGACTGGTCCGCTTTCGCCTTGAGGTGAGCGCGCAGGGCAAGGTGACCGCCTGCACCATCACCCAGTCGAGCGGCCATCCGGGGCTGGACGCCGCCACCTGCGACAAGCTGCCGCGCCGCGCCCGGTTCGATCCCGCAAGCGATGCCACCGGCGCCCCCGCCGCCGGCACCTATTCCGGCGCGGTGCGCTGGCAGATCCCCGGGTAAAGACCCCCTTCACCCGGGAGCCCCGCCTGGTCCGACCAGGCGGGGCACTGCCCGCGGGGCAACGCCGCCCAACGCCTCCACTCCAAATTGCCGGTTGACAGGGCAGGCCAAAACTGGACTCATGTCCATAAAGTTCGGGTGAGGCACGAGCCGGGAACTTTGCCCAACGGGAACAGACTGCAAAAAGAAAACAGCGTGCCGAGGAGAGACTGCAAATGCCCGAGGCCGCAGATTCGCTGGAACAGCTGTTTCAACCCATCCAGATCGGCACCATGCGCCTGCGCAACCGGGTCATGATGCCGCCGCATGGCGGGATCGTCGGCAACTTGTGGGGCAGTCGCAGCGACGCCGAGAAGGTCGCCGCCTACTGGGGATCGCGCGCCCGCGATGGCGTGGCATGGATCGATGGCATGAACGGCTGGCTGAACAAGAACATCACCAGCCCGGGCTTCCTGAACGCCGGTTCCGGCGCGGGGTCATCGATCCACGGCGTGTTTCGCCTGCCCTGCTTCATGGATCACGCCCGGATGTACGCCGATGCGGTGCATGAGGCCGGGGCCTGCGTTACCGCGCACTTCACCTTGCAGGGCGGCTTGCCGCACAGCCCATCCGCGCGGCTGGCCAATTTCACCAACAACCTGGTCCCCCATGCCCTGACGGCTCCCGAAATCCGCGGCCTGGTGGAGGAATACGCCTTTTCCGCGGGCCGGGTGAAAGCCGCCGGGATCGACGGCGTCGAACTGCACGCCAATCACGAAGACGTCCTGCAATTGTTCATGTCGCCGGAAACCAATCGCCGCGACGACGAATACGGCGGCGACCTCGACCGCAGGCTGCGCTTCATCAAGGAGATATTCGCCGCGATCCGGGCGGAAGTCGGCCAGGACTTCACCCTGGGCATCCGGATGAACATGGATGAGTTCACCGAGGCCGGCTATGACGTTGAAGGCGGGATTGCGATCGCAAAGGCGCTGGAAGCGACCGGACACATTGATTTCTTCCACGGCGTGATCGGCAACAACTGGGGTGCGCCCAGCTATATCCAGGCCCATCATTATGACCGGGCCCAGTGGTCCTCGCTCGCCGGGCGCTACAAGGCGGCCTTGTCGATCCCGGTGATCTATACCGGCCGCATCAACGATGCGCTGACCGGCGCGAAGGTCATCGCCGAAGGCCACGCCGACGTGGTTGGCATGGCCCGGGCGATGTTCGCGGAACCGAACATGGTATCCAAGACCCGCGCCGGGAAGACCGACGAAATCCGCCCCTGCATCGGCTGCAATGACTGCCTGCATACCCTGATCGTCGAAGCCATGCCCTTCGGGTGCTCCGTCAATCCGCAGACTGGCCACGAAGCCGAAGGCCCCCTGCCCCCGGCCGATACCCGGCGGCGGGTGCTGGTGGTTGGCGCCGGTCCGGCCGGCCTCGAACTTTCAGCGCTGCTGGCCGAACGTGGCCACGAGGTGACCGTCTGGGAACAGGGAGACGCCATCGGCGGACAGATGCGCACTGCGGCAAACGTGGCTGAAAACAGGGCTTACACCGACTTTCTGGATTTCCAGGAACGCCGCCTGCAGCAACTGGGCGTAACCCTGGCTTGCGGCACGACGGCGACGGTTGACAACATCCTGGCCTTTGGCGCGGACGTCGTCGCCCTGGCGACCGGGGCAACACCGCGCGATCCCGAGATCGTCGGGGGCGACCAGCCCTTCGTCGTGCAAGGGCGAGAGGTGATGGCTGGCCGGGCGAAGACCGGGGACCGCGTGGTCCTGATCGCCATGGAAGACCACATGCAGCCTCTGACCGTGGCGAGCTATCTGGCCGAACAGGGCAAGCAGGTGCGGATCATCTACCAAGCGCCCGGCATCGCCCCGCTGGTCGGCAAATACTCGATCGGCGCGCCGCTGGCGAAGCTCACGGTAAAGGGCGTCCAGGTTCGCGTCATGGAACGCGTGGTGGAAATTACCGAGCACCGCCTCGTCACGCGCAATGTCTATTCCGGCGCCGAAGCGGAAGTGACCGATTTTGACAGTGTGGTCCTGGCCTGCGGGGGGCGCGCCGAGGATCGCCTGTTCCATGAATTGCAGGGCCGGATCCCCGAGGTCCATATCCTGGGCGATGCCTATGCGCCGCGCCGCATCTGGCATGCGACCAGGCAGGCCCGCGCCCTTGCCCTGACCATATAGGCCTGGCGCCCGTCCCCCTACCCCGCCGGCATCACCCGCTGCAGGAAGTCGATCACCGCGCTGTTGAATTCGTCGTTCTTGTCGCCCGCCACCATGTGGCCGGCGCCGCGGATGTCGGCCACTTCCAGCTTGGGAATGCGGCGGTAGAGGTCTTCGACGCCTTCATCGTCGACGATGTCGCTTTTCATGCCGCGCACCAGCAGGGTCGGCACGCGGTCGGTCCAGTCGGCGCGGTCCATGATGTCGAGGATGCGATGCGGATCGCCGCGCATGTCCTGCATCATGCGCGGGTCCCAGTGCCAGTGATAGCGCCCGTCCGCGCCCAGCCGCAGGTTCTTGTGCAGCCCCGACAGGTCCTTGGGCCGGGGGCGCGAGGGGTTGTAGGCGGCGATCGCATCGGCCGCTTCTTCCAGGCTGGCAAAGCCCGTGGGGTTCGCGGTCATGAAGGCGCGGACCTTGTCCGCCCCCTCGATCCGCATCTTCGGCACGATATCGACCAGCACCAGCGCGGCAATATCGAGGCCATGCGTGGCCGCGACCAGCGAAGTGATCCCGCCAAGCGAGGCCCCGACCAGCGCCAGCGGGCGGTTGGCGCGGCTGTTGGCAATCGCCATCAGGTCATCGGCGCGCAGTTCGATCGGATAGGAGCCATCGGGTGACCAGTCGCTCTCGCCGTGGCCGCGCAGGTCATAGTTGATTGCGAAATAGCCGACCTCGGCCAGTTGCAGCTCGGCCTTGGACCAGGAATGGCGGGTCTGCCCGCCACCATGGCCCAGGATCACGGTCGGCGCAGCGCGGGGACCCGCGATGTCGGCGGCCAGGCTCAGTCCCTCTCCAACAGGGATGCGGATTGTTTCCGGTTGCATTGCGCCAAGGGTGCCCCCCTGCGGCGGGGCGGTCAACGCAAAATTTAACCGGGCGATTAAAGGGTGCCCCCTCCGCCCGAACGGAGGAGGCCACATACCCTCAATAGTCGATCAGCTCGAAGTCCTGCTTTTCGCTGCCGCAATCGGGGCAGTACCAGTCATCCGGCAGATCTTCGAACCGGGTGCCGGGGGCGATGCCTTCATCGGGCAGGCCCAGTTCCTCGTCGAAGATCAGGCCGCAGTTCAGGCAGCGGTACTTGCGGTAGGGTTGCATGGCCCCGTGCTCCTCAATTCGCGGTGAAACGGATCGGCACGTGCTTGGGTCCGCACACGAAGTTGGAAATGGTGCGTTCACACTTGCCGTTCAGTTCGACCGACTTGATGCGCTTGAACAGTTCTTCCCACAAGATGCGCATTTCCATCCGCGCGAGGTGCTGGCCCAGGCACACGTGGACGCCATAGCCGAAGGCGATCTGCGGGTTGCTTTCGCGGTCGATGCGGAATTCGAACGGATCCGCCCAGACGCTCTCGTCGCGGCAGCCCGACTGGTAGGACAGCATCAGCCAGTCGCCGGCCTTGATCTGCTGGCCGCCGATTTCGCAATCGGCCACGGCGCTGCGCATGAAGTGCTTCACCGGCACTTCCCAGCGGATCGATTCCTCGACGAAGGCGTTGATGCGCTCGGGGTTGTCCTGCATCTGGCGCAGCAGCTCGGGCCGTTCGGCCAGCGCCCACATCGCGCCCGCCGTGGTGTTGCTGGTGGTGTCGTGCCCGGCGGTGGCGGCGATGATGTAATAGCCCATCATCTGCCGGTGGTTGAGGTATTCACCGTCGATCTTGGCATTGGCGATCAGGCTGTTGATGTGATCGGTGGGATTGGCGCGGAACTTTTCGGTGACCGCCTTGAAATAGTTCTCCAGCTCCATCGTGGTTTCCCACAGGCTCTTGAGCATTTCGTCGGGGCTCAGTTCGGCGCGGCGGCGATTCAGTTCCGGGTCGGCGTTGTTGAACAGTTCCTGCGTCAGCTTGAGCATGAACGGTTCGTCTTCCTGCGGCACGCCCAGCACGGTCATGATGACGCGCAGTGGATAGAGGAAGGCGACATCGGTGGCGAAATCGCATTCGCCATCGAAGCTCAGCATGTGGTCGACGAATTCGCGGGCGATGCCGCGGATCGCTTCTTCGAGCGGGCGGATCGCCTTGGGGGTGACGTGCGGGAAGACGATCGCGCGCAGGTCCTTGTGTTCCTTGCCGTCGACCGACACCAGGCTGCGGATCAGGTTGGGTTCGCCCCCGGTCAGCATCTGCACGCGGGCGCTGGCCTCCTTGGTGGAGAGGAACGTGCTCTTGTCGCCGTTGTGGAAGATGTCGGGCTGGCGCTCGATCTCCTTGATGTCGGCGTGGCGGCTGACCACCCAGAACGGGTCCATGTCGTCCAGCTCGGCCTTGTCGAGCGGCTGGTTCGCGCGGATCGTGCGGAAGGCTTCGTCCACGATCTCGCGCTGAGAATAGCTTTTCGGGTCGATGATCGCCTGGGCGAGTTCCTTGGCCAGTGCCATGTGCAAATCCTTCTCCTGACGGGTCCGGTCTTGCCGGAGTCGCGGGGAGGCTAGAAAACAGTTGGTATACGGTCAACAACTAAGTTAGCATGGCAGGCATGGATCAAGCCGTCTCCCCTGCCCCGGTGCGCCGCACCCAGGCCGAACGCCGCGCGGAAAGCGAGGACAAGCTGCTGGGCGCGGCGGCCGAGATCATCGCGCGCGAGGGCTACCTCGCCTGCACGCTGGACCGCGTGGGCGAGCGCGCCGGCTTTTCGCGCGGGCTGGCCAGCCGCAAGTACGGTTCGAAGGACGGGTTGATCGAAGCGGTGATCTGGCGGGTTTCGGCCCACGTCCATGAACAGGTCGACGCGGCGATCGCCGGGGTGGCCGATCCGCTCGACCAGCTGCTCGCCCTGTTCGACCGCTTCGTCGAACTGGTGCTGAGCGACACCGCAGTGCGGGCCTATTTCGTGCTGTTCAGCGCGATGATCGCCAACCGGCTGGAAACCCGCAGCGTGTTCGACGAAGTGCAGCGCCGGTTTGGCGAGCGGATCGAGGCGCTGATCCTCGATGCGCAGGCCGCAGGGCGAATGTCTGCAAGCCTGCCCGCCCAGCACGCCGCGTTCATGCTGGGCTGCCTGCTGGCGGGGATCTCGATCGAGACGCAGATGGACTATGCCACCACCGCCGAGGGCGATCCCGCCGCGCTGCGGGCGGACCTGCGGGGCATGGTCCGCCGCGCGCTTGCGGTCTAGTTGCCGCCCAAGGCCGCACGCAGGCGGACGTAGGCCGAGCGCCCCGTCCCCGGCAGCCGCGCCCCCAGCGCCACGGCCGAGGCCGCGTTGCGGTTATAGCCGGCCAGGTGTTCGACATATCTGCGGTTGAACAGGTTCTCGACCCCCGCATCGATCCGCAGCCCGTCGCGCACCAGCCAGTGGCCGTGCAGCGCGGCGGTGACGTGCCCGGCGGTGCGCGCCTCGCTGTTGCTGGCCGCCACGCGCTCCTGCGCGTCCACCGCTTCGCCTTCTAGCGACAGGCCCCAGTGCGCCGCTTCCCAGCCCAGCGCCAGGCGCACACTGGCCGGGGCGATGCGGTAGAGGTTGTCGGCAATGTCCACCCGCCGCCCGCGCACCAGGCTGGCCACGCCGTCGATCCGCAGCGGCCCCGCCAGCCGCGCGCCAAAGGCAATGTCCGCCCCCCACAGCTCCGCCTCGACATTGGCGAAGCGCAAGGGCGTGGCATCGCCGCTGGCCGCCGCGACCATTTCCACTGGCGTATCGATTGTGCCGGGCGTCGCGTCATAGGGCACGCCCTGGATGAAATCATGGATCCGCCGCCAGAACAGCGCCGGGTGGGCATAGGCACTGCCCGCGGCCCAATCGACCCCGGCTTCGGCCAGCCAGGCGCGCTCCGGCTGCAACGCCCCGCCCCCGCCAAGGTAGATGTTGCCGTCGGCCAGCCCGCCGCTCGCTTCGGTCGGCAGCCAGCCGAAGCGTTCGACCAGGCTGGGCACGCGGGTCTTGTGGGCCAGGGTCAGGCGCGGGGTGAACTGGCCCCGCGGCGCCCACAGCCGCAGCGCGCCGTCCACGGTGGTGCCCTGCCAGTCGCGGTCGGACAGGCCGAACAGCCGGGCAAGGTTGGCCGGCCCGGCCGGAACGCCGCTGCCCAGGTGCGGGGCATCGACCGCGGCGGAATGCCGGTCCACTCGCAGCCCGGCCTCGCCCCGCACCGCGCCCAGCGCGCCGCGCAGTTCGGCATAGGCGCCGTAGCGGCTGGTCCGCCCCCGATCCATCGCCATGATCGAGAAGGCCGGTTGCAGCGGGTTGTAAAGCCGGAACGCCTTGTCGACATGTTCGAAATCGGCCCCCAGCCGCAAGTGCCGCTCGGCGCTGCCCAGCCGCAGCGACAGGCCGCTGCCGAGCGTTTCGGCGCTGGTGTCCGACTGGCGCACCCCCGCCGCGCCGGGCGAAGGGCGCAGCGAGAAGTTGTTCATGCGGTGATCGACCGCGGTGAAATTGGCCTGCGCTTCCAGCCGGACGTTGCCCGCCAGATCGCCTTCGAAACGGGCCTGCAGGAAGTCGGTATGGAAGTAGACGATGTCCATTGCGAAAGGTGGATTGCCGGAACGTCCGGTCTGCTGGCGGCGGTATTCCAGCCCCAGTTCGCCCCCGCCCAGGCGCAGCCCGGCCTGCGCGCCAAACACCGCGCGGCGGTGGCTCGAGCCGCCGATCCGCCCGCCCGGAATGCGCAGGTCATCGCCCTGTTCCCACGACGCGACCAGCCCGGCGCGCAGCTTGTCATTGGCCAGGGCGACCAGCCCGCCCAGCGCCACAGCATTGTCGGCCGAACGGTACTGGCTGGTCACGTCCAGCTGCGGGCTAAGCGCGGGGCCACTGCCAAAGTGCGGCGCCTTGAGCACGACGTTGACCGCCCCGCCCAGCCCCGGCCCATCGCGCACCGGGGATATGCCGCGCGCCAGTTCCACCCGGTCAACCAGCACCATCGGCGCGTAATGCATCGCCGGGTCCATCGCGTTCGGGCCGCCGCTGCCAAAGTGCTGGCCGTTGATCGTCAGCAGCACGCGTTCGCCGAACAGGCCGCGCAATTGCACCTGGCCCGATAGCGCCCCGTTGCCGACCAGCGCCGCCCCCGGCAGGCGGGCGATGAAGGCCGCCGCATCCGGGGCGGCGACCGGCTCGGCATCGCGCGGCGCGACGCTGTCAGTCGCCGCTGTGCGCGTCACGCGCGGGGCGGTCACGACGATGGTCTGCGCATCGGGCGCATCCTCGGCGCGGACGGGAGCAGACTGGACAATGGCGATAACGGCCACCGAAGTGGCCGGAATGGAGGTGAGTTTCATGGGTCAAACCTTCGATATAAGGGAATTTACCGGGCGGCGCCCAACCAGCGCGACAGGCGCGCGCTGCGCGAGACGATCAACGCGTCGATCAGGATCATCGCCAGCAGCGACAGGGTCAGCAGCGGCAGCAGCACCATCAGCACACCCAGCACCGCCGCGATCACGCCGATCCGCGCCTTGACCGGGGGCAGCGGCGGGGCGCCCAGCTGGTCCTGCGGTTTGCGCCGCCGCCACATGACAAAGCCGCTGACCGGCAGGATCACCAGGATCACGGCAGTCAGCAGCCCGATCAGCTGGTTGATCCAGCCCAGCAGCTGCCCTTCGTGCCAGGCGATGCCATAGGCCAGCACGCGGTCGATCACGTGCTTGTCAGCCTGCCCTTCGCGGGCCACTTCGCGCCCGGTCATCGCGTCATAGCTGATCGTCACGCGCAAGGGGCGGTTGGCGCTGTCGGACCGCACGGTCCAGTTCGCACTGCCCTTGCGCCCGAACCGCGCCGGGCCGCCCGGCGGGGTGACCAGCACCGGAAAGGCCAGGTGTTCGCTCTGCGCCCGGGCGACCATTTCGCTCAGCCGCACCGGGGCCATGGCGCCGTGGCCCATCGCCGCGTGGTCCGTGCCAATGTGCGCCATGCCGGTATGCCCCATGGCGGCATGGTCCATCCCGGCCATCATCGCGGCATGATCGTGTTCGGCATGGGGATCGCCCACCGGCGTGCCGCCGATCGTCCAGTCCTGCGCGCCTTTCACCCAGCCAAGCTCAGCCCGCACCGCCTTGAACGCACTGCCCCAGGCATGGGCCCAGGGCAGCCCGGTGAACAGCAGCACCAGCGCCAGGCCCGAAACCCAGAAGCCGCCCACCGCGTGCAGATCACGCCAGAACAACCGCCCCTTGTTGCCAAGCCGGGGATAGAGCACCCCGGCCAGCCCGCGCCCGCGCGGCCACCACAGGTAGAGGCCGGACAGGATCAGCACGATTGCCCAGCTGGCGGCGATCTCGACCACCCAGCTGCCGGGATGGCCCAGCAGCAACTGTCCGTGGAGCTTCTGCACCACTTCGCTGATCAGCGCTTCGGGATCGCGGCTGCCCAGCACCCTGCCCTGCGGCGAGACGAACACGTCGCGCATCTCGCTCCCCGGCAGGGCCAGGTGGATCAAGGCCGCATCGCCCGGCGCTTCGGGCAGGCGATAGGAATGGAACGTCGCGCCCGGATAGGCGGCGAGCGCGGCCTGCAACTGGGCATCGGGCGAAACCTCGCCCGCCACGGACAGGGCGCGATAGTCACGCTCCTGCCAGTGGTCGAGCTGCGGCTTGAACAGATAGACCGCCCCGGTGCCGGCCAGCATGACCATCAGCGGAATCACCAGCAGCCCGGCATAGAAATGCCAGCGCCACAGCAGGCGATAGAGCGCGGTTGCCTGTGCGTTATCGTTGCGCATCGTGCTTACCACTTCACCTTGAGATCGGCCACGAAGGTGCGCTGCGGCAGCGGATGCGCGACGTAAGCCTGATAGTTGAACAGGTTGTCGATCCCCAGGCTCAGCTGCGCGGCCGGGGTCACGTCCCACGACAGACGGGCATCGACGGTGACATATTCGCTCTGGAAGCCATAGGCGCGGCCGCGTTGCAGCCCGAACAGGTCGGAATTGGGCCGCGATGCCGCGCGCCAGCCGAGCGAGGCCCGCAGCGGAGCGGCGATGCGGTAGCGCAGGTTGCCGTTGCTGCGCCACGCCGGGATGCGCGGAAACTGCACCCCTTCCGCCGCCGGGGCCGCCGCGTTGCGCACCGTTTTCGCGCTGATCCAGGCCACATTGGCATCCAGGTCCAGCCCGGGCAGCAGGTCCCTGGCCTCGAGGATCAGTTCCGCGCCGTATTGCCGCACCTGATCGACGTTCTTGTAGCTGGAGACCACCGTGCCGAACTGGTTCAGCCCCTGAAAGCTGAAGATCGCGTCCTTGATGTTCTGGTAGAACAGCGAAGCAGTCAGCCGAACCGGCCCAGCGCCATGGCGCAGGATCAGGTTGGCATCCTGGCTGCGTTCGGCTTTCAGGTTCGGATCGAAGCTTTGCGGATCTATCGCTTGCGTCACGTCATCGAACCGGCCCTGGAACAGCTCGCCCACGGTCGGAAAGCGTTTGGCCGTGCCCAGGCTCAGCTGCACTGCCAGATCGGGCGTTATCTGCCCCTGCACGCTCAGCTTGGGGCTGAGCGATGTGTCGCTCCGCTCGGGATAGGCATCGTCCTTGCGCGCCCCGGCATAGAGCTTGGCAATCCCGCCTGAATAGGCCCGCCAGCGGTCATGGCGCAGCCCGGCGGTCAGCACCCAGTCCGGCGCCAGTTCCACCGCGTCTTCGGCCCACAGGCCCCACAGGCTGGTCTTGCCATAGGTTGCGGCGCTGAACAGCGGCGTGCTGGCCGCCCGCCAGACGGCAGTGGTGAAGGTGTCGGTGCTGGTCTCATACAGGTTGGCCTGCGCCCCCAGCGCCAGCTTGTGCGCGCCAAGCTGGCGTTCCAGCACCACATCGCCGGTATACCAGCCGGGGCTGCGCGAGAGCGACTGGGTGCCCGCCCCGTTCGCTGCACCGGTCAGGTAATCCCTGCTGGTCCGCGCGTCCCATTTGGGCATCCAGAACCGCGAGAGGTTGAGCGACAGGTCCCAGCCCGCCAGCGGCCCGGCCAGCTTCAGGCCGGCCAAGTATTCGCGCCGCCGCGTGGCCGACATGGTCAGGCCGCTGGCGTTCCAGGCCTTGCCGCCAAACACGACCTTGCCCTGGTAGACCGGCGCGCCGCTGGCCGCATCGGTCAGCCACGAGCGCGGCTCGAGCAGGTCCTGCTGCGTCCACCAGACCATGCCCAGCGCGTCGATCTGCCAGCCACCACCCGCGTCATAGCCCAGCCGCAGCCGCAGCTGGTCCTGCGTCACCGCCACCGGGCTGGCCGCGCCGAATACCGGAGTCGCCTCGCGCGGGTCCACGTAAGCACCGGTCACGGCCGCGGCGCTGCCGCTGGCGGGCGACAACAGGTTGTAGGTCATCGACTGCCCGGTGTTGCGGAAATGGCGGATCGAGCCGCGCGCGCTGAGCCGCGAACTGGCAGGCTTCAGGGTAAAGCCGCCTTCCACGCTGTAGCCGCTGAAAGTCTGGTCGAAACCATATTCCCTGAACGGCATGACCATGCCCTGCACCGTCGCATAGGCGCCGGTTTCCTTCGGCTCCTGCGTGGTCACGGAAATCACCCCGCCCATCGAATTGCCGCCATAGCGCGCCGAATAGGGGCCATAGACCACGTCGAACTGGCGCACTTCGGCCGGGCCGACCACGTTCCACTTGGGCGGATAGTCATAGCGGTTGCCAAGGAAATTCGAGACGACGAAGCCATCGACCATCACGATCGTTCGCGCGCTTTGCACCGTGTTGGTCCCGCGCAGCGCAACCACCGCGTTGTCATCCCCGGCAAAGCGTTTGCGCACGAAGAAGTTGGGAACATATTTCATCAGGTCTTCGACGTTGATCGCGTTGACCGCATCGAAATTTTCCTGCCCCAGCGAAACCGACAGCCCGCGCGGGACCACGGTGACGGGGGCATCCTTCTGCCCGACGACGATAATGGTGGACTGTCCGTCCGTTTCGCCCTCGTCCGCATCGACAGCATGGGCGGGAACGGCCAGCGCAAGGCTGGAAAGGCACGCAGAAGCGCGCAGCAGGCTTTTCAAATTCATGGATATTCCAGTCGATCACGTGAACAATCTGGCCCGCGCACAAGGGTGCGGGGCGGCAAGGGTGTTCAGGCGATCGCTGGCGGTCCGGTCTGGAAGGGGGGCGGCGCGGCCAGACCCTGGCCCACGGCCACGGCCTGCGCCGGGAAGCTGGCCGCCACGGCAGGCGGCGGGGGCAGCGGCAGTGCGGGCAGCGGCGCGAGATCGGCCAGCGCGGCGGCCATGCCGGCAAAGGCGCAGGGACTGTGCTTGTCCTGGTGGTCCTTGCCCGGCAGCTCGTGATCACCCAGCGCCACCTGCACCTGCCTGGGGGTGCCGCTGGCATCGGCGCAGAGCGTGACGGTGATCGACCCGGCGGCGGGCGCGGCCATGTAGCCGCCCGGCACCAGCGCGCGCACCAGCAGCGCGGCAGCCACCAACAGGGCCGCCAACGCGCGGTTGCGGATCAGGGCGGAACGCAGCGCCTGCATGGGCCGCGCCCTAGGCCCGCCCCCCGGCAAAGTCACGTGCGAACCGCTCGCAAGGACGCATGGCATTGTCAGCCCGCCCCGCTTGGGGCAAGCTGGGTGCAACAACACATTATCCTTTCATCGGAGCCTGATATGCATCGCCCCCTGATTGCCGCGCTGGTTGCCTGCTGCGCCGTGCCCGCGCTGGCCGCCCCCACCTATATCCACGCCGGCCGGCTGATCGCCGTGCCCGGCCAGGCGCCGCGCGGCCCCGCCACGATCGTGGTCGATGAAGGCCGGGTCCAGTCGGTGCAGGACGGCTTCGTGCCCGCCCCGGCCGGCGCGGCGACCATCGACCTCAAGGCGCGCACCGTCCTGCCCGGGCTGATCGACAGCCACACCCACCTTTCGTCCGACCGGGCCGGGAACGAAGGGCTGGCCGCCGCGATGACCGACAGCCTGCCGCTGAACGCCCACGAAACCTACTGGAACGGGATGAAGACCCTGCGCGCCGGGTTCACCACCGTGCGAAACCTGGGCGACGATCACGGCAAGGTGCTGGCGCTGAAGGAAGCGATCCGGCGCGGCTGGGTAATGGGGCCGCGAATCATCGACGCGGGCGAATCGATTTCGACCACCGGCGGGCACATGGATGGCCGCGTTGGCCTGGCCGACGATGTCCACGGCCTGATCGGCACTGAAAACCTGTGCGACGGCGCCGATGACTGCCGCCGCGCGGTACGCCGCCAGATCGGGCGCGGGGCCGACGTGATCAAGTTCGCCACCACCGGCGGGGTCAATTCCGGCACGGGCCTTGCCACCCGGATGTTCGATGACGAAGCCCGCGCGCTGGTTGAAACCGCCCATGCCTATGGCCGCAAGGTCGCGGTCCACGCGCACGGCGCGGAAGGGATCAAGCTGGCGGTGCGGGTCGGCGCGGATTCGATCGAGCACGGCACCATGATCGACGACGAGATCGTCAAGCTGATGAAGGAACACCAGACCTTCTATGTTCCCACGCTCAGCACGGTGAACGGCTATCTGGAACGGCTGGCGGCCAATCCCAATGCCTATCCCCCCGCGGTCAAGGCGCAGATCGACTGGCGCATCGGCATTACCGGCAAGGCGCTGCAAAAGGCGTTCCCCGCCGGGGTGAAAATTGCCTATGGCACCGATGCCGGCGTGTCGAAGCACGGCCGCAATGCCGACGAATTCGAGCTGCTGGTGAAATACGGCATGCCGCCCGCCGAAGCGCTCAAGGCGGCGACGGTCAACGCCGCCCAGTTGCTCGGCGTGGACAAGGAAACCGGCACGATTGAGGCAGGCAAGGCGGCCGACATCATCGCCGTCAGCGGCGATCCGCTGGCTGACATCACGGTGATGAAGGCGGTGAACTTCGTGATGGCGCGCGGCACGGTGGTGGTCGGGCCATAAGGCCCGCCGCCACTGCGCCTAACCGCCGGTCAGGAACGCGACGAGCGACTTGACCTTCTTCTGGCGCCACTGCGGCGTGGGGGCGACCAGCCAGTAGCCCTGGCGGCATTCGATCAGCGGGCCATGCTGGGTGATGCGGCCCACTTCGATCCAGCTTTGCGCCAGCAGCGCGGGAACGCGGGCCTTGCCCATCCCCGCCACGGCGGCGGCCATCGCCTGCCCGGCATCGGTGACGGTGACCGGCACCGCATCGACCCCGGCGGCTTCGCCCTGCGGCGCGGGATCGCCCGGCCAGGCGATCCAGCAGCCTTGCCCGACCTCAACCTGCCCGGGTTCGCCCAGCGGCACGCCTTCCAGGTTGCCCGGCCCGTCGGTCCAGCGCACCGCCAGGTCGAGATTGGCCTCGGTAAAGTCGGCATCCTCGGCGCTGACCATGTTGAAACGCACTTCGGGATGGTCGCGCCGGAACGCGGCGAGGCGCGGCGCGAGCCAGGTGGCGAAGAATTCGCGCGGGGCGGCAATGGTGTAGACGTGGCTGGACTGCCCCGCCTGCATCCTCTGCACCGCGTCCTCGAAATGGAGGAACCCGGTGCGCAGCGCTTCCAGCCCGGCCACGGCTTCCTCGGTCAGCTCAAGGCCCTTGGGCGTGCGGCGGAACAGCACCACCCCCAGCACGTCTTCCAGCGCGCGGATCTGCTGGCCGACCGCCGCCGGGGTGACCGCCAGTTCATCCGCCGCGCGGGTGAACGACAGGTGCCGCGCCGCGGCATCGAACACGCGCAGGGCGTTAAGGGGCAGGTGCGTGCGCTTCATGCCGCTTCCCTATGGTCAGTCAGGCTCTTGAGCAAGGGCCGCGCGCGCTCAGCCCGCGGTGGCGGGGGCGGCAAGCGGGAAGAACGGGATCGCCACTTCGAACAGTTCGCCGTTCTCGCGGCGGAAGGTGTAGTGGCCTTCCATGCTGCCGTGCGGCGTGGTCAGCGGGCAGCCCGAGACATAGTCATGGCTTTGCCCCGGGGCGAGCACGGGCTGTTCGCCCACCACCCCATCGCCTTCGACATAGTTGATCAGCCCGCGCCCATCGGTGATCCGCCAGAACCGCGACAGCAGCTGCACGGTATGGTCAGACCCGTTCTCGATCCGGATGTGATAGACCCAGAACCACTTGCCGGCATCGATCCGCGACTGTTCCGGCAGGAAGTTCACCGCGACGCGCACGGTGATCCCGTCAGTCAGGGCGGCATGCTGGAACAGTTCCTTCATGCCGCAGAGGGTAACGCGCCAATCGCGCGCCGACAATGGGGCTTGGCGCGTTCAGCGCCCGATCGAGCGCAGCGCCTGGTCCAGATCGTCGATCACGTCGAGCGGGTCTTCCAGCCCGACGTTGAGCCGCAGCATCCCTTCGGTCACGCCCATTTCGGCGCGCGCCTCGGCGCTGACCGAATAGTGCGTGGTCGAGGCGTTGTGGCACATCAGGCTGCGCGAATCGCCAATGTTGTTCGAAATGTCGATCAGCTTCAGCGCGTCGAGCAGCGCGTGGGCTTCCTTGCGGTCAGACATCTCGAAGCTGAAGATCGAGCCGCAGGCGTCCATCTGGCGCATCGCCAGCTCGTGCTGCGGATGGCTGGGCAGGCCGGGATGGTTGATGCGGTTGACCCGCCCTTCGAGGAACTGGCCGACTTTCAGGCAGTTCTCGCTCTGCCGCTTGACCCGCAGGTCCAGCGTTTCCAGCCCCTTCAGCACCACCCAGGCGTTGAACGGCGACAGGTTCGGCCCCGTGTTGCGCTGGAACGGCAGCAGCACGTTGTTGATGAAATCGGCCGATCCGCAAACCGCCCCGGCCAGCACCCGGCCCTGCCCGTCCATCAGCTTGGTCGCGGAATAGGCGACCACGTCGGCCCCGAATTCCAGCGGGCGCTGCAAGGCGGAGGTGCAGAAGGCATTGTCCACCACGGTGGTGATGCCGTGCCGCTTCGCCAGGTTGCAAACGAATTGCAAGTCGACGATGTCCATCGTCGGATTGGCGGGGGTTTCGAAGAAGAACACCTTGGTGTTGGGCTGGATCGCGGCTTCCCACTGCGCATTGTCGCGCGCATCGATCGTGGTGCTGGTGATCCCGAAGCGCGGCAGCAGGCTGTCGACCAGCCAGCGGCACGAGCCGAAGGCGGCGCGCGCGGCAACCACGTGATCGCCCTGGCTGAGCTGGCACAGCAGCGCCGCGGTCATCGCCGCCATGCCCGATGCCTGGACGCGGCAGGCCTCGGCCCCGTCCATCAGCGCGATGCGTTCTTCCAGCATGGCGACGGTCGGGTTCTGCAGGCGGGAATAGGTCATCCCCTGCTCTTCCCCGGCAAAGCGCGCGGCGACGGTGGCCGCATCGTCGAACGAATAGCCCGAGGTCAGGAACAGGGCCTCGCTGGTTTCGCCCTGCTCGCTGCGCCAGGTGCCGGCGCGGATGGCCTGGGTGGCGGGACGCCAGGTTTGCGTGATCGAGCGGTCGGTTCCGGTGGTGCGCTTCATAGTGCGGCGGCTTTAGGCCCACGCGGCAAACGGGGCAAGGCATTGCATCCCCCGGCTGCGCCGGATAATCCCGCCCGCATGGGCGCAGGCTTCACCAGGGAACAGGATCCGGCCGATTGGTGCGCGGTCGGGGCGGTATTCTTCCTCGCGCTGGTGTGGTGGCGCCTCGGCATTCCTTCACGCATCTACTTCGACGAGGTCCACTACGTCGCGGCCGCGCGCAAGCTGCTGGACGGGCTGCGGGTCAATCCCGAACACCCGATGCTGGGCAAGGAGGCGATCGCCGCCGCGATTGCCCTGCTGGGCGACCGGCCGCTGGTCTGGCGCCTGCCCAGTGCGATCGGCGGGGCGGTCGGGCTGTTCGCCTTTGCCCGGCTGGTGTGGTTCGCCACCGGGCGGCGGGCGGTGACCTTTGCCGCGATGTTCCTGGTCGCCACCGATTTCGCCTGGTTCATCCAGAGCCGGATCGCGATGCTCGACATGGTCATGGCGATGTTCGGAATGATCGGCCTGTGGCTGGCGGTCAGCGCGGTGCGCCTGCCCCGCCAGGGGCGCTGGCGGCTGGCCCTTGCCGGGGTCAGCTTCGGCCTGGCGATAGCGGCAAAGTGGTCGGTCGCCCCGGCCGCGATGCTGCCGGGGCTGGTGTTCCTCGGCTGGAAGCTCAAGGACCTGGGCTGGCGCGGGCTGTACCGGCGGACCGGTGGGCCGGTGCCGGGCGTCTCGCTGCCGGAAGCCGCGCTATGGTTGGGGCTGGTCCCGCTGGCGGTCTACTGGCTGACCTTCTGGCCGGCGTTCCACTGGGCGAAGAACCCGGTCAACCCGTGGGACCCGATCGGCTGGCACGTCTACATGCTGCACTTGCAGGACAGCGTCACCCGGCTCCACCCCTATCGCAGCCAGTGGTACCAGTGGGTCGTGAACTGGCGGGCGGTCTGGTATCTGTACGAGGCGGTCGACGGCCCGGCGCATCGCGGCGTGTTGCTGGTCGGCAACCCCTTCACCATGCTGGCCGGGCTGCCCGCGCTGTGCTGGTGCCTGTGGGCCGGCCTGCGGCGGCAGCGCTGGGACATGCTGGGCTTCGCCGCGCTGTACGTTCTGTCGCTGGCAATGTGGGCGGTATCGGGCAAGCCGATCCAGTTCTATTACCACTACCTGCTTCCCGGCACCTTCCTGATGGTCTGCCTGGCCCTGGCGCTGGACGATCTGTGGCGCCGCACCGACGAATTGCGCTGGCTCGTCCCGCTCTCGCTCGCCGCCAGCGCGGCGATGTTCGCCTGGTTCTACCCGATCATCTCGGCCGCTCCGCTGTGCTGCGGGCGACCCAGCTATATCCAGTGGATGTGGCTGGACTCATGGCGCTGACCGGCCATATTGGGTTTCAAACAGGAGACTCAATTTCATGACCGATTACAACGCGCCCATGACCTTTGCCCATGGCCCGGCCATGGCCAACCGTTTCATGCTGGCCCCGCTGACCAACCTGCAAAGCAACCCCGACGGCACCCTCTCGGATGACGAGATCAACTGGCTGGTCAAGCGCGCCGAGGGCGGCTTTGGCCTGGTGATGACGGCTGCCGCCCACGTCCAGCAACAGGGCCAGGGATTTCCCGGCCAGCTGGGCATCTGGTCGGACGATCACCTGCCGGGGCTGACCCGCCTCGCCGGCCTGCTGCGCGAACAGGGCGCGCTCAGTTCGGTGCAGTTGCACCACGCCGGGATCCGCAGCCCGCAGGATCTGGTCGGCACGCCGGTCGGCCCGTTCGCCGATGCCGAGACCGGCGCCCGCGCGCTGTCCACGGCCGAGGTCGAGCAACTGCGCGATGATTTCATCGCCGCCGCCGTGCGCGCCGAGCGCGCCGGGTTCGACGGGGTGGAGGTCCACGGGGCGCATGGTTACGTCCTCGCCCAGTTCCTCGACGGCGAGAACAATCTGCGCGACGATGGCTGGGGCGGCTCCTTTGAGAACCGCACCCGGATGATCCGCGAAGTGGTGGCCGGTGTGCGCGCCGCCACCGGGCCGCGGTTCCAGGTGGGGCTGCGCCTTTCGCCGGAGCGGTTCAACATCAAGCTGGCCGAAGCCAAGCTCTTTGCCGAAGAGATGATGACCGCCGGCAGCCTCGACTATCTCGACATGTCGCTGTGGGACTGTTTCAAGCTGCCGAACGAGGAAGAACACGCCGACCGGCCGCTGATCGCCCATTTCACCGCGCTGGAACGGGGCAGCACGCGCCTTGGCGTGGCGGGCAAGATCATGGACACGGCCAAGGTGCGCGCCTGTCTCGATGCCGGGGCCGATTTCGTCCTGCTGGGGCGCGGCGCGATCCTGCACCACGATTTCCCGGTGCGGGCCAGGGCCGACGCGGACTTTGCCAGCGTCCCCACCCCGGTCACCCGCGCACACCTGCGCGCCGAAGGCCTGGGCCCCGGCTTCGTGGACTACATGGCGACGTGGAAGGGGTTCGTGGAGGGCTGAGGCCCTCCACCACTCACACCCTCAATACTTGCCCCAGACGAACTTGCTCGACAGCGCAAAGTTCCAGACCGAGCCCAGCACGATGCCGACGATCGCCGCCGGATAGGGATTGAACCCGATCCTGACCAGGGCGGTCGCGGCGCCGATGTTGGCCAGCAGGCCGAAAGCGCAGGTCAGCAGAAACCGCGCCCAGCCCGACATGATCGGACCGAACCCGCGCAGCCGCTTGTCGGAATAGGTCAGCTCGTTGTTGAGCACGAAGTTGAAGGTCATCGCCACCAGCGCCGCCGTGGTCTGCCCGACGATGAAAGCCGCTTCCTTGGGGTAATGGCTGACGGCAAAGGTTGCGCCGAACAGGTTCAGCACCACCGCCAGGATCGACATGTGGACCACCACGCCCAGCCCGCCGATCGTCCCGAACAGCGCGAAGCGGGTCGGGATGATCCGGCCCAGCCACTTGTCGTAAAGGCCGACCAGGAATTCGAACACCACGGTCCGGTCCAGCTTGCTTTCGCCTTCGGCCCGCGCGGCAAAATTCATCGGTACTTCCTTGATGCGCAGCGGCGCTTCGACCGTGGCGAGAATGTCGAGCAGGATCTTGAAGCCCACGCCCGACAGGCGGTGCGCATCGGCCCGCAGCACTTCGGTGCGCAGCATGAAATAGCCGCTCATCGGGTCGGACAGTTCGACCCCGGTGACCTTGTTGGCGATGCGGTTGGCAATGCCCGATGCCTTGACCCGGTCGGGCCGGCCCCAGGCTTCGGTGCTGGCGCCTTCGGCAAAGCGGCTGGCATAGGCCAGATCGTATTCGCCGCTTTCGATCGCGGCGAGCATCCCGGGCAGCAGCTTGGGATCGTGCTGGTGATCGGCATCCATCACCCCCACCACGGGTGCGGAAGTGGCGCACATCCCCTCGATCGCGGCCGAGGACAGGCCGCGCCGACCGATCCGCTGGATCACGCGGACGCGCGGATCCTCGCGGCCGATGGCGCGGGCTTCGTCGGCAGTACCATCGGGGCTGTTGTCGTCAACGACGATCACTTCCCAGGCCACACCGACCAGCGCCTCATCCAGGCGCTGAACCATGCCGCGAATGTTCCCGCGTTCGTTGTAGGTCGGCAGAACGATGCCGAGTTGGAGCGGTTGCGTCATCCGGGCGGCCCTTAGCAGCTTTTCTGTATGATCCGGTTAAACACGCAAAATTACAAGCGCGCCAGCACCGCGTCCCCAATTTCCGCCGTGCCGTGGCTGCCGCCCAGGTCGCCGCCCTTGATGCCATCGGCCAGCGCCTTGGCCACTGCCGCCTCGATCCGCGCGGCTTCGGCTTCGCGGCCGAAGGAATGGCGCAGCATCATCGCGGCCGACAGGATCGTTGCCATCGGGTTGGCCAGACCCTTGCCGGCAATGTCGGGGGCGCTGCCGTGGATCGGCTCGTACAGCCCGCAGGTCCCTTCGGCGAGGCTGGCCGAAGCCAGCAGTCCGATCGAGCCGACGCACATGCTGGCCTGGTCCGACAGGATATCGCCAAACATGTTGCCGGTCACGATCACGTCGAACTGGCCGGGGTTCTTCACCAGCTGCATCGCCGCATTGTCGACGTACATGTGGGAGAGTTCGACGTCGGGATATTCGCGCGACACTTCGATCATCACGTCGCGCCACAGCTGGAAGGTTTCGAGCACGTTGGCCTTGTCGACCGAGCACAGCTTGCCGCGCCGACCCTGCGCCGCCTTGAACGCGACGTGGGCGATGCGCGCCACTTCATCCTCGGCATAGGACATGATGTCCCAGCCCTGGCGGCGGCCATCGGGCAGGGTGCGGATGCCCTTTTCCCCGAAATAGACGTCGCCGTTCAGCTCGCGCACGATCAGCAGGTCGATCTGGCGGGCCACTTCGGGGCGCAGGCTGGTCAGGTCTTCCAGGCCCTTGAACACGGTGGCCGGGCGCAGGTTGGCGAAAAAGCCCATCGCCTTGCGCAGTCCCAGGATCGCCTGTTCGGGGCGCAGGTGGCGTTCCAGGTTGTCGCAATCGAAATCGCCAACCGCGCCGAACAGGATCGCATCGGCCGCGCGCGCCGTTTCCAGCGTCGCTTCGGGCAGCGGATGGCCGTGCTTCTTGTAGGCGACCCCGCCGACGTCCCCTTCCATCAGGGTCAGCCCCGGCAGGTCGAGCGCCTGGAGCACCCGCACCGCTTCGCGCGTCACTTCGAGACCGATGCCGTCACCGGCGAAAACCGCAACCTTCATGGCAATTCCGATATGCTAGACAATCCGGGCCAGCCGCTCGCGCAGCATGGAGCGCGCCCCCATAACATCGCCGCGCCGTTCGGCAAGCGGATAGCGCGCGATCCGCGTCCCCAGCGCATCGAACGCGGCAAGCTGGGCGGCGATCTCGTCGCTCTCGGGCCGGGGCGGCGCGCCATAGCCGAGTTCGCGCAGCAGCAGCGCTTCATAGCTGGTCAGCCCGGGCAGCCAGCCACGCGCCGATGGCGCATGGCACACCGCATCAAGCAGCGCGGCAAGCGCGGGAAACAGCGCCGGATAGGGCTGGCGCTCGGGCAAGGCGGCGGCGGTCAGCGCGGTGATCCAGCCGATCGCGGCGGCGGGCAATGGCTCGCCCAGCCACGGCCCGCGGCTGTGGACCAGTTCCAGCCGGGCAAAGGGCAGCTGCCCTTCGCTGCGGCTGCGCAGGTCCGCCTCGACCAGGTTGCCGGGGATCAGCACCGGGCGCAGCTGCCGCCCGCGCCCACCCGCGACATAGCCGGCAACCATGCCGTGCCCTTCCGTCAGCAGCCGCACGATCGCCGCCGTCTCGCCATGCGGACGAACGGCACAAACTATGGCGGGGGTGCGCAGTTGCATCGGCGCAAGCTGTGGCGGGAAACGCGCCGGGGTTCAACCGGCGCGGCGCGGCAAGCCTACTTCTTCGCCTTGGCCGCCAGCGCGGCTTCGAGCGCGGCGATCCGTTCGGACAGCTTCTCGTTTTCCTCACGCGCCTTGGCCGCCATGGCCTTGACCGTGTCGAATTCCTCGCGGCTGACGAAGTCGAGGCCGCCCATCCGCTCCTTCAGGCGCTCGCGCGCGGCATCGCGGGCTTCACGGCCCATTCCGGCCACGGTGCCGGCGGCGCTGTTCACCAGCTTGGCAAGATCGGCGAGCAGGGGATTTTCGCTTTGCATGGCGGCGATGTGGTCCCGTTTGGCGGCGGGTTCAAGGGCTATTTGAATTCGACGGAAGTGACCGCGCCCGAATTTTCGGCGCCATCCGCAGCGGGATTGGCCTCAAGGAACTGCCAGTTCAGCGCGGTCGCGAACAGCGCCCAGGCAAGATAGGGCACCAGCAGCGCGGCGGCGAGCGGGCGCACCTTGTAGAACAGCACCACCGTGGCGATCACCGCCAGGTCCAGCACCACCAGCAGCGCCAGCGCGGCGGTGATCTGGTGCAGCGCGAAGAACAGCGGCGACCAGGCCAGGTTCAGCACCAGTTGCGCGACAAACACGCCGATCGCCGTATTGCGTCCCGGCGCGCCGCGCGCAGTGATGACCATGGCCAGGGCCAGCCCCATCAGCACATACAGGATCGACCAGACGATGCCGAAGGTCGCCGGCGGCGGATAGAGCGACGGCTTGACCAGGTCGGCAAACCACGGATTGCCCGAGCCAGAGCCCGCCATCGCCCCGGACAGCGAGCCCAGCAGCAGGATCAGGGGCACGGTGAACAGCGCCCAACGCAGCAACGAAGCGCGCAATTGCGCGGGCGAGGCAAGCTCGGTCATGCGGTATGACCCTCGATTCGGTTTGCGACCATCGCCGGGATAGTGGCAAGGCCTTGATGACGTGGCAATGACTCTAGTCGCGCCGGGCCGCAATCAGGAATTCTACATTGCCTTCAGGGCCTTTGATCGGGCTTTCCACAATTCCCTGGACCTGCCAGCCCAGCCCTTCGATCCAGCCGCGCACCTCGTCGCAGACGCGGCTGTGCAGCGCGGGATCGCGCACCACCCCGCCCTTGCCTACTTCGGCGCGGCCGACCTCGAACTGCGGCTTGATCAGGGCGACCAATTGGCAGGGGCTGGCGGCCAGACGCAGCGGCACGTCCAGCACCTTGGCCAGCGAGATGAAGCTGGCGTCGCATACCACCCAGTGGCACGGCCGGTCGATCAGTTCGCCCGTCAGCACCCGGGCGCTGGTCTGTTCCAGCACGGTGACGCGGCTGTCCTGGCGCAGCTTCCAGGCGAGCTGGTTGGTGCCCGAATCGACCGCGAAGACATGCGCCGCGCCCTTGCTCAGCAACACGTCGGTGAAACCGCCGGTTGAACTGCCGATATCCATCGCGGTAACGCCCGCCGGATCGAGCCCGAAATGCTCGATCGCGTGGGCCAGCTTGATCCCGCCGCGCGAAACCCACGGATGATCCCGCCCGCGCAGCTCCAGCGGGGCATCGGCGGCAATCGCCTGTCCGGGCTTCGCGATCTTGGTTTCGCCGCTGAACACCAGCCCTGCCAGCACCACCGCCTGCGCGCGGCTGCGGCTTTCCACCAGGCCGCGATCGACCAGCAACTGATCGACGCGGGCCTTGCCCACCTTGGCCTTGGATGGATTGGTCATATCGTTCCGGGGGTTGTGATGCGCTGCGCCTCATTCCATAGGGAAGCGATGAAGGCAATCGCGCGCACCGAATGGCCCCTGGCGCTGGCTGCCGCCGGCATGGCCCTGCTGCTGCTGGGATCATGCAGCGCGCCGCCCCCGCCCCAGCCGATTCGCGCGCCGGACCTGGTGCCGCCGCCCGCTCCGCCGCCGCCCGCCCCCCTGCCGCGCCCAACCGACTGGCGCGACATCCTGCCCCCGCCCGGCACCTGGCGCTGGGCCATGGCCGATGGCCGCTCCACCGCGCACTATGTCGCGGCCGATGGCGCCGCGCTGGCCAGCCTGACCTGCGACCGTGCCGGCGGGCAAGTGCTGCTGGGCCGCGCCGGCAACGCAAGCGGACAGGTCGCGATGGGCGTATCGACCACCGGCGCGGGCCATCGCCCCTTGCTGTCGAACCCGCAGGCCGGGGGCAGCGGCTGGATCGTCGTCGCCATTCCCGCACGCGATCCGGTGCTGGATGCGATGGCCTTTTCGCGCGGGCGGTTCCTGCTCGACGTGGCCGGACAGACGCCGCTGGCCCTGCCCAGCTGGCCCGAGGTCAGCCGGGTGATCGAGGATTGCCGATAACGGTGGAAAACCGGGCCGAGACCGGCCGGAAGCCTCGAATTCTGACGCCGAAAAAAAACTTTGCAAGACTTGTTGTGCAGCGCGGAATCAGACACACCTAAGCACAAGGACGCGGCGGTTCGGACCGCTTCGCCCCAGCCCCCGAGAGGGGGCGTCTTTGGCTCAAACAGCGCGAAAGGAGGTGACCGATGTCTCATGGTTCAGCAGGGAGGTCGGTAATCCGCAGCGCGAGGCATTATCGCTGAGTTTCGATCTGGCGATAAAGGCTTCGTGAGCGGCGCTTCCGGCCGCTGACCATGTGAAGGGCTGCTTCAGGATTGACCGGGGCAGCCCTTCTCATTTCCGGCTTTGCTCAAAGACCTTCAGGGCATGTCCTTGGGCGCGGGCCAGCCCAGGCTCAATTCATCGACCATCGGCTTCAGCCGCTTCAGCGCCGGATCGCGCGACGACAGGGCGCGGTCGCCCATCATGCGGTCGGGCGCGGCTTCGCCTTCGGGCAGCGCCAGCCGGATCGACACGGTGCAGCCGCCCGGCAGCCGCGCCAGCTTGCCCCCGCCCAGCGCCGTGACATAGCCGCCGTAGTCCCAGTCGAACCCGGAAAAGCGGAACGGCCGGCCATTCAGCTGTTCGACCTTGGCGTAAGGATCGCCCACAGTCAGCCCGGCGATGGTCCACTGCGCATCCCCATAGGGCTGTACCGTCGCCAGCCGGGTCATCGCTTCGTCCCAGAACCGCACTTCCATCCGCAGTTGCTTGTGGCTGCCCCACAGCATCAGCACCTTGACCTGTTCGCCCTCTGCCCCGTCGACCGTCATCACTTCGGCCTGCTTGCCATAGCGCGCCTTGAGGCTGGCGGCCGTATCGCCCGGCTTGATCGGCCCCTGGCAGGTCAGCGGCCCGGGCCTGGGCAGGGCCGGATCGGCCGCGAGCGCCGGGGCGGACAGGATCGGAGTGACGAGCAGAGCGGCAAACAGCTTGAACTTCACAGGCTTGATCTCCTTGGACAGTTCATCATGCGGTGGCTTGGCCTTTGGCGCAATCCCGGCTATGCAGGAAAGGGATATAAAGCCTTTTCATTTATTCCATTTCCCTTGCGCAGCGTGAAATTTTCATTCAAGAGCCGCGCTCCATACTGTTGAGGAACCCGCTGCCATGTCCGCCTCCCTGCCTTTCGCCCATGTGCCCCACCCCGCCCCCACGGCGGCCGCGGTCCGGGCAGAGGTGCTGGCGAACCCCGGCTTCGGCACCCGCTTTACCGACCACATGGTTTCGATCGACTGGAGCGAGGACAAGGGCTGGCACGATGCGCAGGTCCTGCCCTATGGCCCGATCCCGCTCGATCCCGCCGCGTCGGTGCTGCACTATGCCCAGGAAATCTTCGAAGGTCTGAAGGCCTATCGCCACCCCGATGGGTCGATGGCGCTGTTCCGGCCCGACGCCAATGCCCGGCGCTTCAACGCCTCGGCCAGGCGACTGGCCATGCCGGAACTGCCCGAAGACCTGTTCGTTGAAGCCATCCGCCAGCTGGTGCGCGCCGACAAGGACTGGTTCCCCACGGTCGAGGGCGGCTCGCTCTACCTGCGCCCGTTCATGATCGCGACCGAGGCGTTCCTCGGCGTGCGTCCGGCCAAGCAGTACAAGTTCCTGGTCATCGCAAGCCCTGCGGGCAACTATTTCAAGAGCGGCGCGCCCGCCGTGTCGATCTGGGTTTCGGACTATACCCGCGCAGCCCCCGGCGGCACCGGCGCGGCCAAGTGCGGCGGCAACTATGCCGCCAGCCTGGTCCCCACCGCCGAAGCCTTTGCCCAGGGGCATGACCAGGTGCTGTTCCTGGATGCCGCCGAACACAAGTGGATCGAGGAATTGGGCGGCATGAACCTGTTCTTCGTATTCGCCGACGGCAGCCTGATCACCCCGCCGCTGACCGGGACGATCCTGCCCGGCATCACCCGCGACAGCCTGCTGACCCTGGCGCGCGAGGAAGGCCTGACCGTGCGCGAGGAACGCTACAGCCTGGACCAGTGGCGCGCCGATGCCGCCTCGGGCCAGCTGGTCGAAGTGTTCGCCTGCGGCACCGCCGCGGTGGTCACCCCGGTGGGCAAGGTGGCCGACCGTAATGGCGATTTCACCATCGGTTCGGGCGGCCCTGGCCAGCTGACCGGCAAGCTCAAGGCCCGGCTCACCGCGATCCAGCGCGGCGAAGCGCCGGACAGCCATGGGTGGGTTTCCGTACTGGACTGATTGGCCTGCCTGCGGCACCCTGCCGCGATGCAACCGCTTGATCGCCGCCGTTTCCTGAGCGCCACCAGCGCCGCCTTCGGCGCGCTTGCCCTGGCCAATTGCGGCGGCGGCGGATCGAGCGGGGCGAGCGGCGGCGGCACGGCGGGCGGCGGCACCTTGCCCGGGCCTACGCCCACGCCCGCGCCGGTCGGTTATGGCGCGCTCCAGACGGATGCGGCGGGCCTGCTCGACCTGCCAGCGGGCTTTTCCTACCGCGTGCTCTCCCGCGTGGGCGACACGATGAGCGACGCGCTGCGCGTGCCCGACAATTTCGACGGGATGGGCTGTTTCGCCTTGCCCGGGGGCAAACTGGCGCTGGTCCGTAATCACGAGCTGTCACCCGGCGCGGATGGCGGCGGCGCGCTGCTGGCGGGCTATGATGCGACCAGCGCCGGCACGGTCCTGCCCGGCGGCACCACCACCCTGGTCCTCGATGCCGCGACGCTGGCGGTGGAACGGCAGTTCCGCTCGCTCACCGGCACGATCCGCAACTGCGCCGGGGGCGTGACCCCGTGGGGCACATGGCTGACCTGCGAGGAGGACACCACCCTGCCCGGCAGCGTCCAGCGCGATCACGGCTATGTCTTCGAAGTGCCCGCCGCCGCAAACGGCGCGGTCAGCGCCGTGCCGCTGAAGGCGATGGGCCGGTTCCGCCACGAAGCCGCCGTCATCGATCCCGCCAGCGGCTCGGTCTACCTGACCGAGGATCAGGGCGACGGGCTGCTCTATCGCTTTCTGCCCGCCAGCCCGGGCAACCTGGCGGCGGGCGGGCGGCTGCAGGCGCTGGCCATGCCCGCCGGGGCGACCACCGATTCGCGCAACTGGACCAGCCAGGATTTCGCGGCCGGGCAATGGCACGCGGTGCGCTGGGTCGACCTTGCCGATCCCGAAAGCCCGGCGGACGACCTGCGCCAGCGCGGCCTGGCAATTGGCGCGCTGCGCTTTGCCCGGGGCGAAGGGATCCACATGGGCGTGGGCGAGCTCTACTTCATCTCCACCTCGGGCGGGCAGGCCCAGCTCGGGCAGGTCTGGCGGCTATCGCTGGCCGCCGGGGCGGAGCGGTTGCAGCTGTTCTACGAAAGCCGCGACGCCAGGGAGTTCTTCTACGGCGACAACGTCACCATCGCGCCGGATGGCCAGCTGCTGATCTGCGAAGACCAGCCGACCAGCCCGCTCGACAACCACGTGCGCGGGCTGACCCGCGCCGGCCAGCCGTTCACCCTCGCCCGGCTGCGGCTGCAAACCGAGCTCGCCGGGGCCTGCTTTTCCCCCGATGGCAAAGTGCTGTTCCTCAACGCCTACAGCCCGGGCCGGACCTTTGCGATCACCGGGCCCTGGCAGCACCTGTCGGCCTAGGGTTCGAGCCCTAGAAGATCAGCCGCCCTTCCCCGAACACCAGCGAAGCGGCGCTGCTGTCGTTCGCGCCGCGAAAGCCCCGCACGCCCAGCGCCTCGCGCGCGTCGGCCGGGGTCAGGTGGAGGTAGTCCTCCCAGCGCACGGTAAACAGGCAGGCGCTCTGCGCGCCGACTTCGTAGCCGTGGCTGAAGTTGTGCCACAGCTGCGGCCAGGCCTGAGGATAGTGCAGCATGGTGCGGAACAACCACGGGAAAGTGACCAGGGTGTTGGTCACCAGCAATTCCCCCGCGAGGTCCGCGCCAACGTGGGCGAACATGTTGCCGCTGCGCAGCCCGGCGGTGAACGCCTCGGCCACGGCATCGAAGCCGACTTCACCGATCAGGTGGTCGAAATCGTGGGCCTGCCCGGTCCGCAGGGTGAAATAATCGAGATCGGCCGCCGGTGCCCAATTCGGGTCCTCGCGGCGCTGAGGCAGCAGTTCCAACGTCAGGTCCAGCCTGAGCATCTGATCGTGCAGTTGGCGGCCCAGCGATCCCGGCGCATATTCGCCCAGATCGGCGACCGAATAGGTCGAAATGAAGCGGTCGGCAAACCAGCGGTCCAGCGCCGGGTTGGCCCGGCGTTCAGCCTGGATCAGCCGGTCGACATGGTCGCGGTCCCGCACCCGGTCGATCGCGGCGACAAGGCTGCCCAGATCGTCCACCAGCGGATGGTCCGCGCCGTTGCGGCGCAGGCATTCGGTGGTGATCCAGTCGCGGATGCGCGGCTCGTTCAGCCAGCGCGACGAACTGACCAGCACGCTGCTGGCCGTCGGCACATGCCGCCGCCCGTCCAGGAATTCCACCGTGTCCGCCATGTCCGCCTCCTCCGCGCCCAAGCAGCGCCGGGATCGGAGGGGCGCGGCCCGCTGTCAATCAGCGGGATCGGACATTGTGAACAGGCCGCGCTGCAAAACGCGCCCTACTTGCCCGCCTTGCCCCGCGCCGCGGCGAATTCGCTGCCGGGCTTCCAGCTGGGCCAGCGGCTTGAATTGGCGAGGTCCGTGGCGATCGCGCCAAGCAGGTCGATGTCCTGCACCGCGCCGTCCAGGTTCCACTTTTCATCCCACGCATCGCAGGCCTGGTGATAGCAGCGCCCGGTATAGTCATCGATCCACGCCTGCCCGGCGGCGCGCCCGCCTTCGACGATGTCGGACGCGCCGGCCAGGCTCATCATCAAGAGCACCGGCACGCCGCGCTTGGCGAAGGGGAAATGATCAGCCCGATAGAACAGCCCGCGTTCGGGCAGGTTTTCCGGGGTGATCGTGCGGCCCTGCCTGGTCGCGAAGGCAAGCAGCTCGTCCTCCATGCTCGACTGGCCCTTGCCGATCAGCACCACGTCGCGGGCGCGCCCGGCGGTCTGCAACACGTCGATGGTCAGGTTGGCGACAGTCTTGTCCATCGGATAGACCGGATCCTGGGCATAGGCCTCGCTGCCGAGCAGGCCGCGTTCCTCCGCCGTCCAGAACCCGAACACCACGCTGCGCTGCGGGGCGGGCCCGGCCACCATGCGCCGGGCAATTTCCAGCACCCCGGCCACGCCCAGCGCATCGTCGTTCGCGCCCGCGCGGTAGATCCGGCCCTGCGCATCGGGCGCGCCCTGGCCATAGGCATCCCAGTGCGCGCCCAGCATCACCACCTCGTCCGGGCGCTTGGTGCCGGGCAGGCGCGCCAGCACGTTCTGGCTTGTCACCACCTCGTGGCGCGAAGGGATTGCGGCAGCCAGCGTGACGCCCTCCAGCGGCACCGGCTTGAACCTTGCGCTGCGCGCCGCGACGCGCAGCTTGGCGAGGTCCAGCCCGGCCATGGCGAACAGCTTGTCGGAAATGTCATGCGACAGCCAGCCCTGCAGCGCCAGACTGGTCTGGCTGCCGTCCTTGCGGACCAGGCCATAGTTTTCGCCGCCCGGGCTGGTGATGACGTTCCAGCCATAGCCGACCCCTTCGGCATCGTGAACGATCAGCGCCGCCACCGCCCCGCGCCGGGCGGCTTCCTCGAACTTGTAGGTCCAGCGGCCGTAATAGGTCATCGTCTTGCCGCCGAACTTGCCCCAGACCTTCTCGTCATGGCCCGCGGCAAAATCGGGGTCGTTGATCAGGAACACCGCGACCTTGCCCTTAAGGTCCTGGCCCTTGAAATCGTCCCACTTGCGTTCGGGCGCGGACACGCCGTGGCCGACGAAGACCAGCGGCGCATTGGCCACCCGCGCCACGTCATCGGCGCGCAGGGTGGACAGGTAGGCATCGGTGCCGAGCCTGAGCGGCAGGGCCCCTTGCGGCGTTGCCAGTTCAAGCTGCTGCGGCTGACCCAGCCGGGTGTGCAGCAAGGGCACCTGCTGCACCCATTTGCCGTCCGGCCCGCCCGGCCGCAGCCCCAGCGCCTGGAACCGCCCGACGAGGTAGCCGACAGTGCGTTCCTCGCCCAGGGTGCCGGGGGCGCGGCCCTGGAACCAGTCGTCGGTCATGGTGCGGACCGTGGCGGTCAGATTGGCGGGATCGATCGCGTCCTGGGCCATGGCGGGAGCGGCGCAGGCCAGCGCGGCGAACATCAGCAAGTGCTTGGTCATGCCGCCTGAACTAGCGCCTGCGCAGCGCGGTGCAACCGCGATTGCGCAAGGCGGCGAAACATCGCAATGTTCCCTCTTGCGATCCAGTCGCATGACGCGCATTTATGCGTAGTAACTTACAAAATTTGCAAGAGGAACTTCCCCATGGCCGATGCCGAATATGCCCCGCCGCCAGTCTGGATCTGGGACAAGTCCAACGGGGGGCAGTTCGCCAATATCAACCGCCCCACCGCCGGCGCGCAGTTCGACCGGGAACTGCCGGTGGGCCAGCATCCCTTCCAGCTCTATTCGCTGGGCACGCCCAACGGCCAGAAGGTCACGATCATGCTGGAAGAGCTGCTCGCGGCCGGTCACGCCGGGGCGGAATACGACGCCTGGATGATCAACATCGGCCAGGGCGACCAGTTCGGTTCGGGCTTTGTCGCGCTCAACCCCAACAGCAAGATCCCCGCGATGTGCGACCGAAGCGGCGACCAGCCGCTGCGCCTGTTCGAAAGCGGGGCGATGCTGCTGCACCTGGCAGACAAGTTCAAGGCCTTCATCCCGCAGGACCTGGCGGGCCGCACCGAATGCCTGTGCTGGCTTATGTGGCAGATGGGCAGTGCCCCGTTCATCGGCGGCGGCTATGGCCACTTCTACCACTATGCCCCGGTCAAGATCGAATATGCGATCAACCGCTATGCAATGGAAACCAAGCGCCTGTTTGACGTGGCAAACAACCGCCTGCGCGAAACGCGGTTCCTGGCCGGTGACGAATATTCGATCGCCGACATGGCCGCCTTCACCTGGCTCGGCAATCTCTACACCGGCCTCGCCTATGGCAACACGCGCGAGTTCCTGGAACTGGACCAGTACGAGGCGGTGGGCCGCTGGGTTGGCGAAATCGCCGCCCGCCCGGCGGTGCAGCGCGGCCGGGTGGTCAATACCCAGCGGATGCCCGAACGCCACAGCGCGGCCGATTTCGACGGCGTCGAACTGATCGTCTAAACCCCCTTCCCAAGCCAGCGCGGCCTGCCTATAGGCCGCGCTCCCGCTGGGGCGTCGCCAAGTGGTAAGGCACCGGTTTTTGGTACCGGCATTCGCAGGTTCGAATCCTGCCGCCCCAGCCAGCATTTCCTGCATTTCCAGCCATTTCGCCGCGCCACGCGCGCCTGGTTCGGGCCGTGCGCCGCATGCCCGACTACGGCCTTTTCCCTATGCCCGCCTAACACAAATGCAGCCCGGCGGGCCTATGCCGTTCGGACGGCAAACAAACAGGGTTAGCAGGCGCAAGATGTTGAAAAAGATCGCCCCTTCGCAGGTCGAACTGGGCATGTTCGTCCACAAGCTGGAAGGGAGCTGGCTGAAGCATCCGTTCTGGAAATCACGGTTCGTGCTGGACGATACGCAGACCCTGGCGGACCTGCGCCACAGCGAGATCGACGCCGTGGTGATCGATATTTCCAAGGGCCGCGACGTGGAACCGCGCCCGCGCGGCGAAGCGGGCGAAGCCCCGGTGCGGCGGGTCTTCTCGCCCCCCGCGCAGGCCCCCTCGGCGCGCCGCCGCCCGCTGGTCAGCCACGACGACAAGCCCGACTTCGCCTCCACCGCGCGCACCGGCATGGCCCGCGAATTCGGCATGGCCCAGACCGTGGCCAAGCGCGGCGAGAAGCTGGTCAGCAAGGTGTTCCTGTCGAGCCGGCTGGGCAAGGCGGTCAACGCCACCGAAGTCGAGCCGGTGATTTCCGACATCTTCGCCTCGGTGCAGCGCAACCCGCACGCCTTCAACGGGCTGATGCGATGCAAGCGCGACAACCAGTTCATCTACCAGCATTCCCTGGCGGTCAGCGCACTGATGATCTCGCTTGGCAAGACGATGAAGCTGGGGCCGATGATGATCCGCAGCGCCGGCATGGCCGGGCTGCTGCTGGATGTCGGGATCGGGCACCTGCCGATCAACCTGGATGAATGCGACGGCGACTACCGCGAATTCGGTGATGCCCTGCTGCGCAACCACACCACGCTGGGCTACGATTACCTGCGCATGGGCGGCGATATTCCCGAGGATGTCGCGCTGGTGGCCTTGCAGCATCACGAGCGGATGGACGGCTCCGGCTATCCCGCCGGGCTCAAGGGCGACCAGATCAGCGTGCTCTCGCGCATGGCGGCGATCTGCGACACCTATGACATGCTGGTAACCGATTCGAGCCGCCGGCGCGGGCTCGACCCGGCCACCGCGATTGTCGAGATGTCGGAAATGGACGGCAAGTTCGACCCCGAAATCCTGTCCGCCTTTGTCGAGGCGGTGGGCGCCTATCCGATCGGTTCGGTGGTGCGCCTGGCGTCGGACCGTCTGGCGCTGGTGGTCGACCAGGACCCGGCCGACCACCGCATGCCGCGCGTCCGCACGTTCTATTCGGTTGCGCTGCGCAAGATGATCCAGCCGGAGGACATCCAGCTGGCTCACTGCTTCGGCCGCGACAGCGTGACCGGGCTGGCCGATCCCGACGCCTATGGCATCCCGGACTTCGCCAAGCTGCGCCTGCGGCTGTTCACCGCGGCGAGCAAGGCGGCGGGCTGATCCGTCAGTCCGCCACCACCGGCAGATAAATCGCGCTGGCCTCGGCCCCGCCCCACTTCACCGTCTGCGTCGCCTTCCTGTATGCCGAAGGCGGCGCGTCGAAGATCGAGGGCACCCAGGTCTGCGGGTTGCGATCGTAGAGCGGGTAAAGGCTGGACTGCACCTGCACCATGATGCGGTGACCCGGCTGGAACACGTGGTTGACGCTCGGCAGGTTCCACCCGAAGCGATAAGTTGCCCCCGGGGTCAGCGGCATCGGCTTGTCGAAGCCGCCAACATAGCGCCCCCGGAAGATCTCGATCCCCACGGCCAGCTGGTAACCGGCCATCACCGGGTTCGCGCTCTGCTCGTCCGGGCCAACGTCGATCAGTTTGACCACCCAGTCGCTATCCTGCCCGCTGGTCGAGGCATGGAGGTCGACGCGCGGCGCGCCCTTGATGTGGACCGGCTTGTCCAGCACCGGCGTGACATAGCTCAACACATCAGGCCGCCCATCGACAAAGCGCTGATCCTGCACCAGCCAGGTGCGCCATTCATCCCCGTCCATCCGGATCGGGCGCGGCAGGAACGGCACGGGCTTGGCCGGATCGGAAACATAGTCATCCGCCCCGGCCTGCTGCGGGCGGCTGAACGAGAGCCCGAAATCCTGGGTCAGGTAAAGCGGGGTTTCGGTGCCCGCCGGCCATTTGGCGTCAACCTCCCAGCGGTTCGCGCCAGTGGCATAGGTGATGGCAGCAGGCATCGCCGGGCACGGCTGCGGATTGGTCTTGACCCGGCAGTCGAAGAACGGCTTGATCCAGTTCAGCCGGAACTGCAGCGCCGTATCGCCCTCGAATTTCAGCGGCCCCAGGCTCGAACCCTCGTAATTCGCGCCGGAATGGCGCCACGGTCCGATCCCCAGCATGATCGGCGCGTCGGGCTGTGCGGCCTTGATCGCCTTGAACACGGCAGGTGCGCCATAGCTGTCTTCCTGGTCCCACTGTCCCAGCATGACCAGGGTCGGCACGGTCAACTTGCGCTTGGCCAGCAACTTGTCGACCGCCTGTTCCTGCCAGTAGCTGTCATAGGCGGGGTGCTCCATCATCTTGCGCACCACCGGCAGGTTCTCGATCCCCCACAGCCGCGCATAGCCCGCCGATGACCCGGCCTTGAGGTAGCTGACATATTCATCGCCCGTGCCCATCGGCACCGCGCCGCCGCCGCGCTCGACCATCTGGCCCAGCGCAAAATCGAAGCCAAACGTGCGGAAGGCGCCGTTGTGGAACCAGTCATCCCCCATCCAGCCATCGACCATCGGCGATTGCGGCACCGCCGCCTTCAGCGCGGGATGCGGATCGATCAGGCTCATCAGCGTGGTGAAGCCAAGGTAGGACGAACCGATTGTCGCGACCTTGCCGTTGGCTTCGGGCACGTTCTTCACCAGCCAGTCGATCGTGTCATAGGCGTCGGTGGCGTGATCGACCCTGGTCTTGTTCAGGGCCCCGCGCAGCGGACGGGTCATCACGTAATCGCCCTGCGATTTGTACATGCCCCGGATGTCCTGGTAGACTCGGATATAGCCATCGTTGACGAACGGCGCGTCCATCACCGGCAGAATCTCCTCGATCTTCTGGCTGCGGTTGCGGCTGGTCGCGGCAGTGGCGTTATAGGGCGTGCGGCTGAGCAGGATCGGCCCGTCCTTGGTCCCCTTGCGCATCACGATCACGGTGAACAGCTTGGTCCCGTCGCGCATCGGCACCATCACTTCGCGGCGGATGTAATCGGCCTGCGGGCGCACCCATTCGTAGCTGGGGGTCTTGTCGCTCGCCATCGGATCAAGCGGCGCGGGGCTTGGGGCGATCTGCCCCATCAGCGGCAGGGCGGCGGCAATCAACAGCAGGGCGGCAGGCTTGCGCATGATAACTCCATGAAAGGAAACACTACCAAGGCTAGCAGCTTTGTTGCGCTTGAGAAGGCGCGCGCGCTGGCTATTCTGCGAACGACAAGGAGAAGACGATGCGTGCAGTCCAGGCAGTGATCCACCAGACCGGCGGCCCCGAAGTGATCCAGTGGCAGGAGGTTGACCTGCCCGCCCCCGGCCCCGGCGAAGCGCTGATCCGGCACGAGGCGGTGGGCCTCAACTTCATCGACACCTACCTGCGCACCGGGCTGTATCCCTCGCGCCTGCCCGGCGGGCTGGGGTTCGAAGCCGCCGGGGTGATCGAGGCGGTGGGCGAAGGGGTGAGCCACCTCAAGCCCGGGATGCGGGCGGCCAGCTTCGGCGGCGCGCCGGGCGCCTATGCCACGGCGCGGATCGCCAGGGCGGCGGACCTGCTGCCCCTGCCCGACAGCATCGACAGCCGCACCGCCGCCGCCGTGCTGCTGAAAGGCGCGACGGTGGAAATGCTGGCGGAACGCTGCGCTCCGCTCAAGCCCGGCGAATGGGCGCTGGTCCCGGCAGCAGCGGGCGGCGTCGGGCAACTGCTGCTGCAATGGCTGAAAGCGCGCGGGGTGCGGGTGATCGGCACGGTCGGCAGCGCTGACAAGATCGCGCTGGCCCGCGAATGTGGCGCCGAGGAAGTGTTCCTTTCGGACGATCCCGATCTGGTCGCCAAGGTCCGCGCCCTGACCGACCGGCGCGGGGTGCGCGCCAGCTATGACGGCGTCGGCGCGGCAAGCTGGCAGACCTCGCTCGACTGCACGGGGCCGCGCGGGATCATCGCCAGCTTCGGCAATGCCAGCGGCCCGGTCACCGGCGTGTCCCTGCGCGACCTGCAGGTGCGCGGCTCGCTGTTCGTCACCCGCCCGGGCGTCTATGACTATTACAAGCTGCCCGAGGAAGCGCGCGCCGGCGCGGCGCGGCTGTGGGAAATGGTCGGCTCGGGCGCGGTCAAGGTGACCGTCGGGCAAACCTATCCGCTGCTCGACGCCGCCCAGGCGCACCGCGACCTGGAAGCGCGGCGGACCACGGGTTCGACCCTGCTGCTGCCCTGACCCGGTCAACAATTTTGCAGCGCGGCCCTTGAACCGGGGCCCCGGCATGGACATAGGAAACAGATGAGCGACACCCCCGACCAGCCCGAAAAGGGCGAAAAGAGCACCTGGACCGGCAAGGCCGCCCTCGCCGGAGCGGCGATTGGCTCGGCCGCGCTGGCTGCCGCGCTGCTCTATGCCTCGCGCCGCAAGAAGGGCGGCGCCAAGGCTTCCCCCACCGACGCACCGGAGACCGATTGATGGAACCCCTCAAGGAAGTATCCGGCCGCGCGATCCCGTTCGGGCGCAAGAACGTCGATACCGACGTGATCATCCCGGCCAAGTGGCTCAAGACCATCACGCGCGAGGGCATGGGGCGCGGCGCCTTCGAAACCCTGCGCGAAGATCCCGATAACCTGTTCGATTCGGCGCAGTTCAAGGGCTCGCCGATCCTGATCGCGGGGGACAATTTCGGCTGCGGCTCCAGCCGCGAACACGCCGCCTGGGCGCTGCTCGACCTGGGCATCACCGCCGTGATCGCTCCCAGCTTCTCCGACATTTTCTCGGGCAACGCGTTCAAGAACGGGATCCTCACCGTGGTCCTGCCACAAGAGGCGGTCGACCGGCTGATGGAAGTCGCGCAGACCGATCCGATCACCATCGATCTGGAACACCAGGTCGTCACCACCCCTTTCCAGGACCGCTTCACTTTCGAAATCGATCCGTTCCGCAAGCACTGCCTGCTGAACGGCCTTGACGAAGTGGGCCTGACCCTTGCGCGCGGCGACGCTATCGCCGCCTATGAAAACAAGGCCAGGGGCGAGCTGTCATGGCTGGCCCGGCCGCAGGGAGTACAAGCAGCATGAAGGCACTGCGCAGCCACGCGCCCGGGGGTCCCGAAACCCTCACGCTCGATGAAGTCGCCAGCCCCGAGCCCGGCCCCGGCCAGGTCCGCGTGCGGGTCAAGGCCTGCTCGGTCAACTTTCCCGACGTCCTGATCATCCAGGACCTTTACCAGTTCAAGCCGCCGCGGCCGTTCTCGCCCGGCGGCGAAGCCAGCGGGATCGTCGATGCCGTGGGCGAAGGGGTGACTGCCTGGAAGGTCGGTGACCGCGTGATCGCCAGCACCGGCAGCGGCGCGATGTGCGAGGAAATCGTGGTCGATGCCGCGCGGCTGTGGCCGCTGCCCGATGGCGTCAGCTTCGAAACCGGCGCTTCGCTGATCATGACCTATGGCACCAACATGCATGGCCTGCTCGATCGCGGCAAGCTCAAGGAAGGGGATACCCTGCTGGTCCTCGGCGCGGCAGGCGGTGTCGGCCTGGCGGCGGTGGAACTGGGCAAGGCCTATGGCGCGCGGGTGATCGCCGCCGTTTCCAGCGAGGAAAAGGGCGCGGTCGCGCGCGAACATGGCGCCGACGACGTGGTGGTCTATCCCTATGGCCCGCTCGACAAGGACCAGTCCAAGGCGCTGGCCGATGCGTTCAAGGCTGCCTGCGGCCCGAACGGCGCGGACGTGGTCTATGACATCATCGGCGGCGACTATTCCGAACCCGCGCTGCGCTCGATCGCCTGGGAAGGCCGGTTCTGCGTGGTCGGCTTCACCGCGGGCATTCCCAAGCTGCCGCTCAACCTGACGCTGCTGAAAAGCTGCGACGTGTGCGGGGTGTTCTGGGGCGCCTGGGTGGCGCGCGAACCCAAGGCCAACGCCGCCCATATCGCCAAGCTGTTCGAGCTGCTCAAGAGCGGCAAGATCAGCCCGCGCGTCTCGGCGACCTTCCCGCTTGAACGCGGCGGCGAAGCGATCGCCCTGCTCGCCAGCCGCAAGGCGGTGGGCAAGGTCGTGGTGACGATGGACTGAACCGCCCGCCTCGGCCCTTGCCTCTGCCGGTGCGGCGTGTAAGGGCTGCGGCGATTCCTTCCGGTGCGGTGCCCGGCCCGGATTGCCGGGCCCCGCACCGACCGTTGAACCCGAAGAGGCCCAAATGACCGATTTCAACGACCGCGAACGCGCCGAAGAAGCCAAGTTCGCCCACGACGAGGAAATGCACTTCCGCATCCAGGCCCGCCGCAACCGGCTGCTGGGGCAGTGGGCGGCCGAACGCATGGGCCTCTCCGCGGTCGAAGCCGAAGCCTATGCCAAGAGCGTGGTCCAGGCCGATTTCGAGGAAGCCGGCGACGAGGACGTGATCCGCAAGCTGCTGGGCGACCTGGTCTCGGCCGGGCTCGATGTCAGCGAAACCGACGTGCGCGCCGCGCTCGACGCCAAGGCGGTCGAAGCCAAGCGCATGCTGATGGGCGAAGGCTGACCCGCGATGGGAATGCCCGCCTCCGAAATCGAGGCGCTGATCAAGGCCGCCCTGCCCGACGCCCAGGTCACCATGACCGACCTGGCCGGCGATAACGACCACTGGGCCGCCCACGTGGTTTCCGCCGCTTTCGCAGGCAAGCCGCGGATTGCCCAGCACAAGCTGGTCTATGCCGCCCTTGGCGATCGCATGGGCGGCGAGCTGCACGCCTTGCAACTGACCACCGCCGTCCCCAATTGAGGCGGCGAGGAGAATAACGCATGTCCGACACCCAGGCCCGCATTGCCGAAATCGTGAGCGCCAATCCGGTGGTGCTGTTCATGAAAGGCACCCCGCTGTTCCCACAGTGCGGCTTTTCCAGCCGCGCCGTGGCGATCCTCGATCACCTCGGCGTGCCCTATGAAAGCGTCGACGTGCTTCAGGACATGGAAGTGCGCCAGGGGATCAAGCAGTTCTCCGAATGGCCGACCATCCCCCAGCTCTACGTGCAGGGCGAATTCGTCGGCGGCAGCGACATCATGATGGAAATGTTCGAAGCTGGCGAACTGCAACAACTGATGGCTGACGCGGGCCTCGCCCAGGGCTGATCCCCCGCCCCACTTGCCGCAATTGACAGCAGGCGCGCAGCAATGCGCGCCTGTTTGCGTTTGTGCCGGTGCTGTCTGGCTGGGGTTTTCTCGGGGAGGCGGGGCCGCGGAGACCAGGAGGCGGCCCCGCCTCAGTCGAGACTGCTTGGGGGTGCCAGATACTATGCAGGCACCGTGCCAAATTTCGAATTACGTTGTTTTTCAGGAAATTGTCATTTTTCGGCCGTGAACGGAGCGCCGCACTTGTAAGATTTTCCGACAAGGCCCGATCGAAAAAGGCCGAATTTGCGCTTGGCAAAGCGCCGGGCCTATTTCACTCTGCCCGGCAAGATGGATGTCAAAGCAATCTTCGATACCGGCGGCGAAGCGCCCCCGGCCACGCCCGCAGCCACGCTGGTGATCTTCCGCAACGATCCCGCGGGCGGCCCGCCGCAACTCCTGATGGTCGAACGATCCGCCAGCATGACCTTTGCCGGTGGGGCAGCGGTGTTTCCGGGCGGACGGGTTGACGAGGCCGACCGCACTTTTGCGCTGGCGCTGGGCGCGTCCGACGACGAGGCGCGCGACGAACTGGCCGCGCGGATCGCCGCCGTGCGCGAAACGCTGGAGGAAACGGGACTTGCCGTCGGCATCCGCCAGCGCGCCACCCTGGACGAGGCGCGCCGCGCCCGCGCCCTGCTGCTCGAAGGAGGCGAACTCGCGCCGGTGCTGGACGAGATGGGCTGGGAACTGGACCTTGAAATGCTGGTGCCCTTCGCCCGCTGGCGGCCCAAGCACCGCGAAGTGCGCGTGTTCGACACCCGCTTCTACCTGGCTGACCTCGGCACCGGCGCGGTTGAACTGCTGGTCGATTCGACCGAGAACACCCACCTGTTCTGGGCCAGCGCGCAAGGGGCGCTCGATCTGGCCGATAGCGGCAAGATCAAGGTGATCTTCCCGACCCGCCGCAACCTCGAACGACTGGCGCAGTTCCACAGCTTCGATGATGCCCTGGCCCATGTCGCGGCGTTCCCCAGCCAGATGATCTCGCCGTTCATGGAACTGCGCGATGGCGAACCCTGGCTGATGATCCCGGGTGAAACCGGCTATCCGGTGCTGGGCGAAAAGCTGGAAACCGCCGCACGCGGTTAAGAAAAGACCCCCTCATGCGCAATCGCACGAGGGGGCTGTAGGTGCCGGCGGCAGAAGGGCCACCGCCGGTCGGGTCGCGACACTTCGCTAGGTTAAGTTGCGCCCAACATACTGTGACGCAAGTCACAAGCCTTGCGCCCGACAGGCGAATATCGCGAAAAAGTTGCGCCGATAGAGCCGTTTCGGTTCAATTTGACGCACATCGGGTCAAGCAGACCGCGCCGCGCCTGCGGGGCTTCGAATCCGAAAGTTCGTTCCGTAGGGGACCCGCCAATCCCGCCGCCCTTGCAGTGTTGCGGGGATTGGCGCACCTTCATGGAGATGTTTCGAACTCTCTATGGGCAGTGCTGACGGAGTGGGATAACATCCTCAAGCACAGTTCGCTAGCGTGGCAAGTCCCCGCGAATGCGAATGACGTTTCGAAACCCCTGCCACAACTAGATGCGCTCGCTCCAGCAACGCAGGGCGTGGATATCGATCTTTCGACCCGCCGCGCCTCACTGATCCGCACGCGCAGTTCAGAGAGCGGCAATGGGTGAACGCACCATTCCGCCCTTCTCGCTACGCCTCACGTTTGAAGAACGTGCGAAACTTGAGCGCGATGCCGCTGGCATGGCGCTTGGCGCATATATCCGTTCTCGCCTGCTCGATCCGGAAACGGTCGCGCCCCGCAAACGCGGCAAGTTTCCGGTCAAGGATCATAAGCTGCTTGCCCAGCTTCTCGCCATGCTCGGGCAATCGCGGCTGGCGAATAATATGAATCAGCTCGCCAAGGCCGCGAACACGGGCAGCCTGCCTGTGACCCCCGAAATCGAGTCCGCTCTCGTCTCCGCCATGCATGACATCACCCTCATGCGCAGCCTGCTCATTCAGGCGCTCAATGTGGAAGTGATGCCATGATCTTGAAGGCGTCCAAGCGCAGCGGCGGCAAACAGCTCGGCCTCCATCTGCTCAAGACCGAAGAGAATGAGCATGTCGAGATTCATGAAGTGTCGGGCTTCGTGTCCGACACGGTGATGGGCGCGATGAACGAAGCCTATGCGCTCGCGCGCGGGACGAAGTGCCAGCAATATCTCTTCTCGCTCTCGCTCAGCCCTCCCGCATTGGAATCGGTTCGCATCGAAACATTCGAGAAAGCCCTGTCCGACATTGAGGAAAGGCTGGGCCTTGTGGGTCAGCCGCGCATCGTCGTGTTCCATGAAAAGGAAGGTCGTCGCCACTGTCACGCCGTCTGGTCACGCATCGACGCGGACACCATGACGGCGAGGGAACTCCCCTTCTTCAAAAACAAGCTGAATGAGATTGGGAAACAGCTCTATCTCGAAAATGGCTGGGCGATGCCGAAGGGCTTTGAAAGCCCGAAACTCCGCGATCCGCGCAACTTCACATTGGACGAATGGCAACAGGCAAAGCGCGCGGGCATCGATCCGCGCGAACTCAAGTCCGCCGTGCAAGATTGCTGGAAACATGCCGATAGCGTCCAAGCCTTCGTATCGGCGCTCGAAGAACGCGGCCTGTTTCTCGCCCGTGGTGATCGGCGTGGGTTCGTTGCGATCAATATCGACGGTGACGTGTTCGCTATCTCCCGCCTGATCGGCGGCAAGGCCAAAGATGTAGCCGCGCGCCTCGGCGATCCTGCGCGCCTACCATCGGTCGATGATGCGCGCGCCCGCATTGCATCCGACATCGCGCCGCGCCTCACGCGCTATATCGCAGAGGCCAAGCGCATTGCCCGCGCCAACATGGAACCCCTGACAGCCAAGCGCGAAGCGCTCAAGGTTCAGCATCATGCTGAACGCCAAGCCAAAGATAAGTCTCTCTCCGCGCGTTGGGACAATGAGCAACGCGCCCGCGCTGCCCGCATCCGCAAAGGGTTTGCGGGTGCGTGGGATATTCTGACGGGGCGGTATTTCCGAGCCCGCAAACAGAATGAGATGGAAGCCAAATTTGCGCGCGAGCGCGACAGCCATGAGCGGCACGCTCTGATCCAGCGGCAGCTAAAGAATCGCCAAGCCCTCCAAGACCTAATTAAAGAGACCCGCCGCAAGGAAGCCGAACGGATTCTCAGCCTCTATCGCGACGCCGCCGCATACCGGCGTATGCAGGGCGAGCGCGACAAAGATCGTGGTCACGGCTCCGCCACCCTGCGTCCCAAACGGGATCGCGGGCTGGAGTTGGGTTAAGCCGCATTTCTCAACTGCACGATCCGCTGGAACTCGGCGAGCAACTCGGGATGGTGCCGCGCAAGGTGATGCACCACGCGCACATTTTCGATCAGACGGCATAGGTAGCCGGTTGCCAGAACGAGATCGAGATGATCGGTGCCATAGCTCTGCTCGATCATGCGGAACTCGCGGTCGATGTTCGTCGCCTCACGCTCCATATGCTCGATTTGCTCGTCGCTGAGGCCGCGCACCGTCTTCTTTTTATCGCTAACGAGCTGATGTTGGGGCGTCGCCGCCACGAGTGATTTCGCATAGGGCCATGAAAATTTGTTCATCGCCATCATGGTTTCAGCGGCTTCAAGCTGACGCATCGGGCGCATTTTCTTTAGCTCGCTGAACGTGTTGATCGGCACCATCCGGTCTTGCAGCAGCTTCGCTACCTCATCGCATATGCCGTCGAGCAGTCGGCGCTTTTGTCGAATGCTCGATATGTTGACGTTGAGCGCGCGTGCCAGTCGCTCCTCCGATACGCCCTTCTCAAGTGCCTTCAGAATCATCTTGTGCTCCTGAACGATGGCCATGCGACTGATGCGCTTGTTGTAGGTGATCGCCTCATCGTCGGTGGCGATGAGGCAGACCACATCCTTGTCGCCACGCTCTTTCAGAATTTCGATGCGGATATGCCCATCGAGAAGTCGATACCGATCATCCTTGCCTTTGATCCTCACCACGACCGGTGGCTCGATGATTCCGACCTCGCGTATCGAGGCTTCAATCTGCGCATATTTGACGGATTTTTTGATCGAAGGCGTCATTGCGCGCAGCATTTCGATATCTGTGAGCGGAATGCGCAGGCTTGTAGTCTCAAACGCGAGCTTGATTTTCCGATGTCGTGAGCTTCCGGTCATTGAAGATTGATCCTGACATTCTGAATGCGCTCGGCGAGCCGGTTCGGCATGGATGCCAAATCTTCGTCTTCGAGAAGCGCAATGAAACTCTCGTCGTTCGAGAGCTGGCTCAATGCCTCGACGATGAACACAAGGCGGTTGCGTGTCGCCTCGGTCTTGCGGATCATCATACGCTTGCGTTCGGTGTCCTCCTGAAAGGCTTTCACCAAATCCTCTGGCGTGGCGGCTGATCCTTTCTCGACAAGCCGATTGAGCTTTGCAGCTTTACCAGAGCGTTTCCGCACCTCGACCAAGCGGCGCGCGGCAATGAGTGCGCGACCGCGCAGGAGCTTATCCTCATAGGCTTTATGAAGGGCGGCCTGAACGCCCTGATCGTCGGCCTCGCAGATTTCTAGAGCGACGGAGATAGGAAGATATCCAGCTTCTACAGCAGCGACCAGTCGTCGCTCGCCGCGCGCGAGCAATTTGCCCACGCTCCAAACGTAATTCGCGGAAAGGCCAGTCTTCTCAGCAATCTCATTGTCGGAATAGCCGCGCTCGCGCATTCCAACGATATCCTGCAAAAGGTCAACGGCCTGATGCTGACGACGCGCGCAGTTTTCGACGAGGCTTGCGACCATGCAATCTTCGGTATCGGCGGTCACGATCAGTGCGGGAACTTCGGTCTGTCCCAGCTCGCGAAAGGCTTCCAAACGACCTTGCCCGCACACAAGGTCGTAGAGCGGGCCGTCCGATCCCTGCCGCGATGTCACGGTGATCGGACGTTTGAGGCCGATCTCCGCGATGTTCTCGACGATGCCCTTGAATATCTTCTTACTGCGAAGGCGCGGGTTGACGATGGTGATCCGGTCGATTGGGATCATCTCGACGCGCTGTGCGGGGCGCGCCATCGTCACGCCGCCCGCCGAAACGGCGCGCGCTCCGCGAGCGCGAAGAAGCCGTCGAGCGATTCATACCGGAAAGCGTCGAGCGAAAGGCCGTTATGTTCGGTAAGTCGCAGAACGCCTTCTGCAAGCGTCATATGCGGCAATATATAATAGTCGTGTGCATGCATGTTCTCTTCGTCCATTCTGACGCAGATCGTGATGTCAGGGCGAAGGCGCTCGTCGAGCCGGATTTTCCAGCGGCGATTGCCACCGCGCGTAAGCTTGCAACGCGCGATCACGATGGATGCTGTGATCTCTTCGTTGATGAGCAGCGTATCGTTTTCGAGATTCTGGACGGCTGTGCCACCAGCCGCGCGCACGCCCTCGATCACGCTCTTCACGATTGAAGGGTGCATCCTGCGCAGCGCGCGATTGATTTCGAGATAGCGGTAATCATGGTCGGGAACATATCCGACCAAGGAATAAGCGCGGAGCAGGCTGCCGAAGCGCGACTGATAGGCGCTGCTGGATGGGCCATCCTCGCACTCGTCGATGATAAGGCCGGAGAGCGAACCATTCTTCGCGAGAATCTCAGCGAGCAAGGCGAGCATTTCTTCATCAGAAAGCCGCTGCGACCGCTGTTCGATGATGAGCCGCGCGGCATCGAAAACGTCCTGCGGCACGATGGCGGGAAACGCCTGATCGTGTCTGATCCACTTGGATGGATCGTTGCGGACGTGCTTGGTTTTCAGCTTGAAGGATGTGCGGCCCCACACGTTATGGCCCGCATATTTGTCGTTGATAAGAATCTGGTGGACCGCGCCACGCGACCACGCGCGTTCCAGATCGGACATGATGCCTTGGGCATTCAGCCAGTCGGCAATCTGCCGTTCCGTCTGCTGCTCATCCACAAACCGGCGATAGATTTCGCGGACGATGGCAACTTCTTCATCCGGCCCTTGAACGAGCACAACGCGATCCGTCGCGATGCTCTTATGCTCGCCTCGATCCAAAATGCCTTTATGCTGGCCGTGCTCATCGACGAGCATCCGCCGAAATCCAAATCCCGGAGGCCCGCCTTGCCGGAAGCCGAGAGTGATAAGGCGGCACTGCCCTTTGAAGACCTTGACCGAAAGCTCGCGGCTATATTCCCCCGCCATCACCTGCTTGACCGTGGTAACGATGGAGGAACCCATCGAGCCGTCATTCTCGACCTGCTCGGCGCAATAGTGAATTGCGATGCCTGCGCTCTTGCATAGCCATACATAATGCGCGGATTCATTGGGGTCTTGAAAACGCCCCCAGCGGCTTACGTCATAAACGAGAATCGCTTCGAAGTCGGCATTGCCGCTCTGTATGTCGGCCAAGAGCCGCTGGAATGAATCGCGTCCATCGATGCTTAGGCCGCTTTTGCCTTCGTCGGCATAGGTGCGGACGATCTCGAAACCGCGCCGCTCGGCATAGGCGCGGATTTCAGCGGACTGATTATCGGTCGAGTATTTTTGGTGCTCGGTGGACATGCGGACATACTCGGCTGCCCGTTTCAGCGGCCTATCGTGGTCTGGGCCGTCCTTATCTGTCCTCCACTCGATAACCATTGATACGCCTTGGTGTTGATCGTTCGCTTTCCTGTCGGCTGCTGTCGCCCTCCTAACAGCAAAGGAGAGGTAACATGTTGCCGAAGAAGGGAAGTTCATTTCCAATTGGTCGTGCGGGGCTGACGGAAGCCGAGTTCGCGCAAGTGATCGCATCGGCCCTGAAGGTCGAATTCGGATCGGCCCGCAACGGAACCAAGATCATCACGCAATGGACGGGTGTCAGTCAGCGCACCGCCAAAAACTGGTTGAGCGGCAAAAATGCGCCTAGCGGCGTGCATCTCGTCATGCTGGCGAGGGAGTCCAATGCCGTTCTGAAAGCGCTCATGCTCATGGCCGAACGTCCCGAGATGTCTCTCGGGGCGAGCCTGCTGTCCCTCAAGCGGCTGCTTTCTGAAACGATGGCCGCGCTGGATCAGATGATGTGACGCAATCTCGGATCGGTCCGAAGTGGGTCGATCCGAGCAGTTGAATTAAATCACTGAATTTGCTAGATTTGATTCAACAAAAGGAATTTCATGGAATGCGCACTTAGTAAAAGTTCAGACGGATTCACCCTCGTCGAAATCTCTATCGTTATGATGATTATTGGCCTTCTCATCGGCGGCACGTTTGGTGGGATGAAACTGGTCGAGATATCGGAAGTTTCGAGAACCGTTCGCGATCTCAAAGCCATTGATTCCGGCGCTCTTACCTTCAAGGATACCTACGGACGCCTTCCGGGCGATATTGTGAGTCCGAGTTCTCGTCTCCCGAACTGTGCATCCGGCCCTTGCTCTCGCGGCGGCGATGGAAATCGAACGATTGGATTGCCGGGAACAACGATGCAGAGTGAAGCTTTGACGGTATCCTCCGAGAAATTCACCATGTGGTCGCAGTTAGTGGCGGCAGGATTGATAGACGGCCCAAAGAACGAAGACGATATGGAGTTTGGAGCTGGTCAAATGGTCAGTCCAATCGGTGGAGGATATCGCCTGAACGGCTACATGAATATTGTCGTTGGGAATGGCCGCACAACAAACCGACATACGATTTATGTCACTAACATCCCGTCCGATATTCTGTCAGCAGCGAATATGGCAGACCATAGATTCATACCATGCTCAACATTGGGATCAATCGACGTGAAGATGGATGATGGGATGCCGAGAAGCGGAATAGTTCTTACAGCAACCGAGTGCCAAGCCAATGTCGCCGATCAAACAAGCGAGTATGGTAACCCATCGAGCCTATCGAGCTTTCTGTACTTGACTAAATTCTGATTCAGCATTGCTCGCGAATTATCATCGCGGGATCGGTTCTGCTTCCTCCGTCACGCACCACTCTCACAATCCGCTGATTGATCGAACCTATCCGCGCCCGAATGGGTGATGGTGCAAGGCGGGATCGCGATCCCTTTCCTTCTTCACATTCGTTGCGATCACAGGTGATGCACCTCCATCCGGTGCGCGAATGCACGTCCTCCAACGCGGCTCATGGTGAGCGGCGCATAGCAAATGGAGGAAGCCATGAACTTCAATCTCACCCGCAACGATCTTGCGACAAAATCAGCATCGCAACTCGCGGCCCTGTTTCAGCAGGCATCGAACACCGTCGCCGCACGGCAAGCCGATCTCGCATCAGTGCAATCGCTCATCGCGATGATCGCACAAGAACTTGGCCGCCGTGGCCCAGCGCCATAGCGACGCTGGCCACAAGCCCCGAAGGGGAGCGTTAGCTCCCCTTCGTTTTGGCTGGCTTTTCCTCGTTGATCCGCATGACGATCCGGCCATTGACGGGTATCGCATTGAGCGTCAGCGTGAAGCCCTTGCTGTCCTTGGTGGCCCACGCGACGCCGATATCAGTCCAGCGGGCGTTGTCGCCGTCACCCATGACGTTGAACAGGCGGTGGCTCGGGCGGTTTGCGTTTGTGTCAGACATTTCAGTTCTCCTTGGTTTCCGCCGAAGGACAATTCCCTTGGCTTCATGGGGAGACTCGTGACCTGACGATGGAGGCGAGGATCAAAGGCTGAGCGCAGCGAACAATCGCGCGGAGCTGCACAAGCCGAAGGCGCGGAAGCGAGCGGCCTTGATCCGAGACGCGGCTGGTCAAAAACCCATGAATGAATGCCGGTGGGAATGTCCGCTGCTCGGTGGTGGCCTTAGGAGAACATGCCCCGACACGAATGTAGCCGAACCGTGCCTATACGGCTTGGCTGTGTGTGGGTTTCCGTGGACCGAACCTCGCTTACCTTCGCCCGTCTCGCGGCAAGGCTTTCCACATGAAATAGCTGCGTTATATCGCTTTAACAGGCCAATTGCTTGTTAGAAAATAACGTGCTATTATCTAACAAGAAGGATTAGAAAAATGTCTGCCGTAACCGACAAAATCATGAAGCGCGTGCGCGGGAAAGGGCGCGGCTGGGCCTTTACGCCCAAGGATTTTCTCGACCTCGGCACCCGTGGGTCCATCGACATGGCGCTAACCCGTCTCGTGCAGGCGAACCAGATTCGGCGCATTGGGCGCGGCCTTTATGATTACCCCAAGCTGCATGACAAGCTCGGCGCGCTCACCCCCGATGCCGACACCATCGCGCAGGCGGTTGCGACGCAAAGCGGTGACAAACTCTCCTCCTCAGGTGCGCAGGCCGCCAACCGCCTCGGTATCTCGACGCAGGTTCCCGCCAAGACAAGCTATGCCACCAGTGGACAAACGCGCGTCAAGAAAGTCGCCGGTCGCACCATCGCGCTCAAGCGGTCACGCGCGCCGATCCTTGATGACGCATCGCCCGATGCGAACGCCGTCCTGCAACTGCTCGCCCATGTCGGCAAAGATAAGATCGACAACGATCTTATCCAACGCCTGTCGGCACAGATCGATGACCGCGATTTCAAAGCCCTGACGAAAGCGCAGCCGCTTATGCCGGGCTGGATGAGCGATGCGGTGCTCAAGATAGGTTTGGTTCGATATGGATGAATTTGCGCGCAGACCTGCCGATGATCGCCTCGCTTTCATCAATGAGGCGGCGGCGCGGCGCGATGTCACGCCGATCATCATCGAAAAGGATTTCTGGGTCTGCTGGACGCTGCGCCGTCTGGGCGAGGCTCCTGCACTGGCGGAGCATCTGACCTTCAAGGGCGGCACGTCCCTGTCCAAAGCCTATGGCATCATCGAGCGGTTCTCGGAGGATATCGACCTCACCATCGGGCGCGATGCGCCATTGATCGTCGATACTCTCCCGCCGATGGAGGACGGGATAAGCGGCAAGGAACGGGATCGCCGCACCAAGGCGCTCAAAGCCGCCGCGCAATCCTATGTCGAATCCATCGCCCTTCCCGAACTGGCGACCGCGATTGAACGCGCGCTCGGCACAAAGAATGGATGGGACGTGATGCTCGATCCCGATGATCGGGACGCGCAAACGATCCTGTTCCGCTATCCGAAACTGCTGAACTATGGTCGCGGCTTTGGGTCGGGACGTTTCGGTGTCGGTGCCTTCGGCGAAGGCGAAGATGGCTACATCAAGCCGCGCATCAAACTCGAATTTGGCGCGCGCGGTGAAACCGAACCTTCGGAAGCACGAACGATCACGCCGTATCTCGCAGCCGAATTTCCCGATGAACTGCCCGATGCGTTGGTGTCCGTGTCAACGCTATCGGTGGAGCGCACCTTTTGGGAGAAGGTGACGATCCTCCACGCTCTCTATCACGGCACAAAACTGCTGCCCGAAATGTCCCGCCACTATTACGACACGATGATGCTGGCGGCGAAAGGCATCGACGATGCAGCCAAGCAAAAGCCCGATCTGCTCGCCAAGGTCGTGCTCAACAAGAGCCTGATGTTCGCGGACAACAAGGCATCCTATGGCACGGCAACACTCGGGACGCTCCGCCTTGCCCCGAACGACGAGCTGCGCGCGCGTCTCGCGGACGACTATGCCGCCATGTCAGAGATGTTCATGATGCCACCGCCCTCGTTCGACGAGCTGATGGCTGCGATTGCCGCAATGGAGGCCAAGCTAAACGGATGACCCGCGCTCAAAAGAGCGCGAGTTGGCGTGATGCAACTTCTGCGTTGCGCCATTCCGGCATGCGGGACACTTCGTCGATCCACGCTTCGACATAGGCTTCTGGACCACCCATATGTTCGACCTCGCTGCGGAATATGAAGTGCGAGCGATATCCTGTTTCGGTGATGGGGAGCGGTGCGCGATCTGGCTTCATACTCTGTACTTCGAGATGAGCCATTGAATGCCCGTCATCGAACACGCAGTAATCAGCGTTCCAGCGAATTTCGATTTCAATGCCGTTCCAGTTTTTGTGAATGATTGCGTAGTCGGTTTTCATGCCTGCCTCCTTTGGCGTTTAGGTTCGTCCGGTGGACGGGGAGACAAAGCGGCGGGCGCGTTCGGTCGGTCGTCACCGCCACGGGTGGGAAACGGGAAACACGGGAGCGAATAGCGAATGGATCGGGCAAACCGTTGACGGGCGATCAGCGCCCGCCACTCTCACCGGCATCATCAACGGATGATCCCAAACGCGAGGCAGGCAATGAAAAGGGCCGACAAGCGGCCCCACGTTAGAACGGTATTGATATCGAAATGCGGCTATGCCGCCTCCCGATGTTCGGTCTCGGCAAGACGGGTCAGGAACTCGGCGGCCTTGTTAGCCGCGCTCGCCGCCGTGAAGATCGCCTTGCTGTCGGCTTTGAGGATGCGGAGCCAGTGACCGATATATTCGGCATGGTCTGCGCGCGGCTCGGCGGTGATACCAAGATCGCCGCAGAGGAACGCCGCGCCAAGCTCGGCAACCATTTCCTCCATCGCATAGGCATTGTCGCCAAAGCGTTTGCCGAACGTGCGATCACAACGGGACGATGCACCAGACCAGTGGGTCAGTTCGTGGAGCAAGGTCGAATACCAGCCTTCGGAGGCGCTGCTCGTCGCGGTGCCGACAAAGCGATGACGATCCGGCATCGTGATGCTGTCACTGACCGTATTGTAGAAGGCACGGGTGCCACCGGTCGTGATGGTCGCGCCGGTAGCTTGGATGAACTGCTCGGCCCGTTCGCACGGATCAATGCGATCAACAGCGGGTTCGCTCGGTTCGATCTCGAAGCCATCGACCTGCGCCGCGTTGAACACGCGCGATGCGCGGGCGACGAAGAAACGGCTCTGCTGCTCATCGCCATTGTCCGATGATGCAGACTCGCTCGGATCAAGATCACGGTAGAAGATGATGAGCGAAGATTTCTCGCCCTTGCGGACTTGTGCGCCTTTCTCCTGCCACTGGCGATAGGTGCCCCAGATGCCATGCTCGAAACCGCAGGCATCGGCGGCGGCCCACAGAGCGACGGTGTTGACGCCGCGATAGGCTTTGCGGCTCGCGATATTGGTCGGGCGTTGGATCGATCCGCCGTTGCGGTGCCACGGCAGTTGCACATTGTCGCCGGAACCGGCTTCGATGGCAGTGATGATCTGGTTGGTGATGGCGGTGTAAACGTCGAAGCGTTCATGTGATAAAGTGGTCATGTCCTGATCTCCTTTCGCTGTATCCTGAGGACGCGAAGGGATCGGGCTGGGGGTAAGTCGGCTCAGTCAGCCGCAGGCGGAACGGGCAACACGGGAGCGCAGCGAATGGATCGGGCGGCCTGTTGACGGGCAGACGGCCTCAGCCACATTCGCGGATAAATCTCAGGGTGCAGCGGAAGAGTTGGAACCCACGAAATCAGCCAACGAACGCTGCGCGATAACTTTGGTTGGTAGTCCCAAACGACCAGCGAACCGCTCATCGAGCTTGGCGGTGATCTCATCGAAATATGCGCGGTCACTATCGACAACCGACAAGATCATTTGTGTTTGCGCGGAAAGCGCGGCGATCAACCGTTCAAGCGGAGCGCGAAGCGTCGTCGCCTTCTTGTTCGTGAGAACCGCTGCGTGGGCAGCTATCGCCGCCCAGTTGGATAGCGCAAGATACTCGATAACGCGCTGCTGTTCAGACTCGTCGGGTTCGACGGTGAGATTCTGCAACGCTCGTGTCGCACCGAAATGCTGGAGCAGCAGTCGCCCAATCAGACGAGGCCAATCGTGACCTTCCGCTGCATAGACGGGCAAAATCTGGGCAGCAGAGAATGAACCTGTCAGCGGCTGCGCATGGCTGAGAACGATCTGAATTAGCGCGCGCAACCTCACCATTTCCGATGTGGTGATGCTCTTGTCTGCGAGAGCCTTGCAGCGGGTCTCGAATGCGGTGACGGCTTCCTGAAATTTCTTTGCAGTCGCGCGGCTTTGCGCTGAAACTGATCTGGTTGGGGATGCGCCGTCCGTGCGCGCGTCACCACTTCCCGTATCTGTTGATTGCCGTTGAGAAGTGACCCGGGGTTTTCATCGAGAAGTGACCCACCTTGCGATTATGTTTCGGATGTCAGGGGTGGGTCAAGATGGGGTTTTCTCCTTCCGGGTTTTGGGCTGCAGGGCTGAGCTGTTCTTGAACCTGAAGCTGTCGTTGCCGGTCTCAAGGATGTGGCAGTGATGGGTGAGGCGATCGAGGAG
>JAKPAG010000024.1 GCA_029779535.1 Pseudomonadota bacterium | reverse complement strand
GAAGCCCGGGTCGGTCCAGACCGTGGTCAGCGCCGGGGCGCCGATGGTGTTCTGGTAGGTCGCCGTTGCGGTATCCACCGTGTCGCCGACCGGAGCCAGCTTGCCGCCCGCGATCTTGCGGGTTTCGGGGCTGGACCAGACCACGTCGAACACCTGTTCGTGGCTGATGCCGGCCTTGTCGACCCAGCCCTTGACCACCTGGACGCGGTCGAGGTTCGCGCCGATTGGATCCTTCAGCGCCGAAATCAGGAAGCTGGGCTTGGCGCCGGCCTTGGCAGTCAGCTGGCCGCCCATCGGCACGCCGCGGGTGTAACCGGCCTTGACCCAGTCACCCTTGAAATCGGCCGCGGTGAAATCCCACCCGGCGAAGAAGCGCACCACCATGCGCGGGCCGGTGGTGGCATAGACCTCGCGCCGCTTCAGCGCGTCCCAGATCGAGCTGCGGGTATTGGCCCTGGCCCAGACCGCCGCATAGCCGCTGGCCAGGTAGTTCCACCCGAAGCGGCCCTCGCGCGTGCCAAGGTTCTGCGCCTCGGCCGCACGGCCCGGGCGCGGTTCCACGCCCGAATGCTTGCCGAAGTAATTGTTCTCCTCGCTCGTCGAGAGGCCGGTATGGCTGTCGGTCGAGCCGATCACCCCGAACTTGTAGGGGTTCTCGCCGGTGCGCTGTTCGATCAACAGCCCGCGCTTGAGCGCTTCGCGGACATAGGAGCCAGCCTGCATTTCCGGCGTGGTCTTCTCGGTCATCATCAGGTTGCCGAGTTCCCACCCGGCCACGCCGTAACCGGCGAATTCGTCGCTTGGCGACATGAAGGGGTGGGCTTCGCTGTCACCCTTGATCTGGGTGATTTCGACGACCGGTTCGTGCGCCGCGCGGCGCTTGGCATAGGCGGCGGTCATCGGTCCGCCGTTCGGTTCGGTCAGCATGAACATCTGGCCGTTCGACATGTTCGAATTGTGCGGGATCGCCAGCACCTTGCCGCCGGTCTTGCGCTCGTACCCGTCCATGTAGTTCCACAGATCGTCCGGCCTGATCGTGCCGAAGGAATCGATCGGGAAGGTCTGCCGCACCTTGTCCGGCCCGTCGCGGAAGATGACGTTGCGGTGCAGGTTGTTGCCGCCGTTCATCAGCGTGTATTCGAAGCCGAAGAAGGCGGTGAACTTGCCCGGGTGGTTATACCGCTCGACAGTCTTGATGTGGCGTTCCCAGGTCGAAACGATCCGGTCGTGGTTGCCTTCTGGGTTGAGCAGTTCCGGCGGCAGCGAATTGTTGGCCTTGGCGTCGATGATTTCGGCCACGGCCTTCTGGCTGCCATCGCGGCCCGAATGCATCATGTCGTACCAGCGCAGCATGGTCTTGTGCGGGATCAGCATGCGCGGGGCATTGTAGAGGTCGAGCATCGATCCCAGCCCGTCCGAGTGATCCGCGATCACCAGGAAGTCGAGCGGGCGTTCCAGCTTCGCCTTGATCCCGGTCGAGGAGGTGACTTCCTGCCCCATGGCAAAGCGCAGCGCATCCTCGGGCGAAAGCCGGGCGCCGAACCCGAAGGCGTCGGGCGAATTGGCGGTGTGAAGGTGCGTGTCGCCCCAATAGACCCGCTGCGGATAGGCGGCTTCCGGCACGTCGGCCTCGGTCGTCTTGCCGAACAGGACGTGCCGGGCCTGCTCGCACCCGCCCAGCAGCAGGCTCGACCCCAGCAGCAAGGCGGCGGCCAGTTTCATCTTGCGCATGACTTGCTCTTTCCGCTGCTTAGCCCGGCGTAAACCAGATCGGCGAAGTGTAGGCCCGTTCCTGCTGCTTGAGCGGGTAGTCCGCCGGCAGCTTGGTCTTGAACTTGACCATGTCGTAGTCGAGCCAGGTGGGCGTCGGGATTTCCAGCACGCGCAGGTAGTAGAACGCGCGCTGGCCCGGATCGAAGCCCGGGTCGGTCCAGACCGTGGTCAGCGCCGGGGCGCCGATGGTGTTCTGGTAGGTCGCCGTTGCGGTATCCACCGTGTCGCCGACCGGAGCCAGCTTGCCGCCCGCGATCTTGCGGGTTTCGGGGCTGGACCAGACCACGTCGAACACCTGTTCGTGGCTGATGCCGGCCTTGTCGACCCAGCCCTTG
>JAKPAG010000023.1 GCA_029779535.1 Pseudomonadota bacterium | reverse complement strand
CAAGGGCTGGGTCGACAAGGCCGGCATCAGCCACGAACAGGTGTTCGACGTGGTCTGGTCCAGCCCCGAAACCCGCAAGATCGCGGGCGGCAAGCTGGCTCCGGTCGGCGACACGGTGGATACCGCAACGGCGACCTACCAGAACACCATCGGCGCCCCGGCGCTGACCACGGTCTGGACCGACCCGGGCTTCGATCCGGGGCAGCGCGCCTTCTATTACCTGCGCGTGCTGGAAATCCCGACGCCAACCTGGGTCAATTTCGACAAGGTGCGCTTCAAGCTGAACCTGCCGGCGGACATTCCGCTCAAGCAGCAGGAGCGCGCCTATACCTCGCCGATCTGGTTCAACCCAAGCTGACGGAAACCCTTTGGTGAACTGGCGAAGCGGCGCGGCGCATCTGCTGCGCGAACCCCTGGTGCAATTCATGCTGGCCGGCGCGCTGGTCTATGCCGCCATGGCCGGCCGCGTCCCCGATGTCGGGGAACGGCGGATCGTGGTCAACGAAGCGGTGGTCGCGCGGCTCGCCAACCGCTGGACCGAAAGCTTCCGCCGCGCGCCCAGCCAGCAGGAACTGGACGGGATCATCAGCGAATATGTCCGCGACCAGGTCTATTACCGCGAAGCCTTGCGGCTGGGGCTGGACCAGGACGACGAGGTCGTCATGCGGCGGATGCGCAACAAGATGATCGCGCTGGCCACCAGCGAGGCCGAAGCGGCGACGCCCAGCGACGCGGAACTGCAGAAACTGATCGACCAGGACCCGGCCCGCTATGCCCCGGAAGTGACCTATGGCTTCGACCAGCTTTACCTGGGGGCGGACACGCCCAAGGCCCGCGCCGCCGCGCAGACCGCGCTGCAATTGCTGCGCGCGGGCAAGCCGGCCACGGACCTTGCCCAACCCGCCCCGATCCCCGCCAGCTACAGCCAGAATGCGGCCAGCGATGTCGCCGCGCTGTTCGGCGGTCCGTTTGCCGATGCCCTGCGCGGCCTGCCGCTCGGGCAATGGAGCGGCCCGGTCACCTCGGGCCTCGGGCTGCACCTGGTCAAGGTCAGCGCGCGCTCCACCCCCACCCCGCCCAGCCTCGACAAGGTCCGCCAGCAAGTCACGAACGACTGGCACAACACCCAGCGCCGCAAGGCCGAGGAAGAGGCCTATCGCAAGGTGCTGGCCAATTACGACGTGGTGATCGAGCAGCCGAAATGAGCCTGCGTGCCATCCTGTTGCTGCTGGCGCTGGCGCTGCTGGGGGCCTCTCCTGCCCGCGCCGATGAACTGCGCCCCGGCTATCTCGAGTTGACCCAGCAGGATGCCAGCCACTGGAAGATGGTGTGGAAGGCCCCGATCCTGGGCGGCCTCGCCACCCGCGCGCGGCCCACGATGCCCGCCTTCTGCAAGCTGGAACCGGGCGAAAGCCGGCTGGACGGCGGCAGCGTGATCGTGACCGGCACGTTCACTTGCACCGCCCCGGTCGAAGGCCAGCAAGTTGGGCTGGCCGGGATCGAGACAGGCTTTACCGATGCCCTGCTGCGCATTGCCCCGCTCGGCCGCCCGATTCAGGCGGAGCGGCTGACCCAGGACCGCCCGATGGTCACTGTCACCGCCCGGCCCGACCGCTGGCAAGTGGCGCAGACCTACCTGGTGCTGGGGATCGAACATATCCTGACCGGCTACGATCACCTGTTGTTCGTCGTTTCCCTGGTGCTGCTGCTGGGGCAACTGTGGGTGGTGGTGCGCGCCGCCACGGCCTTTACCCTGGCCCATTCGATCACCCTGATCGGGTCAAGCCTGGGCCTGATCGGACTCGCCCAGGCCCCGGTCGAAGCGCTGATCGCGCTGTCGATCATGTTCCTGGCGGTCGAAATCGTGAAGCAACGCGAAGGCTCGCCGCGCCTGTCGGAGCGGATTCCCTGGGTGGTCGCGTTCCTGTTCGGGCTGCTCCACGGCTTCGGCTTTGCCGGGGCGCTGCGCGAGATTGGCCTGCCCGAAACAGACGTGCCGATGGCCCTGCTGACCTTCAACCTGGGGGTGGAACTGGGCCAGCTGGTGATCATCGCCGCCTGCCTGGCGATCATTGCCGCGCTGCGCCGCATGGCCCCGCGTTTGCTGCGCCCGGCCACGCTGGCCGCAACCTATGGCATCGGCATTACCGCCAGCTTCTGGTTCCTGCAGCGGCTGTTGCCCTGACATCTGCCTTGGCCCTATGGCCAGGGCCAAGCAACGAGAGGATTCGCCCCGATGGATAGCCCCGTCCTGTATGAAGCCGATGCCCAGGGCATCGTCACCATCACGCTCAACCGCCCGGAAATGCGCAATCCCATTTCCGACCCGGACGTGGTCGAGGCGCTGTTGGCCGCGCTGGACCGGCTGGAAGGCGATGCCAGCGCACGGGTGGCGATCCTGACCGGCGCCGGCAAGGCGTTCTCCTCGGGCGGGAACATCAACAAGATGAAGCCCGGCGCGGGGCTGAATGCCGGACTGCCGGCGCGCACGCGCGGCAACTACAAGCGCGGCATCCAGCTGCTCCCGCTCGCTTTCGCGGCGCTGGAAGTGCCGGTGATCGCGGCGGTCAACGGTCCGGCGATCGGTGCGGGGCTGGACCTGGCCTGCATGTGCGACCTGCGCATCGCCAATGAAAGCGCCAAGTTCGCGGAAAGCTTCGTCAAGCTGGGGATCATTCCGGGCGATGGCGGGGCCTGGCTGCTGCAACGCGCGGTCGGCTTTGCCAAGGCGGCGGAAATGTCGCTGACCGGCGATACCATCGACGCGGCCGAGGCGCTCGCCTGCGGCCTGGTCAGCAAGGTCGTGCCGGACGACCAGCTGCTCGACGCCGCCCGCGCCCTGGCTGCGCGGGTTGCCGCAAATCCGCCCTTCGCCGTACGCATGGCCAAGCGCCTGCTGTGGGAAGGCCGCCGCAGCGACCTTGCCACCGTGCTCGAAATGTCGGCCGCGATGCAGGCCGTCGCCCATGCCACCAGCGATCACGAGGAAGCGGTGAACGCCTTCCTCGAAAAGCGCACCCCGGTGTTCAAGGGCGATTGATCACATCGCAGTGTGATAATCGTTGAAATCACATTTCGGTGTGATATTGACGAGTCATGAGCACGAACATCATCGAACGCGTCCGCCGGCTGGTTACCGATGGCGGCATGTCCCGCGCGGGCCTGGCCCGCGCCGCCGGCCTTCACGCCAACACCCTGCGCGACTGCACCGAGGACGGCTGGAACCCCACCGCCGACACCCTGCGCAAGCTGGAAGCGTTTCTGTGGGACAGCGACGAGGCCCCGGTGCTTGTGCCCATCGAGGACATAATCGAGGAAGCCCGCAACGGCCGAATGTTCATCCTCGTCGATGACGAGGACCGCGAGAACGAGGGCGATCTCGTCATCCCGGCGCAGATGGCCACGCCCGATGCGGTCAACTTCATGGCCACCTATGGCCGCGGGCTGATCTGTCTGACCCTTACCCGCCAGCGCACCGAGCAGCTGGGCCTCGAACTGATGAGCCGCAACAACGGCACACGGCACGAAACCGCCTTCACCGTCTCGATCGAGGCGCGCGAAGGGGTGACCACCGGAATTTCCGCCGGTGACCGCGCCCGCACGGTCGCCGTGGCGATCGACGCGACCAAGACCCGCGACGACATCGTCACCCCCGGCCACGTCTTCCCGCTGATCGCGCGCGACGGCGGGGTGCTGGTCCGCGCCGGCCATACCGAAGCGTCGGTCGACATCTCGCGCCTCGCCGGCCTCAATCCCTCGGGCGTGATCTGCGAGATCATGAACGAGGACGGGACCATGGCGCGGATGGATGACCTGGTCCCCTTCGCCCGCCGCCATGGGCTGAAGATGGGCACGATTCGCGACCTGATCGAATACCGCCGCAAGCATGACCACCTGGTTGAATGCGTTGCGCAGGCGCCATTCACTTCGGACTACGGCGGGGACTGGATCGCCAAGACCTATCGCAACAAGGTCGATGGCACGGTCCACATCGCACTGCAAAAGGGCGCCGTGAAGCAAGGCGAACCCACCCTGGTGCGGATGCATGGCATCTCGATCTTCTCGGACGTGCTGGGCCAGCCAGGACCGCGCAAGCGTATCCTGCAGCGCGCCATGGCGGAAATCGGCAAGGCCGGTTCGGGCGTGATCGTGCTGCTGATGCCGACCACCCCGGGTGAACTCAGCGCCGAAGTGGGCGGCGTGGACGGCCCGGCGATGGACCTGCGCTCCTATGGCCTGGGCGCCCAGATCCTGACCGATCTTGGCGTGCAGGACATGATCCTGCTGACCAATTCGCACCGCAACATCGTCGCCATCGAAGGGCATGGCATCAACATCGTCGGCGAACAGCCGATCCCGGAGAATTGAGATGGCGAAGTTCCTGATTGTCGAAGCCCGTTTCTACGACCACCTCAACGACATGCTGGTGGCGGGCGCCGCTGCGGCGCTCAAGTCTGCCGGCCACCAGGTGGATGTGATCACCGTCCCCGGCGCGCTGGAAATTCCCGGCGCCATCGCCCTGGCCGATCAGTCGGGCGATTATGACGGCTATGTCGGGATCGGCGTGGTGATCCGCGGCGAAACCTATCACTTCGAAATCGTCGCCGGGGAAAGCGCGCGCGGGATCATGGCGCTGACCATGGACGGCGTGGCCATCGGCAACGGCATCCTGACCGTCGAGAACGAGGCCCAGGCCCTGGTCCGCGCCGATCCCGCACAGAAGGACAAGGGCGGCGAAGCGGCCAAGGCGGCCATGGCGCTGCTCGCGCTGAAGGAAAAGTTCGCATGAGCCAGAACAACGCGATCGCCGGCATTCCGCTGGTCCTGGGCGGCAACGTGTTCGGCATGACGGCCGACGAGGACGCCAGCTTTGCCGTGCTCGACGCATTTTACGATGCCGGCGGTCGGATGATCGACACCGCTGATGTCTATTCGGCCTGGGTCCCGGGCCACAAGGGCGGCGAAAGCGAAACCGTGCTGGGCAAGTGGTTCGCCGCCAGCGGCAAGCGCGCCGACATGAAGCTGCACACCAAGACCGGGATGCTGGGCGGCAAGGAACTGTATGAGCCCGCCCGTGTGCTGGCCTCGCTCGACGCCTCGCTCGACCGGCTGCAGACCGATTACATCGACCTCTACTACGCCCACCGCGATTATGAGGAACTGGCGATGGCGGACATCGTCGCCGCCTTCGACGGCGCAGTGCGCAGCGGCAAGGTCCGCGCGCTCGGCGCCTCGAACTTCTCGGCCGCGCGGCTGACCGAAGCGCTCGATATAGCAGAAGCACAGGGCGCGACCCCGTTCAGCGTGCTGCAGAACGAATACAACCTGGTGGCGCGGCAGGCCTATGGGCCTGAATTGCAGGCCCTGTGCCAGCAGCGCGGCATCCCGATGCTGCCGTTCTTCGGGCTGGCCTCGGGCTTCCTCACCGGCAAGTACCGGACCGAGGCGGACCTGGGCAAATCGATGCGCGGGGCCCGGATGGGCGACCTCTTGACCAAGGGCGCGCCGATGCTGGCGGTGATGGACGAGGTGGTGAAGGAAACCGGCGCGACCCACGCGCAGGTGGCGCTGGCCTGGCTGCGCGTGCAGCCCGGGATCGGCGCGCCGATCGCCAGCGCGACCAGCGCAGAGCAGGTGCGCGAATTGTGCGCCGCCACCCAGCTGGACCTGACGCCCGATCAGCTCGCCCGGCTCAGCGCCGCCTGGTAAGCCAAGCTTGCGCGCCGCTTCAAAGCGGCGCGCAGCTATCGGCGCGGCGGGCGGGATCGACCCTGGCGAACAGCTCGGCGCTCGGCGCCAGCCGCCGGTCAAGGATCACGCCCCGGTCCGATGGCGAAATCACCACCGGCATGCCTTCCGGCACTTTCTGCCCGGCCCTGGCCAGCACGAAAGCGATCCCCTGCGGGAACTGGTTCGAATCGAACACGGCGACATTGTCGGTCCGCGCATCGAACACCGACAGCGAGACATAGCCATTGTCCGGCGACGGGGCCGCACTGACGCGGATCGGCCCCCGCGACACATCGTAGACGCAGCTTGAATAGAGCAGGTCTGGCGATGGCCTCACCACCCCGCGCGAATGCGACGTGGTGCGCGGGCCGAAAGTGAACTGGTTCACCCGCTTGCCCCCGTCCGACATCTTCTGGATGGCCACCTGCATGATCGCGCGCGGGGCGGCCAGGATCGTCCCGACATGGCCAAGACCGACTGCTGCGGCGAAGGCCAGCAGATAGATCACCTTCCGGTTCATGCCGCGCCTCCGCAATCCAGCTTGGTCACCTTGGGCATCGGAATCGAGGCTAAATTGTCCTGCGCGCTCTGCGCCGGGTTATAGAGTCGCAGGGTCAGGGTATATTGCCCGGCCTTGTTGCTGGACGCCCAGGGCTGCCCGGCCTCGGGCCTGTTCGCGACCAGGGCGGACCACTGGCCCTGCGCGTCGGGCCTGACCTCGGTCGCGTCGAACGACAGCGCGTCGTCCTCGTTCTGCGGCAGGTAATCGTCGTCGGCATAGACCGTCACCGACCACCAGCGCGCCGGCATCGGTCCGCCCGTCACGCGGTAGCGGCACTGCTCGGTCAGCCGCGCACCCGCGCTGTCGGTCTGGGTGGTGAAGTAGATCGCCTGGCTGCGAGTCAGGGCCAGCAGCCCGGTCAGCGCGATGCGGGCGCGCGTCCAGGGATCGGCATCGACCGAGCCGGCCGAGGTGTTGCCGACCCATCCCGTGCTGCCCGCGCCGCGCAGCCCCCCGCGCTTCATCGTGTGCCAGGCCGAACCGGCGCCGACCAGCAGGCCGGCCACCACCACGAGCGCCAGCACCGGGCGCGAGAAGGACCGCTCAGCCAAGGTCGAGATATTCCTTCAGGCCATAGGGCTGGTAAGGCCCGATGATCAGCTGTTCGAACACACCGATCCCTTCGCCATGCTTGTCGCTGATCACCCGGCAGGGCAGCTGGACGTGGAAATTGTCCATCTGCCCGGGGTTGCACTGGCCCAGGCCAAAGTCCTCGCGCTCCACCGCCAGCGGACCGTGATAGAGGCCGTGGCCCCACTTGGGCGAGGTATAACCGATCCCGCGCATCTGGAACCGGCCGAGCGGTTCAAGGCGCAGCACTTCCGGTCCTTCCGGCCCCTCGACCGTCAGTTCGCCGCCACCTGGCCAGCGGGTGCCCGGGGCGAGCGGTGACGTCATGTCGCCATCGGTGTCGAAATGCTGGTCCGCCGCGGCACCATCGGGGGCGATCACCGCGCGGGTGTTCCACTTGTTGCCCTTGGCATCGGCGTTGACGTGGAAGAACAGGCTGCGATCGGCAAAGTTGATTGGCGTCCACTGCCAGAAGAAGCCGTGGACCACGCCGCTGCCGTGCGGCTGCTGGTCACTCGCGCCAACCGGGCGCACCCCCCAGCTGCGGTCGCGGGTGCCCGCTGTGCCGGGAGCGCAGGCTTCGCGCACGCCGTCCACCTCGATCCAGCCCGCGTAATGGCCGTTCTGGGTCAGCCGGGTGTAATCCATGAAGGTGCGCGGGCCGATGCGGTGAATGAACCGCGGTTCCTCGATCGGAAAGGCGCGGCCAGTGAAGGTCAGGTCGGCTTTCAGCCCTTCGCCGTCCACCGTGACGCGCAGCTTGTGCAGCGGCTCCAGCACCTCGATCCGGATCGGGCCGACCTGCAGGTCGAACCGCTCCATGTTCAGCTCGCGCGAGGCGTGGACGTTGTACTGCACCCCGTCGCGGATCGTGCTGAAATGCGCGTCCGCAACGTTGAGATGCGGATAGATCCCCAGCGCCACGGCGAAGAAACCGGAGCCGTCCGGCGCATAGCCGTTGAAGAAATAGCGGTCGTAGAAATTCCGGTCGGTGCCCGCATAGGCGACCGGTTCGGGGGTCTGGTGCAGCGGAAAATCGTCACCCTTGGTCAGGACCATCGCCATTCATCCTTTGAGCTTGCTGAGGCTACCGTGTTGCAGCGCCAGAGCGCAGCCGCCCCGGGCCATCGACAGGAAATTCTCGTCGCCGCGCGCGGTGCGCTCGACAAAGGCGGCGCTGAATACGGCGGTGGAAACGCCGTGCAGCGCGCCGATCACATACTGGTCCCAGATCGAATCGCGGGTCATCGTCACGCCGCGCCGGGTCATTTCCGCGCAATACAGGTCAAGCAGCTCGTCCTCGTGGGCACGGCGCAGCTCGTCGCCGATGCCCGTGCCAAGGAAATAGCCGATGTCGGTCAGGCCGTTGCCGACGCCCGCGGTCTGCCAGTCTAGCACCGCGATTTCCTCGGCCCCGCCGTGGATTTCGAACAGCATGTTATCCAGGCGGAAATCGCCATGGATCAGGCAGCGCGCTCCCGGTTCCCGGCCATACCACAGCTCGCGCATGTCGTTCAGTTCATCGCACAGGCGCATGAATTCGGGCTCAAGCTGGTCCTTGTAGCGTTCGCGGAAGATCGCCTGCGCCCCGTCGTAGGCAGCGCGGATATGATCCACCACCGCCTGCGGCGTGACCAGCCAGGGCAGATCGACGACCTGCGGATTTTCCCAGGTCGGCGCGTGCAGCGCCGCCGCCTGGCGAACCCCGGCGCGGGCATCCGCCGCACTGCAGCTGGCGAGCTGGTTGCCGCCGCGCGCCGGCCCCAGGTCTTCGAAGATCAGAATGAAATCGGCGCCGCCTTCATCCACTTCGGCCACGTGGGCGACCGGCACGCGGATATCGGCCTGACGGCACAGCTCCCGGTAAAAGCCGACTTCCTTGGCATAAAGCCCCAGGGCGCCGGCGGTCTGGCGGCTGGTGGCGTCGGCGGCGGGGAACTTGCCCGCCAAGGTCGCTGGTCCCTTGCCCGGGCGGTCGTATTCCAGCGTCAACCGCGCCGAATCGCCTACCTGGCCCGTGCCGATCGGCACCCAGGTGAAGCCGATGACCGCCTGATCGTCGATCACGCCCGCGGCGCGTAGCCGCTCGGTCAGCCAAGCGGCATCGACTTCGTCCGGATGCGTCGGAATCCCGGCCATCATCACCCTCGCCCTTTGTTATTTAAGCGAACGGTTAAAGCACAGCGATGCGACTGGCAACCCGCACGCCGCGACTGCCCGGGCGCAGCGCGCATCTAGGAGTTTACGACTTGGCAGCCTTGTGTCCCATTGCTGGACTGGTGCGCCACCCGCCGGAATTAACCAGGTTCGGCCCTTTATCGCTGGTGACACGGCTGTTAATAGCGGCCCTGCAAGCAAAACAAACGGAAGTCGCAATGTCTGTCGCGGTGGTCGACCAACTGGTTCAATGCCTGAAAATCCTTGATTCGCTTGGCGAAAAAGTGGCCGCGTGCCATGTCGACGCGGCAATCCATGCGTTGATTGACCACGCCGAACCTTCCGGCCGCCTCGAGGCCGAGTAAAACCCGGCTGCCAATTGATCCAGAATGGCGGGAATAGGCCTGTTTCTGCGGGCTGTTTCGGCAAACCTGACCTTAATTGCGTGATCCGTCGTTTATCGGCGGGATCAGTATTCGCGGGATCAACCTTAAAAACGAATAGGGGTTTGCCCTGATTTTCGTTTGGTCGATTCTTGTTATCGTCAGGAAACCATGGCGAAACTGCTGGCATCTCAGGGCATCGGCATTGAAGCCGACAAGCTACGCAGTCTCGCTGAAGAACTGCAGAACCTCGCCTCGGCGTTAAATCTCCAGTTTCCTACCGAAGATATTGCCTCACCCGCCAATGACCTGAGCGAATACATCCGGGCACAGGGGGATGACTTGCCAAGGATCGTCGACCTGGCCCGGCGCTTCTATCGCAGTCGGCGGATGCGATCGCGGCTGTTCGGCGATGACCAGTTGTTCGGCGAACCGGCCTGGGACCTGCTGCTCGATCTGTTCGTTGCCCAATCCGATGGCAAGCACCTGTCAGTGACCGCGGCCTGCATCGGCGCGGCCGTGCCGACCAGCACCGCGCTGCGCTGGCTGCTGATCCTGGAGGAGCGCGGCCTGGTTCACCGCGAGAACGATCCCACCGATGCACGCCGCGTCTTCCTGAAACTGACCGACGACGGCTATAACAAGATGGTCTGCTACTTCCGCGCCCTGCTGGACGAAGGCGTGGTCAACTTCTGATTGCCCCCCAATGCAAAGGCCCGCCCCGGCAATGCCGGCGCGGGCCTGAAGCATGGCAGACTGCCGTGTGCCTGCGGCGTCAGCCGGCCAGGCGGCCGAAGGCCCCAGCCCCGGCGTAATGCGCGGCATCACCCAGCTCTTCCTCGATGCGGATCAGCTGGTTGTACTTGGCCAGCCGGTCCGAACGAGCGAGCGAGCCGGTCTTGATCTGGCCGCAGTTGGTGGCCACCGCCAGGTCGGCAATGGTCGCGTCCTCGGTTTCGCCCGAACGGTGCGACATGACGGCGGTATAGCCATTGCGGTTGGCGATGCTGACCGCGTCGAGCGTTTCCGACAGCGAGCCGATCTGGTTGACCTTGACCAGCAGCGAATTGGCCAGGCCCTTGGCAATGCCCATGGTCAGGCGCTTGGGGTTGGTCACGAACAGGTCGTCGCCAACCAGCTGGACCTTGTCGCCGATCTTGTCGGTCAGCGCCTTCCAGCCTTCGAAGTCGTCTTCGCTCATCCCGTCCTCGATCGAAATGATCGGGTAGGCGGCGGTCAGGTCGGCCAGGTAATCGGCCATCTGCACCGGCGAGAGCGACAGCCCTTCGCCGCTGATTTCATACTTGCCGTTCTTGAAGAATTCGGTCGCCGCGCAGTCCAGCGCCAGCTTGATGTCCTCGCCCGGCTTGAACCCGGCCTTGGCGATCGATTCCATCACGAAGTCGAGCGCGGCGCGGGTGCTCGACAGGTTGGGCGCAAACCCGCCCTCGTCGCCCACGGCGGTGGCCAGGCCCTTGTCGTGCAGGCCCTTCTTGAGGGTGTGGAACACTTCCGCGCCCCAGCGCACGGCTTCGGCAATGCTGCCGGCGCCGACCGGCATGATCATGAATTCCTGGAAGTCGATCGGGTTGTCGGCATGTTCGCCGCCGTTGATGATGTTCATCATCGGCACCGGCAGGACATGGGCCGAAACCCCGCCGATGTAGCTGTACAGTGGCAGGCCGCGCGCATTGGCGGCCGCCTTGGCCACGGCGAGCGAGGTACCGAGGATGGCGTTGGCGCCCAGGCGGCCCTTGTTCTCGGTCCCGTCGAGCGCGATCATGGTCAGGTCGATGTCGCGCTGGTCTTCGGCATCCAGGCCGATCAGTTCCTCGCGGATTTCCTCGTTCACGGCGGCAACCGCCTTGAGCACGCCCTTGCCGAGATAGCGCGACTTGTCGCCATCGCGCAGTTCGACCGCTTCGTGGGCGCCGGTCGATGCGCCCGAAGGCACGGCGGCGCGGCCGAAGCTTCCGTCTTCGAGCAGCACGTCGACTTCGACTGTGGGATTGCCGCGGCTGTCAAGAATTTCGCGGGCGTGGATGTCAATGATCGCGGTCATGGCGGGTTCATCTCCTGCGGGCCAGTTGGCAGGCTCCTTAGCAGGGCAAGCCCCTCTGGCAAGTTGCAATGCAGCATGACAGGGCCTTGCAGCCGGTCTATTGTGACACCAGATATAGTTATGGCCCGATCGTCCGGGCGCAGAAAGGGTAAAGCCATGGCCAAGTCACCCGCCGCTACCGCCAAGACCACCCCCGCCAAGAAGCCCGCCGCGAAGAAGGCCGCGCCCGAGCCGGCCGCCGCCCCCGCCCCGGCCGATCCCAAGGCGAAGTTCACCAAGGCGATCGAGGAAGCCCGCGCCGGTGCGCAGGCGCTCGCCTCGCAGGCGCAGGACCGCGCTGGTGCCTACAAGGACCAGCTCGCCGCCAAGAGCGGGGATTGGGCCGCCGACGCCAAGGACCTGGCCGCCCAGGCCAAGGACCGCGCCGCCGAACTGGCCCACGAAGGCAAGGCCAAGACCAGCGACGCCATCGCGACGCTGGGCAAGGTCGTGGCCGACAGCGCCGGGACGATCGACGAGAAGCTGGGCGCCAAGTATGGCGACTATGCCCGCACCGCCGCCCGCTCGATGCAGGAAACCGCCGCGAAGATCGAGGCCAAGGACCTGAACGAGCTGAGCGCGGACGCGAAGGAATTCGTCCGCAAGAGCCCGGGCCTGGCAATCGGCCTGGCCGCGGTGGCCGGCTTCCTGCTGTCGCGCCTGTTCAAGGGTGGATCGTCGGAAGATTGACGCCGGGCTGCCGGACTGCTGTCTCTAGCCCATGACCGATGGCGAACCGCCCCTTGTGAAGGATCAGCCCGGCGATGCGGCCGACCGCTCGCTGGTGGATGACGTGCGCCAGCTCGTCACCGATGGCCGCACCTTGCTCGAGGCGGAACTCGCCTACCAGAAAAGCCGCGCCGCCGTGGCTGGCCAGGGCGCGAAAGCCGTGGCCGGCTGGGGAGCGCTGGCGCTGGTGCTGGTGCTGTTCGCGTTGATGGCGCTGACCTTTGGCCTGGTCCTGGGCCTGGCCAGCGTGGCTGGGCCATGGTGGGCAACGCTGATCACGGTCGCGCTGCTACTGGCCGGGGCCGTCCTGGCGGGCTGGGTCGCGGCGCGGCGCTGGTCGGCAACGGCCCGCCAACTGACTGACGAGGCCGCCCAGCCATGAGCGAGCTTGCGAGCCGCCTGGCCGAACATCGCGCCGCCCGCAACGCCGCGCGCGCGGCGCACGATGCCAACCTTGCCCAGGTCAAGGCCGACCTTGCCGCGCGGAGCATTGGCGGACGGATCGCCGACAAGGCGCGGGACGATGCGCTGGATCTCGCCGATGAAGCGCTGGCCGTCGCGCGCGAAAGCAAGGGGATCATTGCCGGTGCGGTCGGCGCTCTGGCGCTGTGGTTCCTGCGCTACCAGGTGATCGCACTCACCGCCCGCCTGTTCAAGCCAGCCGCGGTTCAGGAACAGGCTGATAACGCCGCCGAACCAGACCGCTTCGAGGAGCAAGCAGAGTGAGCGCAGCAGACCAGCCGGACCAGCAGATCGACCAAGCTGCCGAGCGCGATGCGCCGGTGCTGCCGGCCCGCGCAACCCTGCCCGATCGCTATCCGCCCGAGGATTACCGCAGCCTGGCGGGGGAATACCCCTGGCTGACCGTCGCCGCCGGACTGGGCGCCGGCCTGCTGGTGGGGGCAATGCTGCCCAGGGGCCTGGGCGGCAAGTTCGGCAAGCGCGCCTTCGCCGCCGCCTCGATCGCGGCAGAACTGGGCCTGGCCCTGTCGCGCAAGGCGGGCGATGCCGCCGGTGAAAGCGGCCGCGAAGGGCTGCGCCGGATGGGCGAAGCCGCTGCGCCGCTGCGCCAGCGTGCGGCCCGCGGCGAAGCGAGCGCGCGCAGCGCCGGTCTGGTCATTGCCCGCGAGGCGCTCAAGCTGGCCACCCGCAAGCGCAAGGCTTAGCCTTTTCGAATAGCGGGCCACCAAGGTCGAACTTGCGATTTTGGCGCATTCTGCATAAGGGCGGTGCTCCTCTCTCCCAGGGAACACCATGAGCGAACAGAAACTCCACCTTGTCATGGGCGGTCGGGTCAAGGACCCCCAGGGCCTTGAATTCGCGGACCTGTCCAAGATCGAACTGGTCGGCGTCTATGCCGATTACGCCGAGGCCGAAGAAGCCTGGCGCGACCGCGCCCAGCGCACGGTCGACGATGCGGAAATGAAATACGTGGTGGTGCACCTGCACCGCCTGCTCCAGCCGGACATGCTGAAGCGCTGATCCGCCAAACTGAAAAGGCCCCGCCAATCGCGGGGCCTTTTCGTATCAGATGAACTCGATCTTCTCGACCGCGTAGAACCGGTCTCCGGCCGGGACCGAAACCTCGATCTCGTCGCCCACCACGCGGCCGATCAGCGCGCGCCCCAGCGGCGAATTGTAGCTGATCCGGCCCAGCTTGGCGTCCGCCTCGTAAGGGCCGACGATCTGGTAGCGCACCGGCTTGTCGTCGTCGTCGAGCAGGGTCACGGTCGCGCCGAAAATGATCTTGTCGCCCGACAGCGTGGTCGGATCGACGATCTGCGCGCGGCTGACCTTGTCTTCCAGATCGGCGATGCTCGCTTCGACCTGGCCCTGGCGCTCCTTGGCGGCGTGGTATTCGGCATTTTCGGACAGATCGCCATGGGCGCGCGCTTCCTCGATCGCGTCAACGATCCGGGGGCGCTCCTCGCGCAGCGCCTTCAGCTCGGAAAGCAGCCTTTCGTAGCCTTCCGCCAGCATCGGCAGCTTTTCGACACTTGCCATGTCCGTAACGTCCTTCCTTGGGTCTTTCCCAGCGACTAGTTCGCCGCCCCGTGCCGAAGTGGCGCGGGTCCAGGCTATCGCGATGAATGGGAAAGCGCGATTACCTAGCCATAATAGGCCTGCAACGAGCGCACTTCAAGTTTCGCGCCGCGCAGGGCCGCAATCGCCTCGACCGCCGCAACCGACGCGGCCGCCGTGGTGAAATAGGGCACCTTGCCGTTCAACGCCGAAGCACGGATCGATTGCGAATCCTTCAGGCTCTGCCAGCCTTCGGTGGTGTTGAAGATCAGCGCCACATCGCCATCGATGATCTTGTCCACGATATGCGGGCGCCCTTCGGCGACCTTGTTGACCAGTTCCACCGGCACCCCGGCTTCGGCCAGGTAGCGCTGCGTGCCGCCGGTGGCGATCAGCGTGAAACCAAGGTCGACCAGCTTGCGCACCGCCGGCAGGATCACCGGCTTGTCGGTGTCCTTGACCGAGACGAACACCACCCCGCCGTCAGGCAGGCGGGTGCCCGCGCCGAGCTGGCTCTTGGCGAAGGCCGTGGCGAAATCGCGATCGATTCCCATGACTTCGCCCGTACTCTTCATTTCCGGGCTGAGCACCGGATCGACCCCCGGGAAGCGGGCAAACGGGAACACGGCTTCCTTGACCGCCATGTAATCGAGGTCGCGCTTGAACGGCGGGAAGCTCGACAGCTTTTCGCCCGCCATGACCCGTGCCGCGATCTTGGCGACCGGCTGGCCGATTGCCTTGGCGACGAACGGCACGGTGCGGCTGGCGCGCGGGTTGACCTCGATCAGGTAGACGTCACCGTCTTTCACCGCGAACTGGATGTTCATCAGCCCGCGCACGCCCAGCGCCATCGCCAGGGCTTCAGCCTGGCGTTCCATTTCGGCGATGATATCGGCCGGCAGACTGTAAGGCGGCAGGGTGCAGGCGCTGTCGCCCGAATGGATCCCGGCTTCCTCGATGTGCTGCATCACGCCCGCAACCACCACCTGTTCGCCGTCGCACAGGGCGTCGACGTCGCACTCGATTGCATCGCGCAGGTACTGGTCGATCAGCACCGGCGAATCGCCCGACACCTGCACCGCGGTGGCGATATAGTCATCAAGCTGCGCTTCGCTGTCGACGATTTCCATCGCACGGCCGCCCAGCACATAGCTGGGGCGCATCAGCACCGGGTAGCCGATCCGGCCCGCCACCGCGGCTGCCTCGTCGCGGCTGCGGGCGATGCCGTTAAGCGGCTGCTTCAGCCCCAGCTTGTTGACCAGCGCGGCAAACCGCTCGCGGTCTTCAGCGAGGTCAATCGCGTCGGGCGAGGTGCCAAGGATCGGGATGCCCGCATCTTCCAGCGCCTGCGCCAGCTTGAGCGGGGTCTGCCCGCCGAACTGCACGATCACGCCAACCAGTTGGCCGTTCTGCTGTTCCACCCGCAGGATTTCCAGCACGTCCTCGCCGGTCAGCGGCTCGAAATAGAGGCGGTCGGACGTGTCATAATCAGTGCTGACCGTTTCCGGGTTGCAGTTGATCATGATCGTTTCAAACCCGACCTCGTCCAGCGCGAAGCAGGCGTGGCAGCAGCAATAGTCGAACTCGATCCCCTGCCCGATCCGGTTGGGACCGCCGCCCAGGATGACGATCTTCTTCCGGTCTGACGGGGCGGCCTCGCACTCCGGCTCGCCGAACAGCGGGCCTTCGTAGGTCGAATACATGTAGGGCGTGACGGCTTCGAATTCGGCGGCGCAGCTGTCGATCCGCTTGAACACCGGATGGACGCCAAGGCGTTCGCGCAGCGCGCGGACCTCGTCCTCGCTGGTCGCGCCGGCCATCGCCTTCAGCGCATCGTGGAGCAGGCCGGAACGGCGCGCGCTGGTTTCGCCCAGCCCGCCCGCAACGTGGATGCCGCGCACCGCCAGCACCGCCAGCCGCTTGTCCGAAAAGCCCATTGCCTTCAGGCGGCGCAGCCCGGCCGCGTCGGTCGGCAGGCCGTTTTCCATGATCGCCGCTTCTTCGGCGATGATCTCGTGGATATGGCGCAGGAACCATTTGTCGTAATGGGTTACGGCGTGAACTTCATCCACCGTGAAACCTTCGCGGAACGCCTGGCCGACGATCAGCAGGCGGTCCGGGGTCTGCTTCGACAGGGCGGCGGTAATCTCGTCGCGCCCCGCGCCTTCAAGGTGCAGGACACGGTTGAACCCGTCGAGCCCGGTTTCCAGCCCGCGCAGGGCCTTCTGCATCGATTCCTTGAAGTTGCGGCCAATCGCCATGACTTCGCCGACCGACTTCATCGCGGTCGACAGCAGCGGCTGGGCGCCCTTGAACTTTTCGAAGGCGAAGCGCGGGATCTTGGTGACGACGTAGTCGATGCTCGGCTCGAAGCTCGCCGGAGTTGCCCCGGTGATCTCGTTGGTCAGCTCGTCCAGCGTGTAGCCCACCGCCAGCTTGGCGGCGACGCGGGCGATCGGGAAGCCGGTGGCCTTGGAAGCCAGCGCGGAAGAGCGCGACACGCGCGGGTTCATCTCGATGACGATCAGGCGGCCATCCTCGGGATTGACCGCGAACTGCATGTTCGACCCGCCGGTTTCCACCCCGATCTCGCGCAGCACGGCGATGCTCGCCGAGCGCATGATCTGGTATTCCTTGTCGGTCAGCGTCAGCGCAGGGGCGACAGTGATGGAGTCGCCGGTGTGGACGCCCATCGGATCGACGTTTTCGATCGAGCAGATGATGATGCAGTTGTCGTTCCGGTCACGGACGACTTCCATCTCGTATTCTTTCCACCCCAGCAGCGATTCCTCGATCAGCACTTCGGTGGTGGGCGAGGCATCGAGCCCCGAACGGACGATCGCTTCGAATTCCGCCTTGTTGTAGGCGACGCCGCCGCCGGTGCCGCCCAGGGTGAAGCTGGGGCGGATGATCGAGGGCAGCCCGGTGCGTTCGAGCACCGCGAAGGCTTCCTCCACCGTGTGGGCCACGCCGCTGCGCGCGCTTTCCAGCCCGATCTTGTCCATCGCCTCGCGGAAACGCTGGCGGTCTTCGGCCTTGTCGATCGCATCGGCATCGGCGCCGATCATCTTGACGCCGTACTTTTCCAGCGTGCCGTCATTGAACAGCGCCAGCGCGGTATTGAGCGCGGTCTGCCCGCCCATGGTCGGCAGGACGGCGTCGGGCCGCTCCTTCTCGATGATCCGCGCGACGATCTCGGGCGTGATCGGCTCGACATAGGTCGCGTCGGCCATGTCCGGATCGGTCATGATCGTGGCGGGGTTGGAGTTGACGAGGACCACCCGGTAGCCCTCCTCCTTCAACGCCTTGATCGCCTGCGTGCCCGAATAGTCGAACTCGCAAGCCTGGCCGATAACGATCGGCCCGGCGCCGATAACGAGGATCGAGGAGATGTCAGTGCGTTTGGGCATTATGCGGCCAACCCGATAATAAATTGAATGAGACTTAAGCCAGCCAGCAGAGCAGTTACCGCGGGGTGGTTAAGCAGGCTTACGACTTCTCGCCAAGGTACGTTTGGAGCCTCAAGTAAGACGATTGCGGCTTCAACTCTCTTACAAGCGTCAGTTCGAGTCTGTATGTCAGCATCGGACTGTATAATCGCATCAAGCAACTGCATCGCCCTTTCGCGTACCACAATGGCTTTGGAATGCGACATTTCCTTGCCCAGACCAGTCCAATTTGTGCTATCGATAGTGCGCTGAAGTGCTTCGTTCGGATTTGTTAGAAACACCTTTTCAGCGGTTGGACCATTGCGCACTATTGCATCAATCGCATTTTTTGCTGATTGCTCCGTGCTATAACCTTCAGTCCAAAATATTGTCTCGTTGTTGTAGCAAAAATAGGCGACGAACTGGCCCGCTTTATTCTGACGAACTTCAAAGCGATGGGCCATCACAACATCCCCACAAACCGCTCAAACAGATAGAACGAGTCCATCGGCCCCGGACTCGCCTCGGGGTGATACTGCACCCCGAACGCCCGCTTGCCCTTGACCGAAATTCCGCAGTTCGAGCCGTCGAACAGCGACACGTGGGTTTCCTCCACCGTGCCCGGCAGCGCGGTGTTATCGACCGCGAAGCCGTGGTTCATGCTGGTGATTTCGACCACGCCGTCTTCCAGCCGCTTGACCGGGTGGTTCGCGCCGCGGTGGCCCTGGTGCATCTTGGTGGTTTTTGCCCCCGCCGCAAGGGCAAGCATCTGGTGGCCTAGGCAGATCCCGAACACCGGAATGTCGCGTTCCAGCAGGCCCTGGATCACCGGGACGGCATAGGATCCGGTCGCCGCCGGATCGCCCGGGCCGTTGGACAGGAACACGCCGTCCGGCTCCAGCGCCAAAACGCCGTCGAGCGGGGTCTGCGCCGGGACCACCGTGACCCGTGCCCCGGCCTTGACCAGGTTGCGGAAGATGTTGTCCTTCGCGCCGAAATCCATCGCCACGACATGCGGGCGGGCATCGCGGGGGCTGCGGGCATAGCCCTTGCCCAGCGTCCAGGTGCCGCCTTCCCAGCCTTCAACCTCGTGCCGACTGACCACGCGGGCGAGGTCCATGCCTTCCAGGCCCGGCCAGTCGCGCGCCCGCTTGATCAGCGCGGGAATGTCGAACTTGCCGTCCGGATGGTGCGCGATCACCGCGTTGGGCGCGCCCGACAGGCGGATGCGGCGGGTCAGCGCGCGGGTATCGATGCCGGCCAGGCCGATCTTGCCCTTGCCCGCCAGCCATTCGCCAAAGGTGCCCTGGCTGCGGAAGTTGCTTGGCGCGGTCACGTCTTCGCGCACCACGCAGCCGACCGCGCCATCGACCTGGCTTTCGAGGTCCTCCTCGTTCACGCCGACGTTGCCGATGTGGGGGAAGGTGAAAGTGACGATCTGCGCCGCATAGGACGGATCGGTCATCACTTCCTCATACCCGGTCATCGCGGTGTTGAAGCAGACTTCGCCCACCGCTTCGCCTTCCGCGCCGAAACCGTGGCCCCAGGCCACGTGGCCATCGGCCAGCACAAGGACTCCCGTCGCGCCAGCGGGTTGCTGCGCGTGCGAGGTGGCGGCGTCAGCCATGGTAGGGGCGCTCCGTTCGAAGGGTTTCCAGCAATGTCGCTAAGACGCCGCCGCTAGAGGGGTGGGCCGCCAAGGTCAACCTATCAAAATGCGATTCTTTGGGCTAGGACGCAGCTTTCCCCAACCGCATCCGATTTTCTCTTGAGGAACAGTCCCAACAATGATCCGCGATTCGATCAAGTCCGCACAGGTTTCCGCGATGAAGGCCGGCGACAAGACCCGCCTGGCCGCCGTGCGACTCATCCTTGCCAAGCTCAAGGACAAGGACATCGAGTTGCGCACCGCCGCGCAGCTGCCCGATGACGATGTGCTGGTGGTCGATGTGCTGCAGAAGATGGCCAAGCAGCGCCGCGAGTCGATCACGCTCTACGAACAGGGTGGCCGCCAGGAACTGGCCGAAGTGGAAAAGGCTGAACTGACCGTGATCGAGGAATTCCTGCCCCAGCAGATGGGCGAGGACGAAGTGAAAGCCGCGATCGCCGCGATCATCGCCGAAACCGGGGCCGCCGGCATGAAGGACATGGGCAAGGTCGTTGCCGCGCTCAAGGCGAAGCATGGCAGCCAGCTTGATATGGGCAAGGCCAGCGCCCTGGTCAAAGCCGCCCTTGGCTGATGACGCTTACCCCGCAATGGCTTGATGAACTGCGCGCCCGGGTGACGTTGTCCAGCGTCATTTCCCGGACGACGCGGCTGACCAAGGCGGGGCACGAATTCAAGGCCTGTTGCCCGTTCCACAACGAGAAAAGCCCCAGCTTCACGGTCAACGACCAGAAGGGGTTCTACCACTGCTTCGGCTGCGGCGCACATGGTGACGTGATCCGCTGGATGACCGACCAGCGCGGGCTGTCGTTCATGGATGCGGTCAAGGAACTGGCAAGCGAGGCCGGGATGGAGGTCCCCGCCCCGGATCCGCGCGCGGCCAAGCAGGCCGAGCAGCGCGATAGCCTGCACGATGTGATGAAGGCCGCGCAGGACTGGTTCGCGGCAATGCTCGCCGCGCCCGAGGGCGAGCGCGCCCGCGCCTATCTCGCCACGCGAGGGTTCGATGCGCATACGGTGCAGCGCTTCGGCTTCGGCTATGCTCCGGAAGGGCGGCAGGCGCTCAAGGCAGCGCTGAAGGATGTTCCCGAGGCCAAGCTGATCGAAGCGGGCCTGCGGATCGCGGTCGATGACAAGGAGCCCTACGACCGGTTCCGCGGCCGCCTGATGCTGCCGATCGAGGATGCGCGCGGGCGGGTGATCGCATTCGGGGGACGCATCCTCGATGCGCAGAAGACCGATGCGCCCAAGTACCTCAACAGCCCCGACACGCCGCTGTTCGACAAGGGGCGCACGCTTTACAACCTGCACCGCGCCGGCCCGGCCAGCCGCCAGACCGGGCGGATCGTGGTGGTCGAAGGCTACATGGACGTGATCGCGCTGGCGGCGGCGGGAATTGCCGATGCGGTCGCCCCGCTCGGCACCGCGCTGACCGAGCGGCAGATCGAGATGCTGTGGCGCCTGGTTGAAACGCCGGTGCTGTGCTTCGACGGTGACGCCGCCGGGCAGCGCGCAGCGATGCGGGCGATTACCCGCGCCCTGCCGCTGCTGCGCCCGGCCCACAGCCTGCGGATCGTGCGGCTGCCCGCCGGGCTGGACCCGGACGACCTGATCAAGCGCGACGGGGTGCGGGCGATGGAAGCCCTGCTGGCCCAGCCCGCGACCTTGCTCGACGTGCTGTGGGAGCATGAACGCGATGCCGCGCCGCTGACCACGCCCGAGGACAAGGCCGGGCTCAAGGCGCGGCTCATGGCGCACGTCGACACCATCGCCGACAAGGACATCCAGGCGCTGTACCGCCGCGAGTTGCTCGAACGGTTTTCCGCCTATGCCTTTCCTCGGCGCGAACAGCGCGAGTGGAAGCCGGCCGGGCGCGGCACCCCTGCCCCGGCGCGCTCCGATCCGGCCCAGACCGGTCGCCTGCGCCGCGCGGTAGCCGGCGGCGCGCGCGATGCGCTGGCGGCGGCGGTGATCGCCGGCCTGCTGCGTCATCCGGGCGAACTGGCCCGGCACGCCGAGGCGCTGTGGCAGGCGGACCTGGCCGATCCGCGCCTGGCTGCGCTGGCCGATGCGATGGATGAAGGCGTACCGCTTGAAACTGCGGCACTTGCCACCATATTGGCCAAGCGGGGACTGGCAGCCCCGAACCCCGATGAATATGCCGCGCTGCCCCTTGGCTTCCTGGTCGAGGATGCGCCGCCCAAGCAGGCCCGTGCGGACCTGGCCCAGGCGGTGGGCCTGCTGGTCGAACGGCCCGCGCTGGAACGCGCCCTGGCCGAGGCGACCCGGCGGTTCGAGAGCGACCTTTCCGAGGGGGCCTATGCCGAGCAGCAGCGGCTGTTGAAGAGAAAACTGGATTTCGACTCGCGTCTGAGGCAAATGGCCAGCGCGCGAGCCGGCGCTCCGGGGGGAGCGTCCAACAACGACGGAACAATGGCGGACTGATGGACGAAGAACTGAACGGCGGCGAAAAGGAAGGCGGCGATGCGCCCCTGATCGACCTCAACGATGCCTCGATCAAGAAGCTGATCGCCCGCGCCAAGCGTCGCGGCGTGATCACTTATGACGAGCTGAACGAGGCGCTGCCGCAGGACCAGATGAGCAGCGAGCAGATCGAGGATATCATGTCCGCGATCAGCGAAATGGGCGTGAACATCGTCGAAAGCGACGAGGACGCGGTCGATCCGGACGAGAAGGAAGTCGATGACATCGACGAGCCGGATCCGGTTGGCGAACGCCCCGACCTGGTCAAGAAGAAGGAAACGGTCGAGCGCACCGACGATCCGGTGCGCATGTATCTGCGCGAAATGGGCGCGGTCGAACTGCTCAGCCGCGAAGGCGAAATCGCCATCGCCAAGCGGATCGAGGCGGGCCGTGACACGATGATCCTGGGGCTGTGCGAAAGCCCGATCACGTTCCACGCAATCATCCAGTGGTCCGAAGCGCTCAACGCCGGCGAAATGCAGCTGCGCGAAATCCTCGACCTTGACGCGATGCTGTCGAAGGAACCGGCGCCGGAAAACCTCTCCGAAGACGGCGAGGATGAAGGCGACGGCGAAATCAGCGAAGCCACCGCGGGTCCCTCCTACAAGGAGGAAGAAGACATCGAGGAGGAAGAAAGCAGCGACGAGGACGAGGACGGAATCGAGCGCCGCGCCCGCCGCCCGGTCGAGGAAGAGGAAGAGGACAACACTCTCAGCCTCGCTCAGATGGAAGCGCAGCTGAAGCCCGAAGCGCTGGAAAAGTTTGCGGCGATCACCGCGCTGTTCCGCAAGTTCGAGAAGATCCAGGGCGAACGTCTTGAATTGATGGGGGCTGGCGGCGCCTTTTCGGCGGCCAAGGAAAAGACCTATCAGCAGCTGCGCGAAGACCTCACCGCGCAGGTCGAAAGCGTGCAGTTCCACGCGACCAAGATCGAATACCTGGTCGACAACCTCTATGCCTTCAACCGCCGCCTGACCGCGCTGGGCGGGCAGATGCTGCGCCTGGCCGAACGCCACAAGATCAACCGCAAGGACTTCCTTGACTGCTATGTCGGGCACGAGCTCGACGATGGCTGGCTCCAGGCCCAGGCGGGCAGGGACAAGAAGTGGGCCGCC
>JAKPAG010000014.1 GCA_029779535.1 Pseudomonadota bacterium | reverse complement strand
GCCTGTCCGGGGATGCGCGCCAGATCCGGGCCGGCAGTTATGAGCTGGTCAGCGGGGTGACCCCTGTGACCCTCTTGCGCATGCTGGTGCGCGGCGAGGAGAGCCTGCGCAACGTCACGCTGGTCGAAGGCTGGAACTGGCGGCAGGTGCGCCAGGCGCTGGCCCGGGCCGAGATGCTCAAGCCCGACAGCCAGAGCCTGGATGACGAGGCGGTCATGCGGGCGCTGGGGCGCCCGGGCTTGCCGCCGGAGGGTCGCTTCTACCCCGATACCTATACCTACGCCAAAGGATCGAGCGATCTGGCTGTGTTGCGCCGTGCCTTGGTGGCCATGGACCGCAGGCTGGACGCTGCCTGGGCGCAGCGCGCGCCCGACACGCCCCTCAAGACGCCCGAAGAAGCGCTGATTCTGGCCAGCATCGTCGAAAAAGAGACCGGCAAGCCGGCGGACCGCGCCATGATTGCCGGTGTGTTCACGAACCGTCTGCGCGCCGGGATGATGCTGCAGACCGACCCGACCGTGATTTACGGCCTCGGCGCGTCATTCGATGGCAACCTGAAAAAGCGCCACTTGCAGACCGACACGCCCTGGAACACCTACACCCGCGCCGGGCTGCCGCCGACCCCGATCGCCATGCCGGGCACGGCGGCGCTGCTTGCCGCCGTGCAACCGGCGCAGACCCGGGCGCTGTATTTCGTGGCGCGTGGCGACGGCAGCAGCCAGTTCAGTGCCACGCTGGATGAACACAACCGCGCCGTGAACCGGTATCAACGTGGACAATGACGGCATGAACCCGCCTTTTTTCATCAGCTTCGAAGGGATCGACGGCGCCGGAAAGTCCACCCACATCGAGGCCCTGGCGGCCGAGTTCCGCGCACGCGGTCGCGCGGTCACCCTGACGCGCGAGCCCGGTGGCACGCCGCTGGCGGAAAAGCTGCGCACCATCGTGCTGGCCGATCCCATGGATGCCCTGACCGAGGCGCTGCTGATCTTTGCGGCACGGCGCGATCATCTGCTGCAGGTGATCGAACCGGCGCTGGCGCGGGGCGAGGTGGTCATCTGCGACCGGTTCACCGACGCCACGTTCGCCTACCAGGGCGGGGGGCGGGGTTTTGATCTGGGCGTGCTGTCGACGCTGGAGCAGTGGGTCCAGCGCATCGCAGCCATGCCGCAGGGGCGCATTCGCCAACCGGATCTGACGCTCTGGTTCGATCTGGCGCCGGCGGTGGCGGCCAGCCGGCTGGCGGGCGCCCGGGTTCCGGACAAGTTCGAGGCGCAGCCGGTGGTTTTTTTCGAGCAGGTTCGCGCCGGGTATGCACGCCGCCAGGCGCAGGATCCCGCCCGCTTCGTGCGAATCGAAGCCGATCAGGCCAAAGAGGCGGTCTGGGCCGATGTTCGGGCTGCTGTGGCCTTGGAGCGGCTGGCGCCATGACGCCGGAATTGACCGCGGCGCCCTGGATCGCCGGCCAGACGCGCCAGTTGCTGGCGCAAAAGGGGCATGCGTGGCTGCTGCATGGACCATCCGGCTTGGGGCAATATGAGCTGGCGTTGTCGCTGGCCAGCGCCTGGCTTTGTGAACAGCCGACAGAGGAGGGCGCCTGCGGGCAGTGCGCCAGCTGTCACGCCATCGCCGTGCGGACCCAGGCCGACCTCGCCGTCCTGATGCCCGAAACGGTGATGATGGAGCGAGGCTGGCCGCTGAGCGAAAAAGCCCAGGCCGAGATTGACGACAAGAAGCGCAAGCCGAGCCGCGAGATCCGGGTCGAAGCCATGCGCGAGACGGTTGACTTTGCGCAACGCACCAGTGGTCGCGGGCGGGGCTAGGTCGTGCTCGTGTATCCGGCCGACAGGATGACTCATGTCACCGCCAATTCGTTGCTGAAGACGCTGGAGGAGCCGCCCGGCGATGTGCGTTTCGTGCTGGCGACCGACGCGGCTCATCAGTT
>JAKPAG010000012.1 GCA_029779535.1 Pseudomonadota bacterium | reverse complement strand
GCCTGTCGGGCAGCGCGGTCGACGTCAACCAGATCCCCTTCGCCGCGATCGAGCGGGTGGAAATCCTCAAGGACGGCGCCTCCGCGATCTACGGCACCGACGCGATCGGCGGGGTGATCAACTACATCACCAAGAAGAACTACACTGGCATCGGCCTGCAGGGCTTCACCGACTTTACCGAACAGTCAGGCGGCAACATCTACAACCTGTCGGGCATCGCCGGGTATGGCGATCTCAAGAGCCAGGGCTTCAACGTGATGGCTGCCGTTTCGATGCGCTGGAACGAGGCGCTGCGCGGCGATGACCGCGGCTTCGTCAACACCAACCAGCCCAATCGCGGCCTGTCGGTCGATACCCGCGGCACCCCGATCGCGACGGTGTTCAACATTGGCGCCAACGCCTTCCAGACCCCGCTGGGCACCTTGACCCAGGGCCTGACGCTGACCGCGCCGAACGGCGGCAATGCCGCTGCGGGCGGGATCAACACCCTGGCGCTGCCGGGCCAGGCGGGCTGCACCAGCATGGATGGCGGGCTGCCCTATGACTATGCGCTGTGGAACGCGCCGAACAACTATTACGCCTGCGCTTGGGACACGGGCCGCGCGGCGGTGCTGCAGCAGCCGATCCGCACGCTGACCTATTACGGCCGCGCCACGGCGGAACTGGGGGCGAGCGAGATCTACGCCGAAGTGACCGGCTCTGACGCCCATTCGGCCAAGAGCTTTTCGCACAACCAGCTGTCGGCCAATGCCACCAGCCTGCCGCTGGCCTATCCTCTCAACAGCCTGACCACCGACACCTACAATTCGGTGTTCAACGCGATCAAGTCGGCGTTCAGCGGCAATGCCGCTCAGGCCGCCGCGCTGCAGGCCCGCTATGGCCGTCCGATCGCCTTCCGCTGGCGCTGCATTCCCTGCGACGTGCGTGAATATGTGACCGATTCCAAGACGCTGCGCGCCGCCGCTGGCCTCGAAGGCCCGCTGCCGCTGGCCAACTGGGACTATCGCACCGGGGTGTCGTGGGCGCGTTCGGAAGTGACTTCGGTGCTGGGCACCGGCTACTTCTATCGCGGCACGCTGGCCAACGGCGCGAACGATCCCAATGCGCCGACCGCGCCGGGCGCCACCAGCCCGGGCATCGTCGGGTTGATCAACAGCGGCATCCTGAACCCCTTCAGCCTGACCCAGACCCAGACCCCGGCCGCACTGGCCGGCCTGGCGGCGATTTCGGCTGACGGCACCTCGCTGTATGGCGGCCGCTACAAGACGCTGCAGGCTGATGCGTCGATCTCGGGCCCGCTGTTCGCGCTGCCGGGCGGCGATGTGCAGCTGGCCGTGGGCGTCGACTATCGCCGCGAAACCTATGAATTCAACGGATCGGCTGCCGCTGCGGCGACTGCGCCGGTGATCTTCAACGCGGCCTTCGACAACGTCAACGCGCTGCTGCCCAAGAACCGCACGGTCAAGGCAGCCTATGCCGAAATCAACGTGCCGGTGTTCGACATGCTCGAGGTGACTGGCGCGGTCCGCATCGACGACTATTCGGGCTTCGGTTCGACCACCAATCCCAAGGTCACGGCCAAGTTCCAGCCGGTCGACTTCTTCATGCTGCGCGGTTCGTATTCGACCGGCTTCCGCGTGCCCAGCTTCAACCAGATCTTCAACGGCCAGACGATCTCGCCCTATTCGGGCAGCGACATCGCTGATCCGGTCAAGTGCCCGGGCGGTGTGCCGAACCTGACCAACCCGTCCTGTGCCTATATCCGTCCGGACGTGATCACCGGCGGCAAGGCCGACCTTGGCCCGGAAACTTCAAAGATGGCCAGTCTGGGCGTGGTGCTGCGTCCGACCAGCCGCTGGATGCTGTCGGCTGACTGGTGGTCGATCAAGGTCAACAATACGATCCAGCTGCTGTCGCTGCGCCAGCTGATCGACAATGCCGCGCTGTTCTCTGATCGCTTCATCCGCGATGGGGCCGGCAACGTCATCCAGATCGACGATACCTGGGCCAATGCCGGCGCGCGCGACACCCAGGGCATGGAATTCGCCGTGCGCGGCGGGGTTGACCTGTGGGGCGCGTCCAAGCTGGACCTGGGCTTTGACGGCACGCTGCTGCTGCGCAAGAAGGAAAAGCTGACCCCGACCGCTGCATGGAGCGCCAGCCAGATCGGCGTGTTCAGCTTTGCCGGCGACCTCGGCCTCAAGTGGAAGCACAACGCCTGGCTGACCTATCGCAACGACAAGGTTTCGGCCACGCTGACCCAGATCTTCCGCAACGGCTACCAGAACCAGGCGCTGCCGGGGATCGCGGCGGGGACCATCACCCGTCCCGATTACAATCCGCGGGTCGATAACTACATCACCTACAACTTCCAGGTCAGCTACCTGGGCCTGATGGACCAGGGCCTGAAGCTGACCGCCGGGGTGAAGAACATCTTCAATACCGACCCGCCGTTCGCCATCACCTATGACGGCAACACCGGCGCGGGCAGCTCGTGGGAGCCGCGCGTGGCGGATCCGCGCGGGCGCAGCTTCACCGTCTCGGCCGAAGTGAAGTTCTGACGCCAGATCCGGCGGCACTGATTCGGGGGCGCGGCCACGGCTGCGCCCCCGTTTTCGTGCCGGGATTGCGATGCTGCGGTATTTTCACGCAAATTGGGCTTAACGACTGATTTACTCTGATCTGTCAGGTTACGTGCAGGAAAAACCATTGCAGTTCCGGATGCGACCCGATGCAAATGCCCGACCAGCAGCAGTTCACGACGACCGGTGGACGCCGGGCCGATCGTGCGCCGTTTGAAGCCAGCGTCACGTTTCGTGCCGGCACCCGCAAGGCGGCCGTGCGGGTGCGCGACATATCGACCCTGGGCGCACGTGTATCGGGCGTCTACCTGGTCCATGTCGATGACCGGTTCTTCCTGACCCTGCCCGGGCTGGAATCGATCGAGGCGCGCGTCGCCTGGGTGACCGATTTCGAATTCGGCTGCGAGTTCGCCAAACCGCTCAACCCGGTCATTCTCGATGCCTTGATGCGCCGCGCGCACTGATCGCGCTGAACGGCGTTGCCCCTTTGGCAAGGTAGCGCCATAAGCCCCCCATGACTGCACAACCGCAGCACGGCAGGGGCGCGCAACTGGTCGCCGGGGGTCAGCCGCTCGGCATTGGCCCGCAATGGCTTGCGCGCCTGTGGGCCGGCGGCTTTCACAAATTGCTCGATCGGATCGACCGGGGCCTGGCCACCGGGGCAATCCATGCACGCCTGCCCGATGGCACCAGCCGCGTGCTGGGCGGCCGCGCGCCAGGCTTTGAACCGCAGGTTGACCTGCATGACTGGCGGGCGCTGCTGCGGCTGGCCACGGGCGGGTCGATCGGCTGGTACCAGGCGTGGGAGGCCGGTGAATGGTCCAGCCCCGATCCGGTGCCGCTGTTCGCGCTGTTCATGGCCAATGCGTCCAGCCTGGGCGGCACGGCGCGGGCGCATGGGCCGTGGCGCATGGTCGCCCGCGCGCTGCACCGCCTGCACCGCAACAGCAAGGCGGGCGCACAGCGCAACATCCATGCCCACTATGACCTGGGCAACGATTTCTACGCGCTGTGGCTCGATCCGGCGATGGTCTATTCCAGCGCGCGGTTCGATAGCGGCGCGGCGGACCTGGCCGCCGCCCAGCAGGCCAAGCTTGATACCATCGCCGCGCGCGTGGCCGGGGCGCAAAGCGTGCTGGAAATCGGCTGCGGCTGGGGGGCGCTGGCCAATCGGCTGGCGCAGCAAGGCGCACAGGTTACCGCGATCAGCCTGTCCGACGAACAGCTGGACTGGGCGCGGACGCAGCAGGACCGCTCGATCGACTTTCGCAAGCAGGATTACCGCGACGTTACCGGGCCGTTCGACGCCATCGTCAGCGTCGAGATGGTCGAGGCGGTGGGGCGCGAGTACTGGGGCGAATTCTTTGACTGCGTGGCGCGCAACCTGAAGCCGGGCGGCCGGGCCGCGATCCAGTACATCGCGATCCGCGACGAGCTGTTCCCCGCCTATGCGGCCAGCGCCGATTTCATCCAGGCCTATGTCTTCCCCGGCGGGATGCTGGTGAGCGAGGCCGAGTTCCGCCAGCTGGCCGCCGCGCGCGGGCTGGACTGGCGCGACCAGCACGATTTCGGGCTGGACTATGCCGAAACGCTGCGGATGTGGCGCGAAGAGTTCGATGCGGCGGTGGCCGCGGGGCGCTTGCCCGCCGGGTTCGACGATCGGTTCGTGCGGCTGTGGCGCTATTACCTGATGTACTGCGAAGGCGGGTTTCGCGGCGGCGGGATCACCGTTGCCCAGGTGACCCTGGTCAAGCAATGAGCTCCCGCCCGGAAGGGACCATGCGCGCGGCGCCTGTCTTGGGGGGCACAGGGGCAGGAGCGCGCCGGATCTTCCGGACGGGAACTACCTCGGGACCGAGGTAACGGGACGGGTATCAGGCCAGCGGACGATAGACCGGGTCGTTGCGGAAGCGGACCAGGATATTGTCGTGGACGATCGGGCTGAGCAGCTGTTCGAAGGCGCAGCCGGTCAGGCTGTTGTCCCACCACACCACTTCGCTTTGCAGCGATTCGAGCCCGGGCAGGGTCAGCCAGCAGATCGTGCCCGGCTGCAGGCGGTTGACCGCCGCGGCGCAGAACCCGCTCAGCGACAGGTCGTGGACCACGGTCTGAAAGCCGCGTCCACCCGAAACCCGCAGTGTGGCCGGGATCGAAATGCGCGTGCGCGGGGCGCAGCGATCTTCCTGCGCCGCCGCGAAATAGGGGTCCCTGGTGTTGATCAGGTAATCGCTCATGGTCCGCTGCCCTCTATGCCAATCCTGCCGAAGTCTTTCCGGTCAGGCTTTGCAAAGAATGGCGGACGCTGGTTTCGTGGGGTTTACCGGGGCTGGTTAACCCGCAGCCGGTGCGGACTGGCGAATTGTTCACCAAGCAGGGAAACCACACTGTCCGCGACCACTTGCGGCAGCTTCACAGTGTTCGGATCCTCGCCCGGATAGGCCTTGGCGCGCATCGCCGTGCGGGTGGCGCCGGGATCGACGATCGCGACGCGCACCTTGCTGATATTGCGCACTTCCTGGGCGTAGCAATCGACCAGCACTTCGCCCGCCGCCTTGCTGGCCGCATAGGCGCCCCAATAGGGGCGCGGCGCGGTGGCGACGCTGGTGGTAAGGTAAACGAAGCGCGGATCGGCGCTGCGGCGCAGCAGCGGATCGAACGCCCCGATCAAGGCCTGGGTGGCCAGGGTGTTGGTGGTCAGCGCCTTGGAAAAGGCTGTCTGGTCGATGTCGGTCACCGGCGTCAGCTGAGGCAGGATCGCCGCGCTTTGGACCAGGATATCCAGCGCCGCCCAGCGCCCGGCCAGCGCCGTGGCCAGTCGCGAAATGCCGTCGCCTTCGCCCAGGTCCACGGGCGCGATGGTGGCCGCGCCGCCGGCCGCGAAGATCCGTTCCTCGACCGCTTCCAGCGCCTTCACGTCGCGCGCCGTCAGGACCACGTGCGCGCCTTCGGCCGCCAGCGCTTCGGCAATGGCGGCGCCGATGCCCCGGCTGGCGCCGGTGACCAGCGCGAGCTGTCCGGCAAACCGGGTCATGCCGTGGTCCCGACCGGGAGCGGCAGCTGGTCCGCATCGGCCCCGCGCTCGGCCATGTCGGTCAGGCTGGTGGGATAGTCGCCCGTGAAGCAGGCGTCGCAGTGCTGCGGGCAGCCGGCATTGCGCTGCTGTTCGCCCACTGCGCGGTAGAGCCCGTCGATCGAGACGAAGGCCAGGCTATCGGCGACGATGAACTTGGTCATCTCCTGGATGTCCATCCGCGCGGCGAGCAGCTTGTGCCGTTCGGGCGTATCGACGCCGTAGAAGCAGGAATGGCTGGTCGGCGGGCTGGCGACGCGGAAATGCACTTCGGCCGCCCCGGCATCGCGCATCATCTGCACGATCTTCATGCTGGTGGTGCCGCGCACGATCGAATCGTCGATCAGCACGATTCGCTTGCCTTCCACCAGCGCGCGGTTGGCGTTGTGCTTGCGCTTAACGTCGGCATGGCGGGCGCCATCGCTCGGCTGGATGAAGGTCCGCCCGACATAGTGCGAGCGGATGATCCCCAGGCCGAACGGAATGCCGCTTTCCTGGGCATAGCCGATGGCCGCCGGCACGCCGCTGTCGGGCACGGGAACCACCAGGTCCGCCTCGATCGGGGCTTCGCGCGCCAGTTCCGCGCCGATCCGGCGGCGCACGTCATAGACCGAGCGCCCGCCCATCACCGAATCCGGGCGGCTGAAGTAAACGTGTTCGAAAATGCACGGCCGGGCCGGCAGGTTGCCGAACGGGCGGTGGCTGGAAATGCGGCCGTCCTGGCGCACTTCGACCAGTTCACCCGGTTCGATCTCGCGCACGAATTCGGCCCCGACCACGTCGAGCGCGACCGTTTCGCTGGCGAAGATCGTGGCGTCGCCGATCTTGCCCATCACCAGCGGGCGGATGCCCAGCGGATCGCGGCAGGCGATCATCCGCTTCGGCGTCATGCAGATCAGCGAATAGGCGCCTTCGACCATCCGCAGCGCATCGACGAAGCGATCGAGCAGGGTGGGATAGCGGCTGGTCGCGATCAGGTGGATGATCACTTCGGTGTCCGAAGTGGACTGAAAGATCGCGCCCTTGTTCACCAGCTCCTGCTTGAGGTGCATGGCGTTGGAAATGTTGCCGTTGTGCGCGATCGAGAAGCCGCCGCGCGCGAGGTCCGCGAACAGCGGCTGGACATTGCGCAGCCCCTGGCCGCCGGTGGTGGAATAGCGCACGTGGCCCGATGCCATCGCGCCGGGCAGTTCGGACAGGATCGCCCCGTCCGAAAAGACCTGGGCGACGTGGCCAAGCCCGCGCCGGGCAAAGAATTCGCTGCCGTTCCAGCTGACGATGCCGCAGGCTTCCTGCCCGCGGTGCTGCAGGGCATGCAGCCCCAGCGCCGTCATCGCGGCAGCTTCGGGCGATCCGATCACGCCGAAAATGCCGCATTCCTCGCGGAGCTTGTCGCCGTCCGCGTCGAGGAAGGGGTGTGTAAAGTTCATGGTGCTTACCCGGGCCAGTGGTGCAGCGCCTTTGGCCCCAGTCGCGCGGGAAAGCAAGCGGCCGCGCCGCGTTTTGCGGCGCTTATTGCCGCACCACCCGATGCCTGGGCGATTCGCCGCGCCCGTCCAAACGTCAGGGGTATGTCAGATTGCCATTATATTAGAATTGAACGATTCGGCGGATGGGGTGGTCCAATGTCCAGATTTCGACTTATCGGTGTCACCGTGCTCGCGCTGCTGGCCACTGCCTGCAACAAGGATGGAGCGGGAAAGGTTGCCGTTTCCGCTGATCCGCTGGTCATTTCTGCCCAGCAGCAGTTCAAGGCAATCCCCGCGTCCTACAAGGACATCCCCGGAAACCAGGCCAGCGATGCGCAGGTCGCGCTCGGGGCGATGCTGTACCATGATCCGCGCCTGTCGGGCAGCCACGCGCTGAGCTGCGCTTCGTGCCACAACATCGGCCTTGGCGGGGGTGACGATGCGTCCACTTCCGTTGGCCACAATTTCCAGCAGGGCGGACGCAACGCGCCGACCGTGCTGAACGCCACCTTCAACTTCGCCCAGTTCTGGGATGGCCGCGCCAGGAACCTGTTCGAACAGGCTGGCGGGCCGATGGTCAACCCGATCGAGATGAATTCGCCCAGGGACCACGTGGCGGAGCAGCTGCGCTCGATCCCCGGTTATGCCAGGCCGTTTGCCGATGCCTTTCCAGGGCAGGCCAGCCCGATCACGCTGGAAAACGTCCAGACCGCGATCGCCGCGTTCGAATCCACCCTGATCACGCCCAATGCGCCGTTCGACCAGTTCCTCCAGGGCAAGTCGGATGCCCTGACGGCCGAGCAGAAGGACGGCCTGAAGCTGTTCATGGACAAGGGCTGCGCCGCTTGTCACAGCGGCATCAACGTGGGCGGCGGCATCTATGCCAAGTTCGGCGTGGCGACCGATCCGGGCGAAAAGTATCGGCCGGCAGCCGACAAGGGCCGCATGGCGGTAACCGGGGATACGGCTGACGAATTCAGCTTCAAGGTGCCGACCCTGCGCAATGTGACGCTGACCGCGCCCTATTTCCACACGGGTTCCGCCTGGGACCTGAAGGAGGCGATCCGGGTCATGGGCAAGGCGCAGCTGGGCCAGGATCTGAGCAACCATGAAGTCGACAGGATCGCAGCCTTCCTTGGTTCGCTGCAAGGCGATCAGCCCAAGGTGCTGGTGCCGATCCTGCCGGCAAGCGGACCCGGTACAACCAAACCCGTGCGCAACTAAACCCCAACGAGCCTTGCGCATGGGCCAAGCGAAGGCCGTCCGGTCCCCCGTCCGGACGGCCTTCCATTCGTCTTGGCCATCACCGGCGGGGCGGCGCGGGAAGCCTTGCCACGCGCCGGGGGGCAGCTTACATCCTGCGGCGATGACGCTGTTTGCCGGACTTTCCGCTTGACCCTCTCTCCCTTCGAATGGACCATCGCCCGACGCTACATGATGCCCGGGCGGGGCGAGGCGGTGATTGCCGTGGTCGCGGGGATCGGCGTGGGCGTGGTCATGCTTTCGGTTGCCATGCTGGTGATCGTGATGAGCGTGATGAACGGCTTTCGTGCCGAACTGTTCGACAAGATCGTCGGGCTCAACGGCCACGCGATCATTCAGGGCTATGGCCCGCTCAACAACTGGCGTGAGGTCCTGGCCGAGGTCAAGCAGGTGCCCGGCGTCACTCGCGCCTCGCCTTTGATCGAACAGCCCTTGCTGGCCAGCTTCAACGGCCGGGTGGAGGCGATCTTTGCACGTGGGCAGACCGCCGAGGACATCCAGCGGCTGGCGCCCAAGGTTCAGGCCGGATCGCTGGCCAGCATCACTCCGGGCGCCGGCAATGTCGCGCTGGGCAGCGAACTGGCCGCCAATCTGGGCGCGCGGGTGGGGGATTCGATCACGATCATCAACCCGCAGGGGCAAAGCACCCCGTTCGGCACGGTCCCGCGCCAGATCAGCTACCACGTCAGCGCGATATTCGAGATCGGGGTCTATGACCTCGACGAACGCTTCGTGGTCATGCCGATGCAGGATGCGCAGACGCTGCTGATGCTGGGGGACAGCGTGGGCATGGTCGAAGTGTCGGTGACCGATCCCGATCATGTGTCGGAAATGCTGGCCCCGCTGGCGCAAAAGCTGGCCGGACAGGCGGTGGTGACCGACTGGAAGCAGATGAACGCCAGCCTGTTCGAAGCCTTGCAGGTGGAACGCGTGGCGATGTTCTTCGCGCTGTCCATCATCGTGCTGGTGGCCGCGTTCAACATCCTGTCATCGCTGATCATGCTGGTGCGCTCGAAAACCCGCGACATCGCGATCCTGCGCACCATGGGGGCAACGCGGCGTTCGATCCTGAAGATCTTCGTCACGACCGGCTCGGTCATCGGCCTGGCGGGGATGCTTTCGGGCCTCGCGCTGGGCTTCCTCGTGCTGTTCCTGCGCCAGCCGATCGTGCGCGGAATCGAATTCGTCACGGGGCAGAACCTGTGGGATCCCAAGATCCGCTTCCTGACCGAGCTGCCCAGCCGAACCGACCCGGTCGAGGTGGCGGCGATTTGCGGCATGGCCATGTTGTTCAGCTTCCTTGCCACGCTGTACCCCGCCTGGCGCGCGGCGAGCACAGATCCGGTGCAGGTGCTGCGCTATGAGTGACATGATCGTCAGGTTGAGCGGGGTGACCCGCAGTTTCGAGCAGGGCGGGGTGCGGATCGACGTGCTGCGCGGCGTCAACCTGACCGTCGCGCCGGGCGAAATCGTCGCCCTGCTGGGGCCTTCGGGTTCGGGCAAGAGCACGCTGCTCCAGGCTGTCGGCCTGCTCGAAGGCGGGTTCGGCGGCTCCATCGCCATCGCCGGGACCGAGGCGAGCGCCCTGTCGGCGGACGAGCGCACCACCTTGCGCCGCGACCGGATCGGTTTCGTTTACCAGTTCCACCACCTGCTGCCCGATTTCAGCGCGCTGGAAAACGTCATCCTGCCGCAACTGGTGGCGGGCCGGGCGCGGGCCGAGGCCGAGGCACGGGCGCGCGAGCTGCTCGACGCGCTGGGCGTTGGCGCGCGGCTCGATCACCGGCCAAGCCAGCTTTCGGGCGGGGAGCAGCAGCGCGTCGCCGTGGCCCGCGCGCTCGCCAACAAGCCCGCGCTGGTGCTGGCCGACGAGCCGACCGGCAACCTGGATGAAGCAACCGCCGACCGCGTGCTTGCCCAGTTCCTCGAACTGGTGCGGGGCGAAGGCAGCGCGGCGCTGATCGCTACCCATAACGAGAGACTGGCACGCGCGATGGACCGCGTAGTCCGGCTGCACGAGGGAGTCCTGGAATGAAGACGATTGCTGATTTCAATGCGAAGCTGCCCGGCGGGGAAGAAATCAGCCTGGCCGAAAAGCTGGGCAAGGTGCTGCTGGTGGTCAACACCGCTTCGCGGTGCGGCTTCACCCCGCAGTACGAAGGGCTGGAGGCGCTTTACAAGAAGTATGCCGATCAGGGGTTTGAAGTGATTGCTTTTCCCTGCAACCAGTTCGGCGCGCAGGAACCCGGCAATGCCGAGGAAATCGCCAACTTCTGCAGCCTGAAGTATGACGTGACCTTTCCCCTGATGGCCAAGATCGACGTCAACGGCGACAAGGCCGCGCCGCTGTATGACTGGCTCAAGGCCGAAGCGCCGGGGGTGATGGGGACGAAGTCGATCAAGTGGAACTTCACAAAGTTCCTGATCGACCGCGAAGGCAAGGTGGTGCGCCGCTATGCCCCCACCGACAAGCCGGAAGCGCTGGAAAAGGACATCCAGGCGCTGCTGTAATCGCTGGCTCTCCCCCGGCGAACCGGGGGAGAGGCCGCCGGGTCAATCGGTCCTGGCCTAGTTCGCCAGTCCCGCCAGCGCGCCCGCGTCGATCTTGGCGACGGCGGCTTTCAGCTCATCGATGCTGCCGGCATCGCCCTCCGCCTCGACCATGAAGCGGTTGGCGACCATGGTGCCAAACTTGCCGCTGCTGTCGGCCTTGTTCCATTCTTCGACCTGCATCTGGCCGTTGACCGTGCTGGTCTTGCTGTAGCCATTGGCGTCTTCGCGGCTTTCCTGCACGCCCATCGCCGCGCCGATCCCGGCGATTGCGCCCAGGCCCGACAGGTCGACCACTTTCAGCCGGAAGCTGCGCTCACCCTGGGTATAGGTCCCTTCGGCCTGGCTGCCCATGCCGCCCAGCGCCTGGCTTTCCACCGCCGTGCGCTGGAAGGCGCCGATCGAGCCGGGGAGCAGTGCCTGCAGCTTGGCCGCATCGACGGCGACCTTCTGGCCGTTGGCAGCGGCTTCCAGCTGCTTGCCGGCCTGTTCCAGCTTGCCGGTATCCAGCGCGCCGCCGCCCGGCAGGGTGACCGTGCCGCCGCCGTCCGATCCGCTGATCGCGCTGCCCGCCATGCCGCCGCCCAGCAGGCCGACAATCGGCGTCGATAGCGCGCCGACCACCAGCCACAGCACCATGGCCGCCAGGATCGTCACGGCGGTATAGCCCGCCGCCTTGTCCTGCGGCACTTTCATCAGCGGCGCGGCGCCGGTGTAGAACAGGTAGAGGCTGTAAAGGCCCAGCAAACCAAGGATGCCGAGGCCGGGGATCGCTTGCGCGACCCCCACCAGCCAGGCCGGGGTCGCCCCCCAGACGATCAGCTTGAACGCGCTGGTCCGGTCAGAAGTGCCCCCGAATTTCGGGGCCAGCGCATCGGCGATCAGCGCCAGCACCGCCACTCCCAGCAGCGCCAGCAGGTAGCTGACCAGCGCCGTGATCAGCCCCATCGTCAGCCCCGGCTTGTAGTTGAAGCCCAGCGCGCCAAAGCCGAACAGCTGGCCGTGAACCAGCGTCGCCACCGGGCCGATCGCGGCCAGCGGCACGGCAACGCGCCGGATCAACGCGCCCGGACTGTCGGGTTCGGCGGCAATGCCGGGCCAGGTTTCGGCGGGCCTGGTGACCAGTGCCTTGATCCGCTGGACCAGGCCATTCATCGCGGCGCTGCCGCTGCTGTTGTCGTCCATCGCAATTCCCCTTTCGGACAGGAATTCGACCCAGCTTTATTATTGTTGTCAGACAACCATATCAGGCCCGGCTTGGCCAGCATAATCGCGCCCCGGCGGGCGCTGGTGGAAAAGGCGCGCAGGCCCGGTTTGCGAATCCCGCGGCGATGCCTAGTTTGCCGGCATGGCCCATGCTCCCTTCGTACCGCTGCGCGTGTTTTCCAGCTTCACCATGCTGGACGGGGCGATCGACCCCAAGGCCATGGCCAAGCTGGCGAAGGAACGGCACTTTCCCGCCATTGCGATGACCGATCGCAACGGGCTGTACGGTGCGATGGCCTTTGCCTCGGCGTGCAAGGACATGGGCATCCAGCCGCTGATCGGCACGTTCCTGGGGCTGCGGCGCGACGGCAATGGCCCGATCGACTGGCTGGGCCTTTTGGTGCAGAACGATGCCGGCTGGCTCAACCTGTGCCGGCTGGTCAGCCGCGCGCACCTTGAACGCCCGCTGGAACTGGATCCGCACGTCACTTTCGCCGATCTTGAAGCGGGCACCGACGGTCTGATCGCACTGACCGGCGCGGGCGAGGGGGCGCTGGCCCGCCTGCTCGCCGATGGCAAGCGGGACGAGGCGCAGGCCTATTGCGAACGGCTCGAGCGGCTGTTTCCCGAGCGTCTCTACATCGAGATCGCCCGGCGCGACGACCCGGTCGAGGAAGCGGCGGAAGACGCGCTGATCGACCTGGCCTATGCCCGCGACCTGCCGCTGGTCGCCACCAACCCGGCGCAGTTTGCGGAAAGCAGCTTCCACGCCGCCCACGATGCCATGCTGTGCATCGCCAATTCGACCCACATCGACGCGGCCGAGCGCCCGCGTTCCGGCCCGGAAGGCTGGGTCAAGCCGGCCGAGGTGATGGAGCAGCTGTTCGCCGACCTGCCCGAAGCCCTGGCCAACACCCTGGTCGTGGCCCAGCGCTGCGCCTTCAGCCCGCCCAAGCGCAAGGCGCTGCTGCCGAGCCTGGCGGGCGACAAGGAAGGCGAAGCGGCGATGATGGCGCAGCTGGCCCGAGAAGGGCTCGAAGCGCGGCTCGCCCCCTATGGCGAAATGAGCGAGGAGGAACGCCAGCCCTATCTCGACCGGCTCGATTTCGAAGTGGGCATCATCACCCGCATGGGGTTCTGCGGCTACTTTCTGATCGTGGCCGACTTCATCCAGTGGGCCAAGCAGAACGATATTCCGGTGGGGCCGGGGCGCGGTTCGGGCGCGGGCTCGCTGGTCGCCTGGGCGCTGACCATTACCGACCTCGACCCGATCCGGCTGGGGCTGCTGTTCGAACGCTTCCTCAACCCGGAACGCGTGTCGATGCCCGACTTCGATATCGACTTTTGCGAAACCCGGCGCGGCGAGGTGATCCGCTATGTCCAGCGCAAGTATGGCGCGGACCACGTGGCGCAGATCATCACTTTCGGCAAGCTGAAGGCCCGCGCGGTGCTGCGCGATACCGGCCGCATCCTGCAGATGAGCTATGGCCACGTCGACCGGTTGTGCAAAATGGTGCCCAACCATCCGACCGACCCGTGGACCCTGCCGCGAGCGCTGAACGGCGTGCTGGAATTGAAGCGCGAGTATGACAACGAGCCCGAGGTCAAGCGCCTGATCGACCTGGCGGTGCAGCTGGAAGGGCTGCCGCGCAACAGTTCCACCCACGCGGCGGGCGTGGTGATCGGCGATCGCCCGCTGGAACAACTGATCCCGCTCTACCGCGATCCGCGTTCGGACATGCCGGTGACCCAGTTCGACATGAAATATGTCGAGGACACCGGCCTGATCAAGTTCGACTTCCTCGGCCTCAAGACGCTGTCGGTGCTGAAGAAGGCGCTGGAACTGATGAAGCGGCGCGAGATCCGGATCGACCTGTCGGCGCTGCCGTGGGACGATCAGGAAGTCTATGCGCTTCTCCAGCGCGGCGACACGGTGGGGGTGTTCCAGCTGGAATCCGAAGGGATGCGGCGCACCCTGGCGGCAGTGAAGCCGACCAATTTCGGCGACATCATCGCGCTCGTATCGCTCTATCGCCCGGGCCCGATGGACAACATCCCCCTGTTCGGGCGGCGCAAGAACGGGCTGGAAAGCATCGAATATCCGCATCCCAAGCTGGAAGGGATTCTCTCGGAAACCTACGGGATTTTCGTCTACCAGGAACAGGTGATGCAGGCCGCGCAGATCCTAGCCGGCTATTCGCTGGGCGACGCGGACCTGCTGCGCCGCGCGATGGGCAAAAAGGTCCAGGCGGAAATGGACGCGCAGCGCCAGCGGTTCGTCGATGGTTGCCGCGAAGTGTCGGGGATCGACAAGGCCAAGGCGAACGAGCTGTTCGACTTGATCGACAAGTTCGCCGGCTACGGCTTCAACAAGTCGCACGCCGCGGCCTATGCGCTGCTCGCCTACCAGACGGCCTGGCTGAAGACGCATTACCCGCACGAATTCTATGCCGCCTCGATGTGTTTCGACATGCACCAGTCCGAAAAGCTGGCGGTGTTCGTCGATGACATGCGCCGCGCGGGGCTGGCGCTCGCCGGGCCGGACATCAACCACAGCGAGGCCGAATTTTCGGTCGAACGCACCGACGAGGGGCTGGCAGTGCGCTATGCCCTGGCGGGCATCCGCAACGTCGGCGAAAAGGCGATGGACGCGATCGTCGCCGAGCGCGAGGCGAACGGCCGCTTCGCCAGCCTGGAAGACCTGTTCCGCCGCGTCCCCTATGGCAGCATGAACCGCCGCCAGCTCGAAGGGCTGGCCGCGGCCGGGGCGTTTGACGCGCTGGAGCCGAACCGGGCCAAGGTGCTGGCCAATGCCGACATGCTGCTGGCCGTGGCCGACGAGGCCGAACGGACCCGCAATTCCGGCCAGCACGGGCTGTTCGGCGGGGATGATCACGCCGCGCAGGCGCTGCGCCTGGCCGATTGCCCGGCCTGGAGCCGGTCCGAACAGATGGCCAAGGAGCGCGAGAACTTCGGTTTCTATTTCGCCGCGCATCCGGTGGAACAGTGGCGTGCCGTGGCCAGCGCCAATGGCGCGCGTCCCTATGCCAGCCTGATGGAAACCGGGGTGCCCGGCGGCGGGCGGCTGGGCGCGGTCATGGCGGCGATGGTGGAAGGCGTGCAGAAGCGCAAGACCAAGCGCGGCAACGATTTCGTTGTCGCGGAATTCTCGGATTCGTCGGGCCAGTTCTCGGCCAGCTGTTTCGAGGAAACGCTGGTCGAACCGATGGTGCAATGGGCGCGCGAGGGGACCTGCGTGCTGCTCAACGTCGAACTTGACGCGCCCAGCCCGGACGAGCCGCCGCGCGTCACCGTGCGCGGCGCCCGCCCGCTGAGCGAGGTGAAAAGCGCCTCGAGCATGGTGCTGAAGCTCGACATCCTGCGCCCCGAAGTGCTGCCCGAGCTGGCCATGCTGCTCCACCGCGACGGCGAGGGGCGGGGCGAGGTGCTGGCCCGGCTACGCACCGGCACAGGGCAGGAACCGCTGGTCCGCCTGGGCCGCGACTTCCATCTCGACGGCGAGCTTGCGGAACGCTTGGCAAGCGTTGAAGGACTTGCCAATGTGTCGCTGACCGCGCGGCGTGGGGCAGGACATCTGCGGCTCGTCGCCTAACGACAAGAGCCGTCAGGAGAGGAATTCAATGCTGGGAGCGATGCAGGACTGGGATCTTCGGGTCACGCGCATCATCGATCATGCCGCACGCGAACATGGCGCGCGCGAACTGGTGACACGCTGGGCCGATGGCAGCGAAACCCGCACCACCTGGGCCGGTATCCGCCGCGACGCGCTGAAGATGACCCAGGCGCTGCGCAAGCTGGGCGTGGGCAAAGGCGACCGGATCGCCACCCTGGCGATGAACCACCATCACCACCTGATCAGCTGGTACGGCGCCGTCGGCGTGGGCGGGGTGCTGCACACCATCAACCCGCGCCTGTTCGACGACCAGCTGGAATACATCGCCAACCATGCCGAGGATCAGGTGCTGTTTTATGACAGCATGTGGGCCGGGGTGGTCGAACGGATGAAGCCGAAGTGGACCACGATCCGCCACTACATCTGTTTCGACAACGGCGAATTCGAAGCCTGGATTGGCGCCGAGGACGGCCAGACCGAATGGGCCACCGGGGACGAGCGCGATCCTTGCATGCTGTGCTACACCAGCGGCACCACCGGCAATCCCAAGGGCGTGTTGTATCAGCACCGTTCCACCATGCTCCACGCGATCACCAGCCTGCAGCCGGCGATCTTCGATTTCGATGCGCGCTCGGTCATGCTGCCGGTGGTGCCGATGTTCCATGCGGCCAGCTGGGGCCTGCCGTGGGGCGGGGCTGCGGCCGGCGTGAAATTCGTCTTCTCGGCCGTCAACGATCCGGCCGTGCTGTGCGAGTTGATGAACCGCGAAAAGGTGACCCACACCGCCGGGGTGCCAACCGTGTGGCTCGGCATGTTCGGCCACATGGACGCCACCGGGGCCGAAATACCCAGCCTGCGCCACGCGATCATCGGCGGCAGCGCCGCGCCGCGCTTCATGATTGAACGGCTGATGAAGGCCGGGGTCAACATCGCCCACGCCTGGGGGATGACCGAAACCAGCCCGATCGGCACCACCGGCGCCAAGACCTGGGACTGGGACGAGTTGCCGTTCGATGACCAGGTGTCGATCAAGCAGATGCAGGGCCGTGTGCCGTTCGGCGTCGAACTGCGCTGCGTCAGCCTGGACGATCCCGATGTGGAACTGCCGCGCGACGGCAAGACCAGCGGGGCGCTGCAAGTGCGCGGACCGTGGGTGATCCAGCGCTATTTCAAGGCCGACAAGGACGCCGCGATTGGCCCCGACCAGTGGTTCGATACCGGCGACGTTGCGGTGATCCACCCCGATGGCACCCTGCAACTGACCGACCGGACCAAGGACGTGATCAAGAGCGGCGGCGAATGGATCAGCTCGGTCGAACTGGAAAACGCCGCCGTCGGCCATCCCGCCGTGGCCGAGGCCGCCGCGATCGGCATTCCCCATCCCAAGTGGGACGAACGCCCGATCCTGGTCGTGGTCAAGAAGCCGGGGACCGAGGTTACGGCGGACGAGGTCAAGGCGCATCTGGCTGAAAAGGTGGCCAAGTGGTGGCTGCCTGATGCGGTCGAATTCGTCGATGAAATCCCCCACACCGGCACCGGCAAGATCAGCAAGAAGGACCTGCGCGACCAGTTCCGCGACTACAAGCTGGCCGACGCTTGACCATGACCACCTACATCGACCCGGATCGCGACAACTGGCAGCGCTTCAAGGACCTGCCGCGCGATACCCCGATCCACATGCTGAACCTGATCAAGTTCCGCGATCTGGCCGAATACCCGGAAGGCCACCCGATGCACGGCAAGGGCCTGTCCGGGCGCGAGGCCTATGCGATCTACAAGCAGGGCTTCCAGCGGCTGGTCGCACAGGACGGCGCGGCGATGGTCTGGGAAGCGCCGCTGGAATGCACCGTCACCGGCCCGGCAGGCGAATGGGACGAAGCCTTCGTCATGGGCTATCCCAACAGCGGCCTGTTCATGGCGATGGTAAAGAACGAGGAATATGTCCGCGATGTGGTGCCGCACCGCACCGCAGCGCTGGCGGACAGCCGGTTGTTGCGGTTCAGGGGGTAGAGCTTGGACAAGCCCGGTCTGTCGCGCCTGACCGAAGCCGAACGCGCGGTGTTACGCCTGTTGGGGCAGGGACACGATACCAAGAGCGCGGCGGCACTGCTCGGCATCTCCGGCCATGCGGTGAACGAGCGGCTGCGCGAGGCGCGGCGCAAGCTTGATGTAACCTCGAGCAGGGCTGCGGCCCGGCTGTTGCTGGCGGCAGAGGGCGGCCTACAAGAAATTCGGGACGAGTTTTCCGGGGATGCTGCGCGGCCCAATTCTGGCTCATCCAGCGCGCGGTCGGCACTGTCCCGCCAGCTGGTGATGGGAGTTATCGCGATGTCCGTTGTTGTTCTTGGTGCACTGGTCTGGGCGCTCGGCGCGCCCGCTGCGGCACCGCGTGTAGTTGCAACGAACCCGGGAAATGGGGCGCAGGTGCCCGCTGGTCCTGCCGTGCTTGCGGTGACCTTCGATCAGGCGATGGCACCAGGCAGCTTCTCGTTCGTCCAGACCGATCCGGCAAGGTTTCCGTCCTGCGCCAAGGTGCCGCAACAGAGCAAGGATGGCCGCACTTTCTCGCTGCAATGCCAATTTCAACCGGGCCGGGAATACGAAGTGTGGTTCAATCGCGGGCGCTGGATGAATTTCCGGTCCACGCGCGGTGTACCTGCCGAACCGTTCCGGCTGGTGTTCCGCACCGCGCCCTAGATCAACCGCAGCTGCCCATTCGCACTGGGCCGTTCGAACCGGCTGCAATCGAGCTTGGGCTGCTCGCGGTTGAGCCCCAGGCGCTGCACCGCGATGCGGAAGCGGGCGCGGAACACATCCGCCCAGACGCCGGTGGGCTTCATTCGGGTGAAGAAGCCGGGATCGTTGTCCTTCCCCTCGCGGACCGAGCGGACGATCGCCATGACCTTGTCGGCGCGTTCGGGGTAGTGGACCGAAAGCCATTCGCGGAACAGCGGCGAGACTTCGTGCGGCAGGCGCAGCATGATCCAGCTGGCGCTCCTGACCCCGCGCTGCGCGGCTTCTTCCAGTATACCCTCGATGAACTGGTCGGTGATCGAGGGGATCACTGGCGCGACCGAGACATGCGCGGGCACCCCGGCCTCGGCCAGTTGCCGCAGCGCGTCGAGCCGTTTGGCCGGGGCACTGGCGCGCGGTTCGAGCAGGCCGGACAGGCGCGGGTCGAGCGAGGTGACCGACACACTCACCGCCGTCAGGTTCAGCCGCGCCAGCTCTGCGAGCAGGTCCAGATCGCGCACCACCCGCGCGCTCTTGGTGGTGATCGTCACCGGGTGGCGCGTCTCCAGACACACCTCGAGCACCTGCCGGGTGATCCGGTAGCGCTCCTCGATCGGCTGATAAGGATCGGTGTTGGTCCCCATGGCGATCGGGGCGGGGCGGTAGCCGGGCTTGGCCAGCGTCTCGCGCAGCAGGTGTGCGGCCCGGGGCTTGGCGAACAGCCTGGTTTCGAAGTCCAGCCCCGGCGACAGGTCGTGAAAGGCGTGGCTGGGGCGGGCGTAGCAGTAGCTGCAACCATGCTCGCAGCCGCGATAGGCGTTGATCGAACGGTCGAACGGAATGTCGGGCGACTGGTTATAGCTGACGATGCTGCGCGGGTGTTCCTCGATCACCGCGGTGCGCAGCTTTGGCCCCGGCCCGTCAATCTCCTCGCGCGCGTCCAGCCAATCGCCGTCCACCTCGCGCGTGGCAAGGCCGAAGCGCTGCGGCAGCGCGGCAGACTGCGCACCGCGGCCATGGATCGGGGGCGGACAGGGCATCCGGGCAATAGAACATATGTGGAACAAATCCGCAAGCAGGTTCTAGACCAGCCTGGCCGCCACGATCCGGCTCGACCCGCGCGCCACGACCAGCACTTCCCCGCCGCTGAAGGCCAGGTTGGTGGGCATGTCGATCATGGTGCCGGCGGGGTCGCTGACCACTTCGACCAGTCGCCCGGTCGGGGTGATCGCGACGATCCGGTTGGCGAAGGGCAGGGTAACCCACAGGTTGCCGCGCGCATCGAAAGCCAGCCCGTCGCAGTATCCGGTGCGGCCACGTTCGGCCTGGGGCAGAGCGCGGATTTCGGAGCCGAGCTGATCGTCCTTGACCATGCCCAGCACCGGCCCTTCGTAGCGCGGCTGATCGAGGGTGCCGTCCTTGCGTCGCCGCCAGCTCATCACCCGGCCTTCGGCGGTGAGCGCGCAGTAGAGGCGGCGCTCGTCCGGCGACAGGCACAGCCCGTTCGCGCCGCGCAGGCCCCGCGCGACCACCGCCGCGCGGCCATCGGGCCAGCAGGCATAGATGAACCCTTCGGCCTTGGTTGTGCCGATATTGCCGATCGTCCAGCCGCTGTGGCTGCAATAGACCACACCGTCGCGCGCCGCCGCGGGGCAGTTGGAAGCAACCAGTTCGCGCCCTTCGAGTTCGGCGACCAGCACTTCGCTGGCCCCGGTGGTCAGGTCGATCCGGCGCAGCGGGCCGGGCTGGTTGTGGAGCAGCCCGACGCTGGCGAGCAGCGCCCGGCCCTGCCGATCGACCGCGATGCCGCCGGTCCCGCCAGGCTGGCCCAGCAGGCTGGTGCCTGCACCAGGGCGCCACAGGCCGATGGCCGCGCCGTTGGTGGAAAAGGCCACACCGCCGCCGGGCAGCGCCGCGATCCCCTCGGGGCTGTCGATCCGGTCAACGACAATGCGGAAATCGGTGGGGATGAGGCGGGGCAGCGCGGCGCGGGGGCGGGCCAGGAGCGGCGGGGAAAGCAGACCCGCGCCAAGCCCCAACAGCATCGCGCGCCGGTCCGTTCGCATCGTCACACCTCTTTGAGTCGGGGCATCAGTTCGACGAAGTTACAGGGCTTGTTCCGGCTGTCGAGCTGTTCGGCCAGGATCCGGTCCCAGCCGTCCTTCACCGCGCCGTTCGAGCCGGGGAGCGCAAAGACATAGGTGCCATTGGCCACGATCGCTTCGGCCCGGCTTTGCACGGTGCTCGTCCCGATCGACTGGAAGCTGATCCAGCGGAACAGCTCGCCAAAGCCGGGGATCGTCTTGCCGCCGTGCGACTGGCGGACAAGGTCGAGCGCTTCGGGCGTCACGTCGCGCCCGGTCAGGCCGGTGCCGCCGGTGGTAATCACGCAGTCGATCGCCGGATCGTCGATCCAGTCGCGCAGCCGGCTCGCGATCTGCGCTGCGTCATCGCGCTCGATGGCGCGGACCACCAGGCGGTGGCCGGCTGCAAGCACGCGTTCGGCCAGCA
>JAKPAG010000010.1 GCA_029779535.1 Pseudomonadota bacterium | reverse complement strand
CTTTCGTCGGCGGTCAGCTGGCCGACCCAGGCCGTGATCGCCTGGAATTCGTTCCAGCGCACGACGAACGAGACGAGATCGCCGTCGACATAGCCGCTCACCGGCCCGGTTGCCTGGCTGCCGTCGGAACTGACCACGCTGACGTATTTCCCCGACAGGACATCCCCGGCCTGCACGATGGTCATGACCGATTCCAGCTCGTTCTTCCAGACGCCCGAGAAGTCGATCGGGATTCCCGACCCGGTCAGCGCGCGACGCAAGGCGATTTCAGGTTTCACGGGCACCATCCTTCCGATGTTTTCGCCTTCCCGGCACGCTCGCGCGGCGATGTGCCGGACCCTACAGCCGCCGCCCGGAGCGATAAATCGCAGATGCGACGGTTTCGGATGGAGATGACCAGGCCCTTGTCCAGCAAGGACTTTGCCATCGCCGCGGGATCGCCTGCGCGCGCGCCGCTCAGGCTTCCAGCTCGACGTCCCAGTAGAGCCAGTCGCGCCAGGTCTCGTGGAGATAGTTGGGCGGGAAGGCGCGGCCGCGTTCCTGCAGGTGCCAGCTGGTCGGGCGGATCGGCTCGATCAGCAGCGGCATGCGCGCCTGCTTCGGGGTCCGACCGCCCTTGCGCATGTTGCAGGGCGCGCAGGCGGTGGCGACGTTTTCCCAGCTGGTCCTGCCGCCCAGCCGGCGCGGGACGACATGGTCGAAGGTCAGCTGGTGCGGGCTGCCGCAGTACTGGCACGAGAAGCGGTCGCGCAGGAACACGTTGAAGCGCGTGAAGGCGGGAAACTCGCTGGGCCTGACGAACTGGCGGAGCGCGATGACCGAGGGCACTTGCATCGACCAGCTGGGCGAATGGACCACGCGTTCGTAGCTGGCGATGACGTCGACCCGCTCGAGGAAGATCGCCTTGACCGCGGTCTGCCAGGGCCAGAGGCTGAGCGGATAGTAGGACAGCGGGGTGAAGTCGGCGTTGAGCACGAGCGCCGGACAGTCAGACAAGTGACGGGAGGGATCCTCCCCGGCGCTGCGGAACCGGGCCGCGCGCTCGATCAGCTCCGCCTTGAGCATGGCCTCTTCTGACAAGGCAAGATGACGGTTCGATGACCCGGCATGCAGCACAGTCATCATGGCTCGGGCCTGCCGTCAAGACTTGCGCCGCCGTGCAATCCACAGGAAGAGCGGGGGATGACCGTCACCCGCTTCGCCCCCAGCCCCAACGGGCTGCTCCACCTCGGCCATGCTTACGCCGCCGTGGTCGCGCATGACCTGGCGCGCGGGCGGGGCGGGCGGTTCCTGCTGCGGATCGAGGACATCGACGGAACCCGCAGCCGCGC
>JAKPAG010000004.1 GCA_029779535.1 Pseudomonadota bacterium | reverse complement strand
TCGCTCGGAAGGCCAGATCAACGCCCGCCTCGCTGGCGGCCTGCCGTTCCTCGCCACCGTCGGTGCGACCGCGCCGTTCATCGGTCTGTTCGGTACCGTGGTCGGCATCTACCGCGCGCTGATCGCCATCGGCATCGCCGGTTCGGCCTCGATCGACAAGGTCGCGGGTCCGGTCGGTGAAGCGCTGATCATGACCGCGCTTGGTCTGCTCGTCGCGGTTCCGGCCGTGCTTGCCTACAACTACCTCCAGGGCCGCAACAAGGCGATCGCTGGTCTGCTCACCGGTTTCTCGACCGACGTGCTCGCCTACATCAACTCGAAGGGTGCGGTTCGTCCGGCTACCACTGCTGCTCCGGCCGCTGCGGCCAAGCCCGCCGCTGCTCCGGCTGCCAAGCAGTAAGTCACAAGGCTGGCGCGCGACGGGTCCGTCCCGCCGTCGCGCCGGCGTCCAACCGGACCGGGGCCTGGCTGGCCCGGTCCCCGGGCCCGGTTAAACGCAAGAATAGGATGTAACCCATGGCGAGTTCGATGGGCGGCGGCGGCGAAGAGAAGCCGATGTCGGACATCAACACCACGCCCCTCGTGGACGTGATGCTGGTGCTTCTGATCATCTTCCTCATCGCCGTTCCGGTCGCGATCCAGACCATCCAGAAGCTGCACATCCCGATCATGGTTTCGGTCGAGTCCAAGGACAAGGTCGAGAACCTGCTGCTGACTGTCAGCACCACCGACGCTGCTGGTCGCAGCGCGGGTGATCCGGGCTTCGAAGGTGCGAATCTGGGCGGTGAATGCCGGATCTACTTCAACAACATCACGCCGGTCGATTCGAACGAGCTGCGCGATCTGGCCTACAAGCGGCTGGACAACATCGTGAAGCGCGCCGGTGGTCCCGAAGCGCTCAAGGCCAACCCGGAACTGGTCCCGCAGGTCCATATCCGTGGTGACGTGAACGCTCCGTGGCGCTGCGTGGCTGGTGCGATCTTCAACGTGCAGATTTCGGGCTACCCGACGGTCGGCTTCATTTCGACCCCGGTCGATCCCGCCGGCTGATCAGCCAAGCCGAACTTCCAGGAGTAAACCACAATGGCAATCTCAGGCGGCAAGGACGATGGCGAGCCGATGATGGAAATGAACACGACGCCGTTGATCGACGTCATGCTCGTTCTCCTCATCATGTTCATCATCACCATCCCGGTAGCCACCCACGCGGTGAATATCGACCTGCCTTCCCCGCAGGCCACTCCGCCCGACGTGCAGGTGAAGCGTGACAAGAACAAGGTCACCATCCTGCCCAGCGGCGAAGTGCAGTGGAACGGCGTGACCGTGAACAACGGTCAGCTCGTCACCGCGTTGAAGGCAACCCTGTCGATCAAGCCCGAGCCGGAGCTGCAGTACCAGCCCGACGCCCAGGCACCCTATGACATGTCGGCCAAGGTGCTGAACATCATCAAGGGTTCGGGCGTGACCGCGTTCGGCTTCGTCGGCAACGAACAGTATTCGGAATTCGGCAAGGCGCCGAACGCTGGTAAGGCTTCGCTGTAAGTCTTTCGGCCGATCCGAAACGGAACCTGCAAGGGGGCGGAGCAATCCGCCCCCTTGTTGTTTGCGCGCTTACCGCTTGCACCGCAAAAATCAGGCGCCGCAATCACTCCTCGTCCCGGGCGCACTCACTATCCGGGCCTGGATCCATCGCCCGCGCCGCCAGCCCTTCAGCCTCGAGCAGCAGCTCGTCATCAGTCGACCCCTGGGCCACGCTTTCTCGCCCGATCATCACCAGCACCGGCACGGCGAGCGGGCTGACCCGGTCCAGCACCACATGGCGCATTTGCGCGGCGGCGCGGTCCAGCACATTGGCCAGTCGGCCGATGTCAGTCATCCGGGCGCGGGCATCGGCCCAGGCCGCCTCGATCAACACGTGGTCGGGCTCGTACTTGCGCAGCACGTCATAGATAAGGTCGGTCGAAAAAGTGACCTGCCGCCCGGTCTTGCGCTTGCCGGGGTGCTGACGCTCAACCAGTCCGGCGATCACCGCCACTTCGCGAAAGGCGCGGCGCAGCAGGTAACTGTCCTGGACCCATTCGACGAATTCGTGCGCCAATATGTCGGGCGAAAGCAGCGCCGCCGGATCGGGAATCGGCCGCAGCCCCCAAACCGCCAAGGCATAGTCATTGGCGACGAAGCCGAGCGGAGCGAGCCCACGTTCCTCCATCCGCCGCGTCACCAGCATGCCGAGCGACTGGTGCGCCGGCCAACCCTCGAACGTGTAGAACACGGTGTAGTGCCGCCCTTCGTGCGGGAAGCTCTCCGCCAGCAGCGTGCCCGGTGCGGGCAACTCGCTGCGCCAGTCCTGCACTTCCAACCATTCGCGCACATCATCGGGGAACCGCGCCCAACCGGCCCGGTCCGCCAGCAGGCCCTGGACCCGTTCGGCCAGATGCGTGGTCAGCGGCATGCGTTGCCCCAAATAGCTGGGGATCTGCCCGCCCTTCTTCGCCGCGCGGACCAGCAGTTCCGTCTCGCGCATCGATTCCACTTCAAGGTCCAACCCGGCGAAGCGAAAGGTATCGCCGGGCGCCAGGCTGGCGGCAAAGCCTTCCTCCACCCGGCCGAGCGAGCGGCCGTTGCGGAACCGCACGTCGACCATTTCCGCGTCAATGATGATCCCGGCGTTGAGCCGGTGGCGCGCGGCATGCTCGGGATGGGTCAGCCGCCACAGGCCGTCGCGACCGCACACGATCCGCTGGAAACGATCATAAGCCCTGAGCGCATAGCCCCCGGTCGCCACGAAGTTCAGCACCCGTTCCCAAGTTGCCGCATCGACCCAGCCATAGGCCGCGCTCGACGCGATCTCGGCGTGCAGCGCGGCCCCATCGAACGGTCCGGCGCAGGCCCGCGCCATGACATGCTGGGCCAGTACGTCGAGCCCGCCTGGGCGGAACGCCTCGCCATCGCGCTGGCCCTCGGCCACGGCCTCCTCAGCGGCAATCGCCTCGAGAAATTCGAAGCGGTTGCCCGGCACCAGCAGCGCGCGGCTCGGCTGATCCAGCCGGTGATTGGCCCGCCCGATCCGCTGCAGCAACCGCGACGAGCCCTTGGGCGCCCCCATCTGCACCACCAGATCGACATCGCCCCAGTCCACCCCCAGGTCGAGGCTGGCCGTCGCGACCAATGCGCGCAGCTCGCCCCGCGCCATCGCCCCTTCGACCTTGCGCCGCGCTTCCTTGCTGAGCGAGCCGTGGTGGATCCCGATCGGCAGCTTGTCCTCGTTCGCGTCCCACAGCCGTTCGAAGATGAACTCGGCCAGGAACCGGGTGTTGCAGAACACCAGCGTGGTCCGGTTGGCCCGGATCGCCTCATACAGCTGCGGCACGGCCCAGGCCGCCGCATGGCCGCCCCACGGCACCCGCGCCTGATCAGGCAGCAGGATCGACAACTGTGGCGGCGCGCCCGACTCACCCAGCACCAGGTTCACCGCATCAGCCTGTCCACCGGGGGCCAGCCAGGCGCGGAAGGTGTCCGGCTCAGCCACCGTGGCCGACAGCGCGGCGCGCTGCATGCCGGGGGCCAGCGCCTGCAGCCGGGTGAGCGCAAGCGCCAGCAGATCGCCGCGCTTGCCGGTGGCGAAGGCGTGGACCTCGTCGATCACGATGCGTTGCAGCCCGGCGAACAGCTCCGCGCTTTCGGGGTAGCTGAGCAGCAACGAGAGCGATTCGGGCGTGGTCAGCAACACATGCGGCGGGCGGGCGCGCTGGCGGGCCTTGCGATCGGACGGCGTATCACCGCTGCGCGTCTCGACCCGGATCGGCAGGTCCAGATCGGCAATCGGAGCAAGCAGCCCGCGCTGAACATCGTGCGCGAGCGCCTTGAGCGGGGAAATGTAAAGCGTGTGCAACCCATCGTGCGGGGGCTGACCGGCCAGCACTGATGGGCAGAACGCGGCCAGGGTGGGCAGGAACCCCGCCAAGGTCTTGCCCGCGCCAGTATCGGCCACCAGCAGGGCATGCCGCCCGGCACGCGCCGCCGCCAGCATGCCACGCTGGTGGCTGCGCACCCGCCAACCCCGCGCGGCAAACCAGCCTTCCAACTCGGGTGGCAGATGTTCCATCGCGTGCCCTGCCTCGCACGGATCGCGTGCCCGGTGCAAAGCCTATCCGCACGCCCCCTTCCCTATTGGCGGCGGCCCTGCCATCACCGGCGAACGATGAACCTGTCCACCTCAAACCTGACCGCAATCGGTCTGTCCCTGGCACTGGGCCTGCTGGTCGGAGTGCAGCGCGGCTGGGCCACACGCGATGGCGGGCCGGGCAGTCGATTTGCCGGGGTGCGCACCTTTGGCCTGCTCGGGCTGGCCGGGGGCATCGCCGGGGCGCTGCACGGCAGGGCCGAAGGGCTGGCCACGGTGCTGCTGGCCGCCAGCGCGGCGCTGGTCGTGCTGGGCTATTGGCGGGCCACCCAGCGCGATCCATCGATTTCCGGCACGGCCAGCCTGGTCGGCCTGCTGACCATGGCCTGCGGGTTCCTGGCGGGTGGCGGCAATTATGGCCTGGCCAGCGCAGCAAGCGGGGTAATGGTCATGGTGCTGGCGATGCGGCGCCAGTTGCATGGCTGGGTTCGCGCGATCGACGAGAGCGAGATGATGGCCATCGCCCGCTTTGCGCTGATCGCGCTGGTCGTGCTGCCGCTGCTGCCCGATACGCGGTTCGGCCCTTACCAGGCTTGGCAGCCACGCCAGCTGTGGATGGTGGTGGTGCTGGTCTGCGGTTTTTCATTCCTGGGCTACATCGCCGCACGCAAGCTGGGGGCCTCGCGCGGGGTGCTGGCCACGGCAGCGGCAGGTTCGGTGGTTTCGTCAACCGCCGTCACTGCCTCGCTGGGCGGCAAGCTGCGCAATGGCGAAGGCGATCCGGCCGTGCTCAACGCCGGGATCGCGCTGGCCTCGGCAGTGATGTACGCGCGGGTCATGGCGCTGACCGGGGCACTGGCCGGCCACGTCCTGCCCAGCATGGCACTGTGGGCAGTGCCGGGCCTGGTGGTCAGCCTGGCGGGCGCGGCATGGCTCATGCTGCGCCAGGACGCAGGCGATCCGGCGCGCGACGGGCAGTTGCCGCTGCGCAATCCCTTTGCGATCGGCCCGGCGCTGCTGCTGATGCTGCTGGTCATGGTTCTGACCGTGCTGGCCCACTGGGTGCAGGAACGCTGGGGCGATGCGGGACTGGCGACGGTACTGGCGCTGTCGGGGATGATGGACGTCGATTCGGCGATCATCACCATGGGCAACCTGCCCCCTGGCGCCCTGCCCCCCGCCACGGCCGCCATGGTGCTGATGCCGCCAGTGCTGCTCAACACCGCGGTCAAGGCCGGCATGGCTATCAGCCTGGCGGGGTGGCGTCAGGCCTGGCCGGGAGCCGTGGTGCTGCTGGCCAGCATGCTGGCCGCACTCGCCGCGCTGCCCGCTCTGCTCTGATCCGCCTGACGCAGCAGCCCATCCGGGAAGGCCGCGGCGAGTAACCTTGGCGCTGCTGCGTTCAGCAGGCCGATCAGTGCCCCGCTTGCGGTCCGCGTTGCAGCCCCGACGCGGCGAGCTGGGCGTCAATCTGCGCCATCAGCCTTCCCAGCCCGGCTTCGTCCTCGCTTTCGGCGCGGGCAACCAGCACGTCCTGGGTGTTCGAGGCGCGCAGCAGCCACCAGCCGTCGGGCGTGTTGACGCGGACACCGTCGGTGCCGTCAACGTCGGCCCCGGCCTCGGCCAGTCGTGCTTTGACCTCGTCAACCACGGCGAACTTGCGGCTTTCATCGACCTGGAAGCGCATTTCCGGAGTGTTGATCAGATTGGGCATTTCACCACGAAGTTCGGTCACCGACTTGCCCAGCCGCGCCGAGGCAGCGATCAGCCGCACCGCAGCGTAAAGCGCATCGTCATAGCCATAGTAATTGTGGGCGAAGAACACGTGCCCGCTCATCTCGCCGGCCAGCGGCGAACCAGTCTCTTTCATTTTGGACTTAATCAGGCTGTGTCCGGTTTTCCACATAAGCGGCTGTCCACCATGCCTTGAGACATGATCGAATAGAGCCCGGCTGGCCTTCACATCCGCGATAATCGTGGCGTTCGGCACCATTTTCAGGAGGTCTTCGGCGTAGATCATGAGCAACTGGTCGCCCCAGATCACCCGGCCTTCGCCGTCGATCGCGCCGATCCGGTCGCCGTCGCCATCGAAAGCCACACCAAAATCGAGGTTCTTCGCCGCGACCAGCGCCCGCAGGTCCTCTAGGTTCTTTTCCTCAGTGGGATCCGGATGATGGTTCGGGAACGTCCCATCCACTTGGGTGAAGAGCAGATGATGTTCGCCAGGAAGCTTTTGAGTCAGCAGTTCGAGAGCGGGGCCGGCGGCCCCGTTACCCGCGTCCCAGCCGATCCGAAGAGCGGCCAGCCGATCCTGGCTGATCCCGCGCAGCCCCTCGACCAGCCGGTCGACATAGGCGCCGAGGATCTCGCGGCGCTCATGGCCGCCCTCACCGTCAGCCCAGGCGCCAGCGGCCGCCAGTCGGCCGAGCTGCTGGATATCCTCGCCGAAGAACGGGCGCCCAAGAAATACCATCTTGAAGCCATTGTAATTGGCGGGATTGTGGCTGCCAGTTATCTGAATGCCGCCCTGCACATCTGGCATTGACGCTTCGGCGTAGTAGAGCATCGGGGTCGGCCCCATGCCAACCCGCACCGCATCGACGCCGCTGGCGTTGAGCCCGGCGATCAGCGCTTCTTCCAGTTCGGGTGAGCTGACCCGCCCGTCATAGCCCACGGCCACCTTGCTGCCGCCAGCCTCGCGCAGCAGCGTCGCAAACCCGCGCCCGATGGCATAGGCATCCGCCGTGCCCAGCGTTTCGCCAATTATCCCCCGGATGTCGTATTCGCGCAGCACGGTGGGGTGGAACTGGTGGCTCATCGTTCAATCCTGTTCTGCCGGTCGAGCCGCGCCAGCAGCAGATCGCGGGCGGCATTCGCCGCGTAAACCTGCTCGGCCGTGCCGCCCCGGTCCGGGTGGACCCGGGTGATGAGCCGCCGATGCGCCTCGGAGATGGTCTCGCGACTAGCCGAACGATCTACGCCTAGCAAGGCCCGAGCCCGCGCTTCCTGCTGCGAGCGTTCCGAATCGGCCCACAGCTCCCATGGCCACTTGCCGGTCAGCCCCTTGCAGGTCAGCGTGGCCAGCACCGCGAACAGGATCAGCCGGCCCATCGCTCTGCCCTCAGCCCTGGGCGGCAATGGCTAGTTCAGGTTCCTGGCGAACGGGCATTGGCAGGTTCAGCCCTTGCAGCAGCGCGCGCAGTTCCTGGCGGGCGACCAGGTGGCTGGTGCCCAGTTCGCCCAGATGTCCCTTGTCGAGCAGTGTCAGGCCCGAGGGGAACAGTTCACGGTAGATCACGCGTTCGGACAGGCCCTGGGCGATGCGGAAGCCGACCCGCTTGGACAGCTCGGTCAGTGCCCCGTCCAGGCGGCGCATGTTGCGCGCTTCGGTGTGCTGGGTGCGGTTCCGCACCACCACCCAGTCCATTTCGCGGCGTTTCTGCTCGATCGTGGCCATGGCCCGCTTCTTGCGGGCTTCCCAGATCAGTTCGGCATAGAACGACAGGCGGCGCACCTTGAAGGTCTCGGCATCAACCTGTCCGATGAGGTCGAAATCGACGAAGCTGTCATTCAGCGGAGTGACCAGCGTGTCGGCTTCGGTGGCGACGTGGCGGGCAAAGGCATCGTCGCGGCCAGGGGTGTCGAACAGCAGGAAGTCCGCACCCTCGCTCATTTCGGCGGTCAGGGCGTCAAGCTGTTCAAGGGTATCGCCCTGAAACACGGCGAACCGCGCATTGGGCAAGTCGATGCTGCGGCGGCGCTCGGTCTCGGTGCGGTTCTCGAGGTAGCGATGCAGGGTGCGCTGGCGCGGATCGAGGTCGATCGCGGCGACCTTTGCGCCCTGGTAGGCCAGGGCGATGGCCACGTGGACCGCCGTGGTCGACTTGCCGGTCCCGCCCTTTTCATTGGCAAAGACGATTCGGTGCGGCGCGGCTTGGTTCGACACGGGCTTGGTTCCGGGCTTTCTTTGAGTGGTTGCTGTGCCGCCCACGGCAAGGCTAGGGCAGCTGGTGAAACCTGTTCTTACTCCAAGGGGATTCTCCGGTGCAAACGGTCAGCCAGCTTGTTCCACTGCGCAGTGCGGTCGATGCTCTCAAGGCGGATGGGCTGCTGGCGCTGGTGCCAACCATGGGGGCGCTGCACGAAGGGCATCTGACCCTGGTGCGCGAAGCGCGTCGGCAGGCGGCGCACGTCGCGGTGTCGATTTTCGTCAATCCACGCCAGTTCGGCGCGAACGAGGACCTGGGCGCCTATCCGCGCCAGCTGGAGCGCGATTCGCGCTTGCTGGAGGGCGAAGGGGTCAGCCTGCTATGGGCGCCGACGGCAGAGGCGATGTATCCGGCGGGTTATGCGACCAATGTTTCGGTCGAAGGGGTGAGCAGCGGGCTATGCGGCGATGCCCGCCCCGGCCACTTCGATGGGGTGGCGACAGTGGTGTGCAAGCTGTTCAACCAGGTCCGCCCCGACCTGGCCCTGTTCGGTGAAAAGGACTGGCAGCAACTGGCCGTGATCCGCCGCATGGCGCGAGATCTGGACCTGACACTGCCGCACGTCGACCGGATCATCGGCGTGCCGACGGTTCGCGAGGCCGATGGCCTGGCTATGAGCTCGCGCAACGCTTATCTTTCAGCCGCGCAGCGCGCCCAGGCGGCCTGCCTGCCTCGGGCAATGCAGACCGCCATCGCGGCCATGCGGGCGGGCACCGCCTATGCCGCCGCGCTCGAAGCCTTGCAGGCGGAGCTGCTGGCGGGCGGATTTTCCTCGATCGACTATGCGCAGGTGCGCGGGGCGGACAGCATTGGCCTGCAGGACGGTCCCGGGGAGGAGCCAGGCCGCCTGTTCGTGGCCGCGCGGATCGGCGGGACTCGGCTGATCGACAACATGCCAGTGTGACAGCAATCACAAGGGCTTGGCGCGATTATGCAAGACCTTGCCAGTCGGAAGGGCTATGGTCCGCTGCAACGGGTCGCGCCGGAGGGTGGTCCATCGAGGCCCCCTTGTTCCAGGGAGTAAGGAGTTTCCCATGCGCAAGACCATAGCTGCCGCCATCGCGCTGGCCCTGACGATCGGTTCCACCGCTTCGCTGGCCGCCGACAAGGGCTCTTCCGGCCGCAAGGCGCAGGCCAAGGGCACCCGCGACATCCCGCGCTGCACCAGGAACCTCGGCACCGTCGCGATTGTCGAACCGGACAACCAGTGGTGGCGGGAAATGAGCCTGGGCAGCCCCGAGGCGATCATCAAGATCTTCGTCCAGCAATCCGGCTGCTTCAGCCTGGTCAACCGCGGGCGTTCGATGCAGAGCCGCGCCATGGAACGCGCCATGGCCGACAATGGCGAACTGCAGGATGGCTCGAACCTGGGCAAGGGCCAGGTCAAGGCGGCTGACTACTTCCTGCAGCCCGACATCGTCACGGCGAATCGCAATTCGGGCGGCGGCGGTGGCGGGGCCGTGCTTGGTGGCATCGGCGGCCTGTTCGGCGGTGCCGGCCGGGCGCTGGGCGCAGTTGCCGGCGGGATCAGCGTCAAGAAGGGTGAGGCCAACGTCACCCTGTCGATCGTCAACGCCCGCACCACGGTGGAAGAAGCGCTGGTCGAAGGCTACTATCGCAAGTCAGACCTCAGCTGGGGTGCCGGCGGGGGCGTGTTCAGCGGCGGCACCTTTGGCGGTGCGGCCGGCGGCGGCTACCAGAACACCGAAATCGGGCAGATCATCGTGCTGGCCTATCTTGATGCCTATACCAAGCTGGTCAGCCAGCTGGGCGGTCTGCCCGACAATGCGGCAGAAGCCGCGCCCCAGGCCAAGCCCTGAGTGGCCGGGCGGGCCGGACCCGTTCCGGCCCGCCAGCCTCGGCCGGCGATCAGTGGCCGGGGAAGTCCAGCAATGCCTCCACCGTCAGACCGGCAGCGCGCAGCCGGTTTGCGCCGCCCAGGTCCGGCAGGTCGATCACGAACAAGGCGTGTTCGACCACGCCGCCGGCTTGGCGCAGCAGCTGCGCCGCAGCCAGGGCGGTCCCGCCCGTGGCAATCAGATCATCGATGATGACGACGCGCTGCCCAGCGGCAATCGCGCCGGGATCGACCTCGAGCGTATCGGTGCCGTATTCCAGGGCATAGTCGATGGCGAGCACCGGAACCGGCAGCTTGCCGGGCTTGCGCACCGGGACGAACGGCAGGGTCAGCCGCGCGGCTACCGCCGCGCCGAAGATGAAGCCGCGCGCTTCCATCCCGGCAATCGCCTGAGCCCCGGCGGCGGCGGCCTGAACGGCCAGCATGGCGACACAAGCGGCAAAGCCGGGCCCGTCGCCAATCAGGGTCGTGATGTCGCGAGACAGGATGCCGGGCTTAGGAAAGTCCGGGATAGTCCGCACCAGCGCCTTCAACTGATCAGGGGTCATTGCGCAGTCCTTGACAAGTAAACGCCCCCTGCACCGGGGTGCAAGGGGCGTTGATTGCTCGCGTCAGGCGGAAAGGCTCAGTGGCCCTTCTTCTCCGCCCAGATGTTGCGATAGGACATGTAGGCCAGGATCGTGGCGAAGAGCAGGAAGCCCAGCCACCACGCGCCAGTCTGGTGACGCTTTTCCAGCTTCGGTTCGGCGGTCCAGACGAGGAACGCCGAAACGTCCTTGGCCATCTGGTCAACCGTGGCCTTGGTGCCATCGCCGTAGGTGACCTGGCCTTCCGAGGTCAGCGGCGCCGGCATGGCGATGTTCAGGTTGGCGAAGTACGGGTTGTAGTGCAGCCCGTCCGGCGTCTTGGCTTCAGGGAATTCCTTCAGCAGCTTGGCCGGCTGGTTCTGGTAACCCGTGAGCAGCGAGTAGATATAGGCCGCACCGCCGTGACGCGCCTTGGTGATCAGCGACAGGTCGGGCGGGACGCCCTGGCCGGCATAGACCACCGGCGGGAACTTGTCGCTGGCGAGGCCCGGACGATCCTTGACCTCACCAGTCAGGGGATCCTTGGCGGTGATCGTCGCCTTGGCGGCAATCGCCTTGATTTCAGCTTCGCTGTAACCCAGCGCCGCGAGATCGCGGTAAGCGACGTGCTTCAGCGAGTGGCACGCGGCGCAGACTTCCTGGTAGACCTGGAAGCCACGCTGCAGCTGCTGGCGGTCGAACTTGCCGAACCAGCCGTCGCTCGACAGGCTGAGCGCCTTGGGGTGTTCATGGAAGGCCTTCTCGACCGTGTGCGGCAGGCCGTCCTTCGACAGGTTGATGCCGCCCAGCAGCAGCGACCAGGCAAGGGCCACCGTGAAGAACAGCCCGACCAGGATGGAAAAGATGCGGATCATGGTTCTCTCTTTCCGTCAGCCTGAGGTCAGCCCTGGTGGTCCAGCACCGAAGTGTCGTCCTTGCCCAGGACGGCTTCGGTGATCGAGAAGGGCAGCGGATCGGGCCGTTCGATCGACGAAACGATCGGCACGATGATCAGGAAGTGTGCGAAGTAATAGAGCGCAGCCACCTGGCTGAGCATGACGTAGGGTTCTTCGGCCGGAGCGCCGCCGCAGTAGAACAGCACGGCCATCGCCGGGATCAGGCCGAACCAGAAGAACTTGCGGTACAGCGGGCGATAGTTGGCCGAACGCACGGGCGAACGGTCAAGCCAGGGCAGGAAGAACCACACCAGGATCGCCGCGAACATCGCCAGCACGCCCATCAGCTTTGCCGGCACGATGAAGAAGTCCTGGGTGAAGGCGCGCAGGATCGCGTAGAACGGCCAGAAGTACCATTCAGGGACGATGTGCGCCGGGGTCTGCATCGGGTTCGCCGGGATGTAGTTGTCCGGGTGGCCCAGCGCGTTCGGCATGAAGAACACCATCGCGCTGTACAGGATCATGAACAGGCCGATCGTCCACCCGTCCTTCGCAACGAAGTAGGGGAAGAACGGCACGGTGTCGCTTTCGCTCTTCACTTCGACGCCAGTCGGGTTCGACGAGCCCGGGATGTGCAGCGCCCAGATGTGGAGGATGACCACGCCCAGGATCACGAAGGGCAGCAGGAAGTGCAGCGAGAAGAAGCGGTTCAGCGCGGCGTTGTCGGGCGCGAAACCGCCCAGCAGCCAGGTGTGGAGGGCATCGCCGACCAGCGGGATCGCGCCGAACAGGCCGGTGATGACCTGCGCGCCCCAGTAGGACATCTGGCCCCACGGCAGCACGTAACCCATGAATGCGGTGGCCATCATCAACAGGAAGATCACCACGCCCAGCAGCCAGATCATCTCGCGCGGGGCCTTGTACGAACCGTAGTAGAAGCCGCGGAAGATGTGGGCATAGACCACGACGAAGAACGCCGAGGCGCCGTTGGCATGGCCATAGCGCAGCATCCAACCCCAGTTGACGTCGCGCATGATGTGCTCGGTCGAATCGAAGGCGACCTGGGTGTTGCCGCCGTAATGCATCGCCAGGACCACGCCGGTGACGATCTGGATCATCAGGCACAGGCCCGCGAGGAACCCGAAGTTCCACATGTAGTTCAGGTTGCGCGGCACTTCATAGCCGCCGCCAACAGCACTGTAGACGAGGCGCGGGATCGGCAGCTTCTCGTCCATCCACACCATGAAGGGGTGGCTCGGCTTGTATTCTTTTGCCCAGGGAAAGCTCATGGTCGGGACCCTCAGCCGATCTTGACGACAGTGTCGGAAGTGAATTCGTAGGGCGGCACCTGCAGGTTCTTCGGAGCCGGACCCTTGCGGATGCGCGCAGCGGTATCATAGGCCGAACCGTGGCACGGGCAGAAATACCCGTGGAATTCGCCCTTCACTTCGCCCTCGCCGGCACCCAGCGGCACGCAGCCGAGGTGGGTGCAGACGCCCATGGTGATCAGCCAGTTTTCATGGCCCTCCTTGGTGCGCTGCTCCAGCGTTTCGGGGTCGCGCAGCGTGGTTACGTCAACCTTCTTGGCTTCCTCGATTTCGGCCGGGGTGAGATTGCGGATGAACACCGGCTGCTTGCGGAAGATCCGCTTGACCGCCTGGCCCGGCTGGATCGCGCTGATATCGACCTCGGTCGAGCTTTCGGCCAGAACGTCGGCCGAAGGGGCCATCTGGCTGATCAGCGGGTAGACCAGCGAAACACCGCCGATCCCGGCCGCGCTCACCGCAGCGATATTGATGAAATCGCGCCGACGAACCCCTTCGCCGCCTGCGGCGGCCGGAGTGTCGATGCCAGCATCTTGTGCCATGGTCGAACCTATCCTGCTCTTTGCCGGAATCCCCGAAAGCGCCCCTTGCACCAACGGAAATCCGCACCAAATCGTGTTTTGGAGATGCCCCGCCGGTAAACCTTGGAACCCCCCTGAACCAACCGCGCACGCGCCACGAAGCGCCGGGCGGGCGAACGGTTTGGGGGGCCTGATAGACGCGAAGGGCCGCGCTGCCAACAGCGTTTTTTACACGAATTGTGGAGCGTTCCGCACAGCCCCCGCAGGCAGCGTCAGGCCAGGCCGATCAGGCTGATCTGGCGGCCATAATCGGCTTCGCCGCGATGGGTTGCCCGGCGGAAGCTGAAGAACCTGTCCGGGTCGGCATAGGTATCCAACCCAAGCCACTCAACCCGCGCAATTCCGGCCTTTTTGAGCCGCGCGGCGACATAGCCTTCGAGGTCGAATTGATAGTGATCCGCGCGCCCAGGCACGAAGAACCGTTCGCAATCGGCGCCATCGGCGAGGAACCCGCCGCGAAAGGCCGCGTCCACCTCGTAACTGGCCTGGGCGATACAGGGACCGACCGCGGCGGCGATTCGGGCGCGGTCCGCCCCCAGACGCTCCATCGCGGCGATAGTGCTGTCGGTGACGCCGGCCACGGCGCCCTTCCACCCGGCATGGGCAGCGCCGATCACGCCGGCCTGGCGATCGGCCAGCAGCACCGGAGCGCAATCGGCAGTGAGGATGCCAAGCAGCATGCCCGGGCGATCAGTGACCAGGGCATCGGCATGGGGCCGGCCGGCCTCGTCCCAATCGCCCGCCACCACGCAGTCGGCGCCGTGAACCTGGTAGACCGTGACCAGCCGCGCGCCGGGCAGCACGGCGGCCACGCCGCGCCGGCGGTTTTCCCACACCGGCACCAGCCGGGGATCGGCCGGGTCCATCGCCCGCGTGCCCATGTCGAGACCCGCAACCTGCTCGACTGACACGCCGCCGCGCCGCCCCAGGAAGCCGTGCGGCAGCCCGTCCAGCACCTCGGCGCGGAACACCTCGACCGGGTCAGCCAAGGCTCTTGCTCACTTGCTCGAAGGTATCCTTCGACAGGCCGGGCGCGGCCAGGATCCGTTCCAGCTCGGCCCGCATCAAGGCCGAACGGCCCGGCTCGATCCGCCGCCAGCGGCCCAGCGGGGCGACAAACCGCGCCGCCGTTTGCGCATTGATCGGATCGAGCGCGAGGATCAGGTCGGCAACGATCCGGTAGCCTTCGCCGCTTGCGACATGGAACGCTCCCGGGTTGACCGCCATCGCCATATAGAGCGCGCGCACCCGGTTGGGGTTGGTCATGGTGAAGTCGGGATGGCCGGCCAGCGCCTTGACGTGATCGAGCACGCGCGGGTGGAGCGAGCCCGCCTGGAGCGAGAACCACTTGTCGATCACCAGCGCATTGCCGGCAAAGCGCTGGCGGAAAGCGGCCAGCCGGTCCTCGCGCAGCGGGGTTTCCAGCCCGCACAGCACCATCAGCGCGCCCTGCCGGTCAGTCATGTTATCGGCGGCGTCATACTGCGCGGCAGCGAGCAACGCGGCTTCGTCCGGCGCCCCGGCAGCGAGGTAGACCAGCGCCTGGGTCTTGAGCTTGCGGCTGCCGCGGGCCTCGGCCGAGAGGCTGTAGGGCACCGCGCTGGCGCGGGCGTGCAGTTCGCGCAGCTCGGCCTTCAGGCTGGCGCCCAGCCAGGCTTTCAGCGCTTCGCGTTCGGCGTGGATCGCGCCGGGATCGGCCACCAGGAACTGCTCGGCCAGATAGGCTTCGCCCGGCAGGATCATCAGTTCGCCGCGCATCAGATCGTCGAGCGCGGGATCGGTGATGACCGCCGCGAGCGCACCCCTGATCGCCTCGCGCCCCGCCTGCCGTTCGGCATCGCACAGCATCCCGCCGCCGATTGCGGCGACGAGATGCTGAACAACCAGCTGCTGCATCGCCTCGTACCGGGCAAAGGGATCGTCATCATGCGCGGCCAGGAACACCAGGTCCGCCGCCGCAAGATCGGCGTCGATCGAAACGGGCGCGGAAAAGCCGCGATTGAGCGACAGCACCGGGCGTTCGGCGAATCCCGGAAAGCTCAAGTTAACTTCAGGTTCGCTCAGCGTAACCAGTTGTTCACCATTGTGTTTCCCGGTTTTCCGGTCAAACAGCGCCAGGCGAAGCGGAATCACCATCGGCTGCTTGTCGGCCTGGCCGGGAGTGGCGGGCACGGTCTGCCGCAGGGTCAGCTGCGCCACATCGCCGCTATGGGACAGCCGCGCCTCGATGCGCGGCGTGCCGGCCTGCGAGTACCACAAGCGGAACTGGCCAAGGTCCAGCCCGGCCCCTTCCTCCATCGCCCGGACGAAGTCCTCACAGGTTGCCGCTTCGCCATCATGGCGCTCGAAATAAAGGTCGGTGCCCTTGCGGAAACGCTCCGGCCCGGCGAGCGTGCGCATCATCCGGATCACCTCGGCACCCTTGTTATAGACCGTGGCGGTATAGAAGTTCGAGATTTCCTGATAGGAATCCGGCCGGATCGGATGGGCCAGCGGACCGCTGTCCTCGGGGAACTGGGCGCTGCGCAGCACCCGAACGTCCTCGATCCGCTTGACGCTCGCGCTGCCCATGTCCTGGCTGAACAGCTGGTCGCGCAGCACGGTGAAGCCTTCCTTCAGGCTCAGCTGGAACCAGTCGCGGCAGGTCACGCGGTTGCCGGACCAGTTGTGGAAGTATTCGTGGGCGACCACCCCTTCGATCCCGTCATAGTCAAGGTCGGTCGCGGTGTCGGGATCGGCCAGGATGTAGCGGGTGTTGAAGACGTTGAGCCCCTTGTTCTCCATCGCCCCCATGTTGAAGTCCGAAACGGCGACGATGTTGAACAGGTCCAGGTCGTATTCGCGCCCGAACACTTCCTCGTCCCAGCGCATCGAATCCTTGAGCGCCTGCATGGCGTGACCGGTGCGATCCTGATCGCCCTCGCGGACCCAGATGTTCAGATCGACCTTGCGGCCGCTCATCGTGGTGAAGCTGTCATGGTTGGCGACCAGATCACCCGCGACCAGCGCGAACAGGTAGCTCGGCTTGGGCCAGGGATCGTGCCATTCGGCCCAGTGGGTGCCATCGCCGTTGTCGCCGGTGGCGATGCAGTTGCCGTTGGATAGCAGCACCGGGAAGCGATCCTTCGCCCCGGCCATCCGCACGGTATAGACCGAGAGCACGTCCGGCCGGTCGGGAAAGAAGGTGATACGGCGAAAACCTTCGGCCTCGCACTGGGTGCAGAGCATCCCGTTCGAGGCATAGAGCCCCATCAACTGGCTGTTGGCGGCAGGTTCGATCTCGGTCTCGACTTCGACCGCATGGGCTGCACCCGCCAGCGGGATCAGCAGATCGTCGCCGTCCATGGTCCAGTCATTGATCACCGCGCCATCGACCCGGACGACGACCGGTTTGAGGCCATCGCCATTGAGCCGCAGCGGCGCAGTGGCAGCGGCCTCGCCCCCGCGCTGGACGGTCAGGCGCGAGCAGACCCGGGTACGCTCGAGCCCGAGGGTGAAGTCGAGGCGGGTTTCCGGCACCAGCCATTCGGGCGGGCGATAGTCTTCGCGGCGGATTACCTGGGGGGCGGCGGGGACGTTCAGGCTGGCATCGATCATCCGACCATCTAGGGGCCCTTGCCCCCGAAGGCCAAGGGCAATGTTGCGCTTGACAGGCACGGCCAGGCAGCGCACCCGTATTAGCAAGATAACACAGCCAGAAAGCCCGCCATGAAATCACGCCTTGCGATCGTTCCACTGGCCCTGGCCCTGCTGGCCGCCCCGGCGCTGGCCCAAGGGCAGGCCTTCGATGTCGAAACGGCAACGCGGGCCTATCTCGATACCTTGCAGGGCGCCGCCCGCGCCAAGTCCGACGCCTATTTCGAAGGCGGTTACTGGCTGATCCTGTGGGGCGCGCTCGTCTCGTTCCTGGCCGATGCGCTGCTGCTGCGCTTTGCCCTGTCGGCACGGCTGCGCGACTGGGCGGCGCGCCGGTTCAAGCGGCCCGGCATGGTGGCCTGGGCAACGGCGGTGCTCTATGTCCTGTGGGGCATGATCGTGACCTTCCCCTGGACGATCTACACCGGCTTCGTGCGCGAGCGGCAATACGGGCTGATGAACCAGCAGTTCGGCGGCTGGCTGGGCGACCAGGCAACCGGGGCCGCGATCTCGTTGGTGCTGATGCCGCTGCTGATCACCGCGATCTATGCCATGATCCGCCGTTTCCCCCGCAACTGGTGGGTGCTGGGCACCGGGGTGGTGCTGGGCTTCGTCCTGCTCGGCGCGCTGATCGCGCCGGTCTATATCGCCCCCTTGTTCAACAAGTATACCGAGCTGCCGGCCGGCCCGGTGCGTGACCGGATCGTCGCCATGGCCCAGTCGCGCGGGGTGCCGTCGGAGCACATCTACCTGTTCGACGCCTCGAGGCAGACCAAGCGGATTTCCGCCAACGTCTCGGGCCTGGGGCCGACAATCCGGATCAGCCTCAACGACAACCTGCTGAACCGCACCAGCCTGCCGGAAACGGCAGCGGTGATGGGGCATGAAATGGGTCACTACGTGCTGGGCCATGTCTGGCGCAGCATCCTGGTCCTGTCGCTGCTGGCGGGCGCAATCCTGTTCGTCATCGCGCACGCGGCGCCGGCGCTGATCACCCGGTATGGCGCGCGCTGGGGGGTGAAGGACCTGGCCGATCCCGCCTCGATGCCGGTGATCGGCATGTTGATCGCTGTGCTGGGGCTGCTAGCCACGCCCGTCACCAACACACTGATCCGGGTCAACGAAAGCGAGGCCGACGCCTTCGGCCTCGACGTCGCGCGCGAGCCGGACGGCTTTGCCCTGACCGCGATGAAGCTGTCGGAATACCGCAAGATCGAACCCGGCAGGATCGAGGAAATGCTGTTCTTCGACCATCCTTCGGGAGCAACCCGGGTGCGCATGGCGATGCAGTGGAAAAAGGACCATGTGCCCGGCGCACAGATGGTCACGCCCCCGCCGATGGTGCAGGAGCCGCCCACCCCGCAATGACAGGCAGAGACGTGACATGAAGCCCCGGTTTTTCATCTTCGGCCTTGGCTACACCGCCGCCCGGCTTGCCGCCGCGCTCGAAGCGGGGGGGTGGGACGTGGTGTCCACCGGGCGCAGCGGCACCTTGCGGTTCGAGGATGCGGGCAACGTGCGGCTGGCCCTGGCGGATGCCAGTCATGTGCTGTCGTCCGTCCCGCCGGGGGGCGATCTGGGCGATCCGGTGCTCGATGCCTATGGCCCCATGCTGGCGGGCAAGTGGCTCGGCTATCTCTCCTCCACCGGGGTCTATGGCGATACCGGCGGGGCCTGGGTGGACGAGAGCGCGCCGACCGGCACCGGCCGCCGCGCTGCCCGGGCCGAGGCGGATGCCGTCTGGCTGGCGCGCGGGGCGCGGGTGTTCCGCCTGCCAGGCATCTACGGCCCGGGCCGCTCCGCACTGGAGCGGGTGCGCGACGGCAAGGCCCACCGGATCGACCTGCCGGGCCAGGTGTTCAGCCGGGTCCATGTTGATGACATCGTCAGCGGCGTCCTCGCCGCGCTCGATGCGCCGCCGGGGGCCTGGAACCTGGCGGATGACGAGCCGTGCAGCCAGAATGCGGTGATCGAGCATGCCTGCCGCCTGCTCGGCCTGGCCCCGCCGCCGCTGCAAAGCCTGGACGAGGCCGGCCTCAGCCCGATGGCCCGCGCCTTCTATGCCGAAAACCGCCGCGTCGCAAACCGCAAGGCCCGGCGCGAGCTGGGCTGGACCCCATGCTATCCCAGCTACCGCGAGGGGCTGGCCTCGTGCCTAGCGCCGACCGCCGAGCGCGATCAGCAGGCCTGACAGCGCCAGCACCGATCCGGCTGCAGCCAGCGAGGTCCAGCGATAGCCTTCGAAGGCGGTCGACAGGGCCATGGCCACCACCGGCACCAGCACCCCGTTGTAGGCCGCCCGGCCCGGCCCCCAATCGCGGATCAGCGCGAAATAGATCGGGAAAGTGACCACCGAGCCGATCAGCGCAAGGTAGGCGATCCCCCAGAGGTATTGCGGCCGCGAGTCGAGCACTGGCGGGCCCGAGGTGACCCAGGCGAACAGCGCGTCAGCAATCGTGCCCCACAGCATCGCCCAGGCGATCAGCGGCACTACCGGCTGGCGGCGGGCCAGTTCGGTCGCCTGCAGGACATTGGCGCTCGACGCGCAGAGCAGTGCGCAGCCGACCAGCGCGATCCCGGTCAGCACACCGCCGGTGGCCGGGGCGGCGCGGTATTCGTGCGTCAGCAGCAGCGCGATGCCCGCCAGCGCCACGCCCGATCCGGCGAGGAACCGCCCCGACAGCGGCGCGCGCAGGAACAGCCGAGCGAGCAGCGCGTTGGGCACCAGCAGCAGCGCGAAGATCACCGCCACCAGGCCCGAGGTCAGGTAATGCTCCGAACGGTAGACCAGCTGGAAATTGCCGAAGAACTGGAACAACCCGATGGCCACCGACAGGCGCAGCGCCGCCGGCTCCAGCCTGATGGATTCGCGCCGCACCGCGGCTAGGGCGAACATCCCCAGGGTCGCCAGGGCAAAGCGCCAGGTCACGGTCCAGCCGGGCGGAACCGCGCTGATCTGGTCCTTGATCACCAGCCAGGTGGAGCCCCAGATCAGCGCGACCAGCAGGAATGCGGCGATCGAGCGGGCCTTGCTCGCCTCGGCCCCGGCGCTCATAGCGCGGCGATCGCGCGGGCCAGCGCGGTCACATGGCCGGGCGCACTGTTCCAGGCGGTGACGAGGCGGGCGGCATCCACCCCCCAGTCATAAAAGGTGAAACCCTGCGCACGCAGCGCCTCACGCTCGGCCGGGGTCAGGTTCAGGAAGATCTCGTTCGCCTCGACGGGGTAAAGCAGCCGCTGGCCCGCGGCAGCGGCCAGTTCCTGCGCGGCCTGGTTGGCGGCGCGGGCGTTGGCCAGCCACAGGTCGCCATCAAGCATGGCAAGGATCTGCGCGGCAAGGAACCGGCCCTTCGATTGCAGGTGCCCGGCGCGCTTGCGACGATAGCGGGCGACGTCGGCCAGGCTTTCATCGAAGAAGACGATTGCCTCGGCGCTCATCCCGCCGTTCTTGACGCAGCCGAACGAGAGGACGTCGGCGCCGGCGCAGGCGGCGTAGGGTTCACGGTTCAGGGAGGCGACGGCATTGGCGAAACGGGCGCCGTCGACGTGCAGCTTCAGCCCTGTTTCCCGTGAAACAGCAGCAATTTCAGCAAGTTCGTCAGGCTTGTAGGTCAAGCCGTATTCGCTGGCCTGGGTGATCGACACGGCGTGGGGCTGGACCTGGTGGACGTCCTTGCGGATCGGATCGAGCACCGCGCGGATTGCCGCGCCGGTCAGCTTGGCCCCGGCCCCGTCAGCCAGTAACAGCTTGGCACCATGGGTAAAAAAGCCCGGCGCACCGCCTTCGTCCATCTCGATATGGGCCTCGCGGTGGCAGATCACGCCGCCGTGCGGGGGCACCATGGTGGCCAGCGCGAGGCAATTGGCGGCCGTGCCCGTGGCGACCCACAACACTGCACAAGGCCGCTCAAACAGGGTCGAGAAGCGTTCATCGAGCGCACGGCTCCAGTAATCGCCGTCATAAGGCGCGTCAGGAGCGTCGGCGGCCTGCATCGCCGCCCAGACGGCGGGATGGACCATGGCGGCATTGTCGGACAGGAACTGCATCGCCATCTTGCATGGCGCGGGGCTGCCCCCCGCGTCAAGTTGCGGACAGGGAGCCCGGCATGGACCAAAGTGAAGTGACCATCACCCGCCACGGCAGCGAGCACGCCGGCGAATACCACGCCCACGTGCCCGGCGCGCAGGCGATCGGCCGGCTGACCTGGGTGCGGCGCGATGATGCGAGCGGCGAAGTGCGCGTGGCCGACCATACCCTGGTGCCGCCCGCGATCGGCGGGCGCGGCGTCGCCGCCCGACTGGTCGAGGCGCTGGTTGCCGATGCGCGCGCGCAAGGCTTCCGGATCGATCCGACGTGCAGCTATGTCGAAGCGCTGTTCCGCCGCCATCCCGACTGGGCCGATCTGCGCGCCTGATCCCGACATGGTTTGCGCAGCATGGTTAACGCGTTGACCATTCGCGCTGGGCGCATTCGGCAAGGCGGAATTTACCCCGCCGCGGCACTGCTCGGCCCGACCAGGGGCGAAAGGAGCGATACCGATGCGTTACATCTTCTACGCCATGGCCAGCGTGGCGACGATCTATGTCTGGCTGCACCACACCGGCGACGGGCGCGACGTGCTGCGCAAGCTGGACACCCCGGCGGCCGGCAGCCCGCGCGTGTTCGAGTGATTCGCGCAGGCGCACGGCATGATACGGCGCCACGGCGGCAAGCATGACCGGCTTTCGTGAAAGGGCGGGGAATGGTGCGCGACGCAGTCGGCTGCAACGCGGTCTCAACCCCTATATTCCCTGTTTGCGGGATTTTACAGGGAATTCGCACATTTTGGAGCCTATCCGCGACCTCTGCACACCAGCATAAACCGAAGAACTCTGCGGCTTTTGAGGTCAAATTCCCTGACTGCAAAACAGGGAATTTCAAATCCGGGAACAGGGAATTCCGCCGCGCAAAGCAGGGAACCTGCGGCGCCGGATCAGGGTGATGTTGCTGGGGGAGGAGGGAACGCGCGAGACGGTGCTCTGACAGACAGCCTGATGCATAATGCATTGTGCGTACACCAGAAAATTGCGACGAGCCGTTCTTTGCCAGCGATAAGTGTTCCCGTTTCGTACTTAAAAATCGTTTCGCCGCTCCCCACCTCGATCTTGCCGTCGTGAGACGCCAAACCGACAGGGGGCATAGATGAAAGATCAGACTTACCAGATCGCGGATCGGGTAATCGGCTCGCTTCGCCCTTACGCGCGCAACGCGCGCTCCCACTCCAGGAAGCAGATCAAGCAAATAGCGCGTTCGATCGAGCGGTTCGGGTTGCCGCGCCTGCCTTCGCCCGCATTCGGGGTTCAGCCAGCGTCTGGATCATAGCAAAGGCTGGCCCATAGGCTGCAGAGGCGATTCCCGTCAGGCAGCCATTCCGCTACTGCACGAAGCGACCTGATGCTTGGCCCAATCCAGACACCAGTCAACGGCCGCAACGGCGCGTTCGGCCTCTTCGCGCATGTCGGGTTCGGTCCAGACCTTCGGATTGTGCAATATGGCATGTGCTTTGGCTTTTTCATGCCTGATCGCATCGAGGTATATGGCCAGGGACAGCTTCTCGGCCACATAGGCCTCGAACAGCTCCTCAAGTCGTGCTTCGATCTGAGCATAATAGTCCTCGCGGAACTGGGCGGCTGGGCGGATCGAACTTTGTTCCAGTTCGCTGACAGACAAGAGCTTGCGATTGCGTTCGCGCACCGGCTCCGCCGGCTGGCCTGCCGCCACCTCCGCCGCTTGCGGCGCGTCCTCGCGCTTGCGACGAAGAAGGGGCAATCGAAAGGAAATCCTCTGTGCAACCCCGTCAGGACGCTGCGTATCGGACTTTGCCAGCCCTTCATCGAGCCGGGTGGATTGACGTCCGGCTGGATCAGTTGAACGGGAAAGCGGCCCGACCTTCCAGCTTGGCAAGCTGAACAGCGGCGCGCCGCTGCGAACCATTGCGAACAGCATGCGGACAATGACCAGTAAGGCCAGCAGCAGGCCCAGCTGGATCAGTCCCAACAGGATCATCATTGTCACCGGTAAGTCCACTTGAGACTGTCAACGGCCTTAGCGGCATCGTCCCCGTTGCGATCGCACAAGATTTGCGCCGCATGATTGGCGCGATCCTGCAATTCACCGTATTCTGCGCTAGCCAATTGCTGCGCGGCGGCCTCGACGCAGCTACCATGCGGGCTGAACACGCTCGTGATGCAATAGACGGCGCTTCCTGCAATCAGGCTGGCGCTCAATGCTATGGTGGAAAGCTTCATGTCATTCTCTTGTTCGATCGCTTGCCCAGCTCAGATGCACAAGGACTTGCCGTTGCCGCCAGTGACCCCGCTTACGTTCGATGCGCGCAAGTCGCGAATGTCGCGTACAAGGTAAGCCGCCTCCTGCTTGAAGCGCATCTGCTTGACGAACATCGTTCCGAATACGCCTTTGTAGTCATAGAAGACTTCGACGAACATCACGGCGACACCTGTAGGTGCCGTAACCTTGGTGGTCCCCCGCCCCATGCTGACGAGGACAGTTCCGTTCAGGCCATTGTTGGTTGAATCGTTGCCATAGTCCGAATTTACCCGAAGTTTGCCGAAACAGCGCTGCCAATGGATGAACTGCTTGCCGGAGGCTGGATCCTTCTCAAGGCTCGAAAGAATGACCCGGCCATTCGCCTTGAAATCGATCCCTTCACCCATCTTCTCGGCACCAATCATGACGGAATCGACGTCAGCTTCAGTCACGGTTGGGGCAACCGAGTTGTTGTTCGTCTGTTCAAGCCGAGAGCCGGCATCGGCTACCGCCAGGGCCATCTGGCTAACCTGCAGGTTGACCATTGCCATGTAGCCGATTTCGGTGCCCATCATGCCCATCCCGGTCAGAACTGGCAGAATAAGGCCGAATTCGATCGCGGCCGCCCCTGACCGACAGGATTTCAGCCGATCCAGCCAGCCATGGGTCTTCGATTGCGCCTGGATCATGAGCAAATCCCCGCGCTTGAGCCATAGCCCTGCTGGTTGGCAAACGGCTGGTTCTTCTTGATGGCGGTCGACTTGAGCTTCCGCTGCTTCCAGCTTTCGGGAAGAAACGGGACGTGGAAGGTGGGTTCGTAGGTCACTTCGACCCGATAGACCACGACGTCATCGGCACCGCCGTTGCCATCCTTGCCGATGTCATCGTCCCAATCGCCGTTGCCGTTCTCGTCCACAAAGGATTCACCAGCGTCACAGGTGCCGTTGTTGTTGGCATCATTCCACTTTTCGGCCCGGCCGATGTCGGCATAATCGACATAACTGGTTCTGGTCGAATGAAAGGTTGCGCCGGGCAGGATCGGAGCCACCTGGCGTTCAACCATTGCATCTGCGCGGCCAAGATCGGTGATTTCAAGCGAGGAATCGCGCGCAGCCTTCTGCACCGCCCCGTTCAGGACCGAAATTCCGTAGGCCATCTGGCCAAGGTCGAACATGCTGACCAGCAAGGTCAGGAACACCGGCGCAACCAAGGCGAATTCGACCGTCGAAACCCCTTCCTCGCGCGAGCGCAATTTCGCTAAGCATTGCAAGCGGCGGGCAATCACGACAGCACCCGCAGTTCGCCTACCTGCTTGGCGATAGTCTGGAAAGCCGCATTGAGCTGCGCCGCGTCATTGGCGGTGAACGAACTGTTCGGCGAGGCGCAATAGGCAAGGTCCGCGGTCAGGCCCGAGGTAAATCCGATCGCCCAGATCCGGATGCCCTTGGCCTTGGTTGCATCGCAAATTGCGCGGAACCGCAAGCTGTGGCGGGCCGTTTCCTGCGAAACCGAACCATCGCTGGTCACGCGGCGGTCCAGAAACTCAATGCCATAGGATTGATAGGTCGTGTTGGCCGGCTCCAGCTGTCCGTCGGTCATGAAGATGATGTGACGGTTGACGTTGCCGCCATTGACCGGCTCTTCATTGACCAGGTCCTGAAAGATTCCCTCGGGCGAACTGAGGCGGGCACCCCACAGCATCCCGATATCAAGATAGGTGTTGCCCTGGGCCGTCAATGAATTGGCATAGGCGTCGAATTCGAATTGCGTCAGGGACTGCAGCGCCTTGGCGGCGGGCACGCAATAGGAAGTGGCTGTGCGGCTGTTGGTGGTCGAAACAACGACACCGGTGGAACTGCGGTTATAGGCAACCTGCCGCCAAAGTGGCGCCCACTTGGTCGCGTTGTCACTGGTTGGCGCGCTGTCGATATCCAGGTCGAGCGCGGTGCTGGGGGCCATGCCGGTGATAGCCGAGAAACTGATGCTGGATGCGGCCGAGGTCTGACGCTCCTCGATGCAACCTTCCCAGGATGATGTCACGTTCGTGCCGTTCGACCCCGTCGGCGTCACCACCGAAGCAAAAGTCTTGAACACGCTCGTGTCATATTGGATCGGCTTGTACTCCCACTTGTCAAACACCACCGAAGTTTCCGTACGATAGATTGGGTCACTAGTGGCATAGGAGTAGGTATTGAACGTGCGGTTCGAATAATAATAGTAGCGCCGATAGCGGTTGCTGTTGAGCCTGCAGACATACGTTGTCATGCGCTGCGGCTGACGAGTGATCGTGGTCACCACCTGCTGGCCCGAACCATTGGTCGTCGTGGTCGTGCTGGTGGTCGGCGATCCGTTGTCAGCCCAGGGCACATTGGCTGGCAGGCCAGTGTTGCACGAATTCAGGGAGCTGTAGTTGGTGCTGCTGACCTGGGTTAGCGAGGAATCCGCCTGGTTGGTATAGTCGCTTGGCGCACTGGTCACCACGGCGTCGTCCCATCCTTCAAACACCTGGGTCGTGATCGTTTTCGTGATCGGCGCGCGCGATTGGATCGTCCAGCTGTCAATCAGGTAGTCGGGGTCCAGATCGTAAAGCAGCCTCCCGACATTCACGGTCGTGCTGAAGGGGACGAAGGAATAGCGGACCCGGGCATTGCTGCCCTGCGTTGCAGTATCAACGGTGGTGTAGAAGTTCTTCATCGCCGTCTTCAGCGCGCTCAACCGGGTACCGGTGCCCAGGGAGGTCCCCATCGAACCGGTCACGTCCAGCACCATCGTAATGTCGCTGTTGCCCACTCCCATGGTGGACGCGCAATTCGCCCGCAGGGTCATGTCACCCATGCCGAACAGCTGCATCATCAGCATCGGCATTTGCGTGCTGGCCTGACCGCCGATCGAGTTTCCGGCCGCATCACCAGCAGAAAGGAACACAGTGCTCTTTGTACCCTGTTCCTTCGGGTCGAAGTTGATGTTGAAATAACTCTGGGCCTGCGCTTTTGCAGTCGTATCATAGCCATTGGTCGTCACCGCCTTGCGCCCGGCGAGCACGGCGGCATCGCAGGCGTTCTGCAATCGGTTCTGGACCTTGTATGCGCGGCTCAGATCCACGCCGCCACCAACGATCGCGGCCATGACCAGCATGCCAGCGGCCGCCATCGGCAAGATGTTACCCGAAGAATCATGGAGAAGCTGCGAGGCATAGATTGATGCTTTTCGCTGGCCCATCCCTGGATCCCCTATTGATCCGGAACCCTATCCCGGAATTTCGACGAAACACTCCTGTCCGCTGACAGTGTCATGTATGAGCTTACTGAGAGATATATCGGAATTTGGATAACCAATGGTAAATTTCGTCTGTCCGCCGTCAGCGCCAATGGCACAGATTTGAGGTTGTGAATTAAAGGGGATTGGGGCTTCGTCGGAGTGACTAAGGAACGCAGATGAAGCCCCAATCCTGCTTGAAAAATCGCCAGCGAAGGCGCCTGCTGAGCGGGTGGTGAAAGATGTCCGGCTGCAGACCCGGCGGCATTTCTCGGCCGAGGAAAAGATCCGTATCGTGCTCGACGGCCTGCGCGGCGAAGTCAGCATTGCCGAACTATGCCGCAAGGAAGGCATCGCCCAGAGCCTATTTTCCACGTGGTCCAAGGAGTTCATGGAGGCGGGCAAGGGCACCAAGGCAAAACCGAAGCAGGTCAACACCGGTTACGGGATGAAGTCCGCCGAGGAGTTCCTGCGGCTCGAGGCCTATCGCCCGGCGATGGTGCGCGAAGGCGAGCAGGTCATCGAGCTTCCCGCGATCCAGGCATTGTGGCAGCATCGTTTTCTCTGACGAAGGGCAGCTTTTAGGATTCGACTTAATTCGACCGAACGGCCGAGATTTGGGCGCGTAGCTGTCATCGTATGTGGTTGAGATGAAGGGCAGCTAACCGCCATCTGCGCCCTAACACCTGCCGTTCCGGATCGTCCGCCGAAGCTTACATTCCAGTGGACTTCGCGCGCAACGCAAGCATTGGTGCTGCTCGTGAACCGCTACTTCTGGTAGGCAACTGCAGCCCTGACCGGCGCGACCGGCAGGGCTTTGGGTGGTGGGAGCCGCGATAGTCGCTGCTCCGCACGGAGAACCACCCATGAACACTGTTACCGAGATCCGGCCCGCCACCAAGCGCCCGCGCAAGATGGCCCGCGAGCCTAAGACCGCAGATGCCAAGCCGGCCCTGCCTGTACAGCAGACCAAGACCGACCTGGTGCTTGACCTGCTGCGCCGACCCGAAGGCGCCACGCACGAGCAGCTGGTCGCTGCGACCGGCTGGCTGCCGCATACTACCCGCGCCGCCCTGACCGGCCTCAAGAAGAAAGGCCATACGCTCGCCTGCGAGAAGTCCGATGGAGCGCGCCGCTACCGGGTCGACGGAGGCGGAGCCGCCTGATGGGTTGGTTGGCAACCGACCTCGAGCGGATCGCGGCCATGAGCGGCGACACCCTGGCATCGGCGTGGATGGAGACTTTCGCTGCGCCGATGCCGGAGGTGGCGCCATCGCTCCTGCGCCGCGCGCTGGCCCATGACCGACACCGCCATTGCAAGGGCCGCACAACTCGCTCCGGCTGTCGGGGACAGCCGGGCACTGCGCCAAGTCATCGGGCACCTAGGCGCGCGCATCGCAATCGAGCCTCATGCGCTCAGGATCGAACTCGATCGGGGCCTGCTAGCCGATGCCATGAAGGTCGGCAGCGTGGACGGGTTGATTCGCGATCCGATTGTTCTGGCTGCGCCGGTCTCGCTCAAGCGCCGGGGGATCGAGCTCCGGCTGGTCTATGCCGCACACGATATCCGGCCCGCCAACCGGGATCCGCATCTCATCGATCTGATCCGCCGCGCCTGGGCGGCATGGAAGAAGCTGGCTACCGAGCCGCGATCCGCCAATCCCGTTGAACGCAGTCACCTCGTCCGATTGGCGCGGCTGCGGTTCCTGGCCCCCGACATCACGCTGGCGATCATCGAAGGCCGCCAGCCCGTTGAACTGACTGCGCGCACGCTGCTGCGCTGCGGGGAGCTCCCCGTTGACTGGGTCGACCAGCGCAAGGCGCTGGGATCCGCGTAAACGCCGCGGCCCACAAATCCTCTCAAAACCACCTCAGGACAGGAAAAGCGGCTTTAGAGAACTGCCGCCAGAACTGGCCTTGAGCGGCCGGTGATCGCGGCGTCTCTGTCCTCGACCAGATTCGGCCACTGCCGAAACGGCCCAGAACTGCGCGGGTTTGGGCCAGGTCGTTCGCGAGGAGGGAAATTGCCGTCCATACGGCAGTGGAATGGTGCTGCTGGGGAGGATTGAACTCCCGACCTCAGCCTTACCAAGGATGCGCTCTACCACTGAGCTACAGCAGCACACCATTCCGCGTGCACCGGACGGGACGGACCCGCCGGGCAGGGGCGCGCTATTGGCCGCAGGCCCCCGCTTTGTCAACCTCCGTTTGCGGCAGCGGGCAAATGCCGGCGCCGAGGGGGCTTGAGCTTTGCCCCGCATGGCGGCAGGAGATGGCCGATGGGTGAAGACCGGCAGAACCTGACGCGCGAGGAGCGCCTGGCCATGAAGCTGCGCGAGAACCTGCGCCGCCGCAAGCAGCAGGCGCGGGAAATGGCCGGAAACGATGCCTCCGCCCTTCCCAAAGCGCCCCCCAGCCACTAGGGGCGGTCAGACATTTCCTTGAACCTGTGGGGGGAACGCATACCGTGCCGCGCCTGATCCTTGTCCGCCATGGCCAGAGCCAATGGAACCTGGAAAACCGTTTCACCGGCTGGTGGGACGTCGACCTGACCGAAAAGGGCGTGGCCGAAGCCCAGGCCGCCGGCGAACTGCTGCGGGCCAAGGGCATTCTGCCGACGGTTGCCTTCACCAGCTTCCAGACCCGCGCGATCAAGACGCTGCACTATGCGCTGGAAGCCGCCGGACGCCTCTGGATCCCCGAAACCAAGGACTGGCGCTTGAACGAGCGCCACTATGGCGGGCTGACCGGTCTCGACAAGGCCGAAACCGCAGCCCGGCACGGCGATGACCAGGTCAAGATCTGGCGCCGCAGCTTCGACACCCCGCCGCCGGTGCTGGAAGATGGCAGCGCGTTCGACCTCAAGCAGGACCAGCGCTATGCCGGGATCCCGATCCCGTCGACCGAAAGCCTGAAGGACACCATCGCCCGCGTCCTGCCCTATTACGAAGCGGCGATCGTGCCGCAGCTGAAGGCCGGGGAAACGGTGCTGGTCGCCGCCCACGGCAACAGCCTGCGCGCGCTGGTCAAGCACCTGTCGGGCATTTCCGATGCCGAGATCACCGGCCTTGAAATCCCCACCGGCCAGCCGATCATCTACGAGCTGGACGACAATCTGAGCGCGCTTGAGCGCTACTACCTGTCGGAGCGCTGAGCATGACCGCGTCCCCTGTCCCGGTCGCCATCGTCATGGGCAGCCAGTCGGACTGGGCGACGATGCAATGCGCCGCCAAAGCGCTCGACCAGCTGGGCGTTGCCTATGACGCACGGATCGTGTCGGCGCACCGCACCCCGCAGCGGCTGGTGGAATTTGCCGAAAGCGCGGCCGATGCCGGGTTCAAGGTGATCATCGCCGGGGCCGGCGGCGCGGCGCACCTGCCGGGCATGGTCGCCAGCATGACCCACCTGCCGGTGCTGGGCGTGCCGGTGCAGTCCCGCGCGCTGTCGGGTCAGGACAGCCTGCTGTCGATCGTGCAGATGCCCGCGGGCATCCCGGTCGGCACGCTGGCGATCGGCGAGGCCGGGGCGACCAACGCCGGGCTGCTCGCCGCCGCGATCCTCGCCACCAGCGATCCGGCCCTGGCCGAGCGGCTGCAGGCGTTCCGCGCCGCGCAGACCGCCAGCGTCGCCCAGCGGCCGAGCTGAGCGGCATGATCCCTCCCGGCGAAACCATCGGCATCCTGGGTGGCGGGCAGCTGGGGCGGATGCTGGCCATGGCCGCCGCGCAGCTGGGCTATCGCTGCCACGTCTATGCCCCCGAGGCCGATTCGATCGCGGCCGAGGTTTGCGCCCAGTTCACCAATGCAGCCTGGCACGACCAGGCCGCGCTGGCGACCTTTGCCGCGGATTGCGCGGTGGTGACCTATGAATTCGAGAACGTCCCCGTCGGCCCGCTGGCCGCGCTGCAGGGCGTGCCGCTGCTGCCGAATGCCCGCGCGCTGGAAGTGGCGCAGGACCGGCTGAGCGAAAAGCGCTTTGTAACCGAGCTGGGCGGCACCCCCGCCCCGTTCCTGGCGGTCGATACCGCCGAGGACCTTGCCCGCGCGCTGGACACGATCGGTTCGCCCGGCATCCTCAAGACCCGCCGCGAAGGCTATGACGGCAAGGGCCAGTGGCGGATCATGGCCGATCACGATGCCGCGGGCATCCGTATCGACCAGCCGCTGGTCTATGAAGGGTTCATCGATTTCTTCGCCGAATTCTCGGTCATCCTGTGCCGGGGTGCGGACGGGTCGATCGTGTTCTGGGACAGCGCCGAAAACGTCCACAAGGGCGGCATTCTCGATACCTCCAGCCTGCCCGCCAGCGCCCGCGTGCTGGAACAGGTTCCCGCCGCGCGCGACCTGGCGCGCAAGGTGGCCGAGCGGCTGGGCTATGTCGGAGTTTTGACGCTGGAATTCTTCGCCACGGCGAGCGGCCCGGTGTTCAACGAGATGGCCCCGCGCGTCCACAATTCGGGCCACTGGACGATCGAGGGCGCGCTGACCAGCCAGTTCGAAAACCACGTCCGGGCGATCTGCGGCCTGCCGCTGGGCGACCCGCGCCTGGCCGCCAAGGGCGTGGCAATGACCAACCTGATCGGCGATGACGCGCACGACTGGCCGGCGATTCTGGCCGATCCGTGCAACCACCTGCACCTCTACGGCAAGGCCGCCGCCCGGCCGGGGCGCAAGATGGGCCACGTGACCCGGCTGACGCTGTGAACCGGCCCGAGGTGTTCCTGGTGGTCGCCGTGGCCAAGAACGGCGTGATCGGGGCCGATGGCGCAATGCCCTGGCATATCCCTGCCGACCTGCGCCGGTTCAAGGCGCTGACCATGGGTCTGCCGATGGTGATGGGCCGCAAGACCTTCGATTCGCTGCCCGGGCTGCTGCCAGGCCGCCGCCACATCGTGCTGACCCGCGACCCCCGCTGGGCCGAGGACGGCGCCGAAGTGGCACGCAGCGTGGAAGAAGCGCTGGCCATGGCCAATGCCGCGCATGTTGCCGTGGTCGGCGGCGCGGAAATCTACCGCCAGTTCCTGCCGCTGGCCCAGCGGATCGAATGGACCGAGATCGACGCCGAACCCATGGGCGACACCCACATCCCCGCATTCGACCGCGGCGAGTGGACCGAAACATGGCGCGAGCATCACGCGGCCGATGGCCGCACGCCGGGGTTTGATTTCGTCACCTTGCTGCGTAAACCTGCGCCGGGGGAGGATCGCTGATGCGCAAGAGGGTATGGGTGCCGCTGGCCGTGCTCGGGCTGGCCGCGGCGGGCTTTTTCGGCTTGGCGCCGGGCTGGCTCGAAGGGCAGATGAACAGGATCGACGGCAAGGAGCTGATCCCGGTCAGCGCCGAGGCGCAGGCCCTGCACAAGACCTTGCAGATCGTTGACCTCCATTCCGACACGCTGATGTGGGACCGCGACGTGCTGCAACGCGCGAGCCGCGGGCACGAGGACCTGCCGCGCCTGGCCGAAGGCAATGTCGCGCTGCAGCTGTTTTCCAGCGTGACCAAGACGCCCAAGGGCCAGAACTATGACGCCAATGGCAGCGACACCGACAATATCACCGGCCTGGTGATCGCCCAGCTGCAGCCGGTGCGGACCTGGGGTTCGCTGCTGCAACGCTCGCTCTACCACGGCGAGAAGCTGGACCGCGCGGTGGCGCGGGCCGATGGCGCGCTGCGCAAGGTCAGCGATCCCGCGAGCCTCGATGCACTGCTGGCAGCGCGCGCGGGCAAGGCCAATCCGCCGGTCGGCGCGCTGCTGACAATCGAGGGGCTGCAGAACCTCGAAGGCAAGCTCGGCAACCTCGACAAGCTGCACGATGCGGGCTTTCGCATGGCGAGCCTGACCCACTTCTTCGACAACGAGCTGGCGGGATCGCTGCATGGCCTGAAAAAGGGCGGGCTGACCCCGCTCGGGCGGCAGGCGGTGGCGCGGATGGAAGACCTCGGCATGGTCGTCGACATTGCCCATTGCAGCCACCAGTGCGTCGGTGAAGTGCTGGCCATGGCGCGCCGTCCGGTGGTTTCCAGCCACGGCGGCGTGCAGGCGACCTGCAAGGTCAACCGCAACCTGTCGGACGATGAACTGCGCCAGCTGGCGAAGACCGGCGGCGTGGTCGGCATCGGTTACTGGGACGCGGCGATCTGCGATACCAGCCCGCGCGCGATCGGCCGCGCGATGAAGCACGTGCGCGACCTGGTGGGCATCCAGCACGTCGCGCTGGGCAGCGATTATGACGGCGGCACCACGGTGCGGTTCGATACCTCGAAGCTGGTCCAGGTCACCCAGGCGCTGCTCGACGAAGGGTTCACGCCCGACGAAGTGCGCGCGGCGATGGGCGGCAATGCCCTGCGCGTGCTGCGCGCCGGCATGGTGCCGCTGGCCCGGCTGCCCCAGGGAGCACCGGCCCGGCCATGACCATCGTCCGGCTCGACGCGGGCCAGCCCATTCCCGATTCGCTGCGCGGCGCAATCTTTGCGCTGGGCAATTTCGACGGGTTCCACCGTGGCCACCAGGCCGTGGTCGGCCAGGCGATCGACTGGGCGCGGGCCGAAGGCCGCCCGGTGATCGTCGCCACCTTCGATCCGCACCCGGTGCGCTATTTCGTGCCCGATGCGGCGCCGTTCCGGCTGACCACACTGGACCAGCGGCAGGAACTGTTCGCCGATGCCGGGGCCGATGCGATGCTGGTGTTCCACTTCGACGCCGCGCTGGCCGCGACCACGGCGGAGCAGTTCGTGGCCGAGTTGCTGGCCGAGCGGCTCGGCGCGGCGGGCGTGGTGACCGGCGAGGACTTTACCTTTGGCAAGGCGCGCGGCGGCAATGTCGAAGTGCTGGCCCGGCTCGGCGCGCCGCTGGGGCTGCGAGCCAGGGCGGTTGGCCCCGTGGCGGACGAGGGCGAGGTGGTGTCCTCAAGCCGGATTCGCGATGCGCTGAAGGCCGGGGACTGCGGCCTGGCGACGCACCTCCTCACCCGCCCCTTCGCGATTCGCGGCACGGTCCAGCACGGCGACAAGGTGGGCCGCACGATCGGCTTTCCCACCGCCAACCTCGCCATGGGCAACTACCTGCGTCCGCGCTACGGCATCTATGCGGTGACCGCGGTGGCGGGGGGCGGGCGCGTGCTGCACGGCGCAGCGAACCTGGGCATCCGCCCCAGCTTCGATCCGCCCAAGGAGCTGCTCGAGCCGCACTTCTTCGACTTTTCGGGTGACCTCTACGGCCAGGAAATCGAAGTGGCATTCCACCACTTCCTGCGCCCCGAAGCCAAGTTCGACAGCCTTGAGGCACTGACCCGCCAGATGGAAGCCGATTGCCTGAAGGCGCGGGAACTGCTGGCGTGATCGTCTGGCTGAAGCGCGCGGGCTTTGTCCTGGCCCTGGCCTTCCTGGTGCTGACCGTGATCAACGCCAGCTGGCTGGCCGATGCGCCCAGGGGCTATCCCAGGCTGATCGCGCACCGCGGCGCGCACCAGCTGTTCGACCACCGCGGCGTCGGGCGCGACACCTGCACCGCCACCCGGATCGAGACGCCGGTCCACGATTACCTGGAAAACACCCTTGCGGGCATGTTGGCCGCGCAGCGCCTTGGCGCGCAGATGATCGAGGTGGATGTCGCCCCGACCGCCGATGGCCAGATCGCCCTGTTCCATGACTGGAAGCTGGATTGCCGCACCAATGGCAGCGGCGAGGTCCGCCAGGCGACCCTGGCCCAGCTGAAAGCGCTCGACGCGGGCTATGGCTATACGGCGGACGGCGGCAAGACGTTCCCGCTGCGGGGCCAGGGCGTGGGAGCGATCCCCAGTGTGGCCGAAGCGGTCGCCGCCCTGCCCGACCGGCCGCTCTTGTTCAATTTCAAGTCGAAGGACCCGGACGAAGCGGACCTGCTGGCCAGGGCGCTGAAATCCGCCGGGCGCGATGTGGAGAAAGTGGGCGACGGCTTCTACGGCGCGCAGGGGCCAGTTGCGCGGATCCGCCAGCTTTACCCCAAGGCCTGGGCCTTCTCGCTGGGCGAGGCCAGGGACTGCACCAGGGACTATCTCAAGACCGGGTGGTTCACCGTGGTTCCGGACAGCTGCCGGAACGGCACGATCTTTGTCCCGATCAACTACCAGTGGGCCTTTGCCGGCTGGCCGAACCGGCTGATCGCGCGGATGGCCAGCGTCGGCGCGAAAGTGGTGGTGCTGGGCGCCTGGGGCAAGGACCGTGACATGGGTTTGAGCCTGCCCGAACAGATCGGCCAGGTGCCGAGCAGCTTCACCGGCTACATCTGGGTCGAGGACATCCATGCCATCGGTCCGGCGATGCACCCCGCCTACAACAAGCGCAACCCGGTGCAGGAAGCGGAACTGGCGAAGCAGCTGGAAGCGCGGCGCAAGCGTCTTGATTAAGTGAGCCGCGCCAGCGCCCAGCGCGCGGCGTCGGCAACGGCTTCGTCCGGATCATCCAGGAGCGCTCGCACCCGCGGCACAAGCGCGGCGTCCCCGCTGTTCCCCGCCGCGTAAAGGCAGTTCCGCACGAAGCGGTCGCGGCCGATGCGCTTGATCGGGCTGCCGGAAAACAGCGCGCGAAAGCCCGCATCGTCGAGCACCAGCAGGTCCGCGAGGCGCGGCGCGGCCAGTTCGGCGCGGGGCAGGAAAGCCTGCATCCGCCGCGCGCTATCGGCAAACTTGTTCCACGGGCAGACCGCCAGGCAATCGTCGCAGCCATAGATGCGGTTGCCCAGCGCCGCGCGGAAGTCCTCGGGCACCGGGCCCTTGTGCTCGATCGTCAGGTAGGAAATGCAGCGCCGCGCATCGAGCCGGTAGGGCGCGGGGAAGGCCTGGGTCGGGCAGGCGCGCTGGCAGGCATCGCACGATCCGCAGCGGTCCCGGCCTGGCGCATCGGGCGGGAAAGCCAGGGTGGTGTAGATCGCGCCGAGGAACAGCCACGAGCCGTGGTCCCGGCTGACGAGGTTGGTATGCTTGCCCTGCCAGCCCAGCCCGGCGGCCTGTCCCAGCGGCTTTTCCATCACCGGGGCGGTATCGACGAAGACCTTGACCCCGACATCGCCAAGGCCCCGCCGCGCCGCCTGATCGACCAGCCAGCGTGCCAGTGCCTTCAGCGCCTTCTTGACCACGTCGTGATAGTCGCGCCCCTGGGCATAGACCGAAATCCGCGCCCGGTCCGCCTGATCGGCAAGGGCAAGCGGATCGGCGGCGGGGGCATAGCTCATCCCCAGGGCCACCACGCTGCGGGCTTCGTCCCACAGAGCTTGCGGACTGCGGCGGTGATGCAGCCGGTCGGCCATCCACTGCATCTGCCCGTGCATCCCGGCGTCCAGCCATTGTTCCAGCCGGGCGGCGCGCAGCGGATCCTCTGCCGCGGGCGCAATGGCGCAGGCGGCAAAGCCCAGCCGCGCCGCTTCTGCCGCAAGATCCTGCTTCAGCGCAGTGATTGGCGCCGCGTTAACCAAACTTCCTGTTGCCCTTCTTCACCCGCGCCCCATTATGCGCCCCATCCATGAAACCTGGGGAATGGCAGATGGGGAGCAGCGCGGCAACGGCGCCGGACAAGGTTAATCTGGCGATCGAGGCGCGCGGACTGATCAAGCGCTTCGACGGGTTCACCGCTGTCGACGGGGTTGACCTGTCGGTGCCCGAAGGCGCGATCTATGGCATACTTGGCCCCAACGGCGCGGGCAAGACCACCACGCTGCGGATGCTGCTGGGGATCATCGACCCGGACGAGGGCGTGCGCCGCGTGCTGGGGCACGACCGCCCGCACGAAGTGGCCCACACCATCGGCTACCTGCCCGAGGAGCGTGGACTTTACCCGTCGATGAAGGCGTACGAGGCGATCGCCTTCATGGGCGCGCTGCGCGGGCTGCCGCTGGCCGAAGGACGCCGCCGGGGCAAGGAACTGCTTGAAGCGCATGGCCTGGGCTATGCGATCGACCGGCAGATCCGCCAGCTGTCGAAAGGCATGGCGCAGCAGGTGCAATTGCTGGGCACCCTGGTCCACGAACCCCGGCTGGTGGTGTTCGACGAGCCGTTTTCCGGCCTCGACGCGCTGAATCAGGGCAAGCTCGAACGGATGATCCGCGGCCTGGCGGAAAAGGGCACCACGGTGATCTTTTCCACCCACGTCATCGCCCATGCCGAACGGCTGTGCGACGAAGTGGCGATCATTGCCGGGGGCAAGGTGCCCTTTGCCGGGCCGGTCGACGTGGCGCGCGACCGCATCCGCCCGCAAGTGCGGCTGGAAACCCGCGCGCAGGACGGCCCGTGGCGCGCCGCCCTGCCCGCCGAGGCGAGGCACGAAGGCAGCTTCTGGTATTTCTCGCTGCCAGGCAGCGGGATCGAACCCCTGCTGCGCGCATTGATCGAGGGCGAGGCGGGGGTCCTCTCGCTGTCGATCGAACGCGCCGGGCTGCACGATGCCTTTGTCGCCATTGCCGGCGAGGCGGCCGCCCGCGCCCTGGAAGCCAGCCCTGACGAGGAGACCGCCCGATGAGTGTCCAGCCCCGCAGTGGCCGCCTGTCCACCATGGCCGCCGCGCTGGTGATCGCGCGGCGCGATTTCACCGCGATCCTGTTTTCGCGCAGCTTCTTCTTCTTCCTGCTGGGGCCGCTGTTCCCGATGCTGGTCGGCGGGCTGGCCGGCGGGATCGGCCAGCGCGTGCAGGAAAAGGCCGTGCGCCCGGAACTGGGCATCGCCATGGCCCCGGCAGACCTGGCGGCGATGACCGCCGCTTACGAACGACTGGCGCCGCAGCTTGGCCTTCTGCCGGTGGTGGTCAAGGTGGCCGAAGTAGAGCCCGGCCAGGCATTCGACGCGCGCGCGGCGCTATCGGACAAGCGGCTCAACCTTGCCGCGGTGGTCACCGGCACACTGGACCAGCCCGTGCTGACCGGATCGCAGGACCTGATCGAACGCTGGCAGGGACCGGTCGGGCTGGTCGCCGCCGAAGCCCGGCAAAGTGCGCCCAGCACCTTTCCCAAGGTGACGCTGGCCCCGATCACCAGCCAGACCACGGCAGACCAGACCCGCAGCCGGCTGGTGACCGCGCAGCTGGGTCAGACCGTGCTGTTCCTGCTGACCATGTTGCTGGCCGGCATGGTGCTGTCCAACCTGGTCGAGGAAAAGGGCAACAAGATCATCGAAGTGCTGGCCGCCGCGATCCCGATGGACGCGGTGTTCCTGGGCAAGCTGTTCGCCATGCTGGCGGTCAGCTGGGTCGGGATTACAGTGTGGGGCATGATGGGCACGGCGGTGTGGCTGGTGTCGGGCCATTCGCTGCAGGACTATCCCGCCCCGGCGGTCGGCTGGACGGCTTTCCTGGGCCTGGGCGTACTGTATTTCTCGATGGGCTACCTGCTGCTGGGTTCGCTGTTCCTGGCGATCGGGTCGATGGCCAGCACCGTGCGCGAAGTGCAGACGCTGTCGATGCCGGTGACCATGCTGCAGCTGCTGAACTTCTTCTTCGCCTCCTATGCCATGGCCCAGCCGGGCAGCGTGGTCGAACTGGCGGCGGCGACGATCCCCTTCTCATCGCCCTTCACCATGCTGGCGCGCGCGGCGCAGGATCCGCGCCTGTGGCCCCATGCCCTGGCGCTGGCCTGGCAGGTGGTCTGCGTGGCGCTGTGCGTGCGGGCCGGGGCCAACCTGTTCCGCAAGCGGGTGATGAAAAGTGGCCCGGCCCGCGGGACCGGCAAGGGCGGCCTGCTGAAGCGCGCGTTCGCCCGGTAAAGGCGGGCGCAAAGGCGCGGCAAACCGGGCGGAATCACCGATGGGACGCTATTGACAATCGAGTAAGTTGGAGCAGATAAGTTCGCAAGAGCAACGCATTGCGTGCGATTGCGCGTGAGAGGATTTTCCATGGCATCTCAACCGATTGCTGCCGATTCGCCAATGACCTACCGCAGTTCGCCCACCGCCGCGCAGGCCTTTGCCGAATGGATGAAGGAACACGGCCACGAGCTGCCGGTCCATACCCAGCGCTGGGACGTGTCGAACTCTGCCCTGTACCGTGATGATACCTGGCAGCCGATCTTTGCCGAGATGCGCGCCCAGGCTCCGGTCAACAAGGTGACCGGCACGCCTTATGGCGATTTCTGGAACGTCACCACGGTGGAAACGATCCAGCACGTCGAATCGCAGCCCGAAATCTACTCGTCCTCGTGGCGGTATGGTGGGATCACCATTACCGAACCGCCCAGCGACATGGCGCCTGAAGAGCTTGAGGAACGCCGCCTGCCGATGTTCATCGCGATGGACCGGCCCGAACACACCGGCCAGCGCCGCACCGTGTCCGAAGGCTTCACGCCCAGCGAAGTGGCCAAGATGGAGGCCGAAATCCGCGCCCGCACCCAGGGCGTGCTCGACAGTCTGCCGTGGGGCGAACAGTTCGACTGGGTCGACAAGGTCTCGATCGAGCTGACCACGGGGATGCTGGCGATCCTGTTCGGCTTTCCCTGGCAGGACCGCCGCCTGCTGACCTTCTGGTCGGACTGGGCGGGCGACGTGGAGCTGAGCTTCGCCCGCGAACTGGCGGAAACGCGCTGGCAGATCTTCACCGAGATGGCGACCTACTTCAAGGGACTGTGGATGGACCGCATGGGCAAGCCGCCCAGCCGCGACCTGATCTCGATGATGATCCATTCGGACGCGATGAACCACATGAGCCCGCAGGAATTCATGGGCAACCTGATCCTGCTGATCGTGGGGGGCAACGACACCACCCGCAACACCATGTCGGGTATCGTCCACGCGCTCGACAAGTTCCCCGACCAGCGCGCGCTGTTCGAGGCCGACCCGTCGGTGATCACCAACGGGGTGCAGGAATGCATCCGCTATGTCACCCCGCTGGCGCACATGCGCCGCACCGCCATCCAGGACGCCGACCTGTTCGGCCAGCAGGTCAAAGCGGGCGACAAGGTGCTGCTGTGGTACATTTCGGGCAACCGCGACGAAAGCGTGTTCCCCAATGCCGACAAGCTGGACCTGACGCGCGAGAACGCGCGGCGCCACGTGGCCTTTGGCTATGGTATCCACCGCTGCGTCGGCGCGCGCCTCGCGGAACTGCAGCTGCGCGTGTTGATGGAGGAAATGCACGAGCGGCGGATGCGCGTGAACCTGACCGGCAAGGTCGAACGCACCCGCAACAACTTCGTCCATGGCCACACCAGGATGGAAGTGACCCTCTCGAAGTTCTGATCCGCCTGCCCTACATTGCCTTTTCGGACAGCGGCCGTATCACCGGCCGCGTCCGGGAGAACGATCATGGATCACACGGCAACCCTGCCGCGCCGCGCGATGCTGCGCTGGCTGGCGGCATCGGCAGCGCTGCCCGCGCTGGCGGCCTGCGACAAGGCCCAGGCCAAGGGCTATCCGGTGCAGTTCAGCGATGCTGAATGGAAGCGGCGGCTGACGGCCGAGCAGTATTACATCTTGCGCAAGAAGGGCACCGAAGTGCCCGGCACCTCGCCCCTGCTGAAGGAACACCGCAAGGGCACCTTCATTTGCGCGGCCGACGGGCAGGCACTGTTCAGTTCGACGACCAAGTTCGACAGCGGCACCGGCTGGCCCAGCTTCTGGGCGCCGCTGCCCGGCGCGGTCGCCTATTCGACCGACTGGGAAACCGGCTATCCGCGCAAGGAAGTGCACTGCACGCGCTGCGGCGGGCACCTGGGCCACGTGTTCGACGATGGGCCGAAGCCCACCGGCAAGCGTTACTGCATGAACGGCGACGCCTTGCTGTTCCGTCCGGGCTGAGCGGGCGGGATCACCCGCCACAACGTCAGGGTCCCGGCCTCGGGTGGCAGCGGTACGCGTTCCAGCCAGGGCGGCGGCTGGTTGGCCAGCAGCCGCGCCATCAGTCCCTGCGGCGCCAGGCGGACATAATTGCGCGCCTCGATCAGGTCGGAACAGGTCACAAGATGGGTGGCCCCGTGCCGGCGAACCAGCGCTTCGGCCTGATCCGGCGCGGCGGTGAATGCCTTGATCACGGCCTCGATCGACGGGGCGGAGCGGTGATGGCCGGTCGCGATCACCGCGTGGGGCGTGCTGACCAGCAGGCTGGGGCCGATCTCGAACGGGGCGAACAGCGTGGCGCGCGGCAGCCGGGCCAGCACGGTCAGCGATTGCGGCTGGCTGCAGCCGGTCCCGGTCACCTGCGAATCGCCGGTCTGCACCGCCGCGCCGGGCTGGGCGATCACATTGCGCAGTGCCCCAACCGCCACGCCCGGCACCAGCGAGACGAAGATCACCGGCAGCGCCAGCAGCCGCAGCGCGGTGGGCAGGCGCGGCGCGCGGCGGAGCCATTCGAACACGGCAAAGCCCAGCGGCACCGTGGCAATCGCGGTCGCAACCGAACTGAAGCGCGAAACCAGCAGCGCGATGACTATCGCCCCGGCCAGCACCAGCGCGAATTCGCCCAGCGCCTCGCGCTGGCCGCCCAGGTCGCGCGCCCAGGCCCACAGCGTGATGGCCAGGCCAATCAACGGCGGGATGATCATCTGCACCATGGTCGACAGGTCCTGCCGCCAGACCGGCAGCCCTTCGAGCACGTTGTCGTACCAGAAACTGCGCACCAGCGGGTCCAGTTCGGCAAAGGGCCCGGCCAGGCACTGCGGGGCCAGCGCGAGGTAAAGCGCCCCGGTCAGCCCGGCGGCCAGGCCCAGCAGGCCGACCAGCACCGGCCAGCCGAGCTGGCGGATCCGGGCAATCGCCCCGGTCAGCAGTGCGGCGAGCAGGAAGGCGGCCAGCAAGGCGGGGGAAACGGTATCGCAGTGGCTATCGGCCACCAGCCCGCGCGTCGCCACGAACAGCACGCAGCTTGCCCCGGCCAGCACCAGCAGTAGCTGCACCAGCGCATCGCGCCGGGGCGCGCCGCCGCGCAGCCAGCGCAGCCCCAGCACGCCCGCGATCAGGGCGGCGAAGGGCAGCAGTTCCAGGCTGATCGACAGCCCGATGGCCAGCGCCAGCCCGGCAATCCGTGCGCCGCGCCGCACATCGCGATCAAGCAGCGCCGCCAGCGCGGCAAGCTGGCTGACGATCTGCCAGCCGTGATGATCGATCCGCAGCGGCTGCAACTGGACCATCGCCGCCAGGGCCATGATCCACACCACGCAGGCACCATAGGCGGCGCGCTCGCCAAACAGCCGCCCCGCGATCCGCGCGGTCAGCAGCATGGCGCACAGCAGGGTCAGCAGCGGCACCAGCGCGGCGACCACCTGTTCGGCCACCGGCTGGCCCAGCAGCGGGCGCAGCGCGGCGATCAGCAGCGCCAGCGGCAGATCGACCAGCCGCGACCAATGGGTCGGCGTGCCGGCCGGCGGATCGATGCGGTATTGCCGCAGGTCGAACCAGCCCTGCCCGTCCAGCAGATCGCGGACCTGCACCAGGCGCAGGGCATCGTCGGGATCGGGGAAACGGAACGTGGCAATTGCCGCCCAGTTGCGCACCAGCATGATCAGCGCCACGCCCAGCCAGGCCAGCACGATCCGCCGCCAGAACACGGCCGGAGCGGTCGGATCGCTCATGCCGCGAGGTGCCGGCGGAACACGACCACGTCGCGCAGCAGCCAGGTCACGGTAAAGCTGGCGCCGACGGCAACCAGCTTGGCCAGGCGCGGATCAAGCCCGAGCATGCTGCCCGCGCCGACGATCAGCGTGGTCACGGCGAGGCCGATCAGCGCGGAGACCACGAACAGCGCCTTCTGCCGGGTGCGGGCCGCGCCCTGGCGGGCCACGCTATCGCCGAACACCTTGCGGCTGGACACCAGCCAGTGCACCACGATGCCGAGGCCATAGCCCGCCGCCGCGGCCGGTCCGGGCGCCATGCCCAGTTCCAGCAGCGCCAGGAAGCTGGCCATATCGCAGCCCAGCGCGATCACGCTGGCGCCCAGGTAACGCACCAGCACCACCTGGCGTAGCCGCCACAGCAGGTCGCCCACCGGCCCGCCCCTCAGGCCGCGTCGCGCCGGGGGGCGGCAATCCGTTCAGGCACTTCGCGCACCGAATCGAGCGCGGCGGCCTGGTCCTCGCTCACCGCGCGGCGCGCGGCGGGCAGCGCGGCTTCGGCGCCTTCGGCCCCGGCCTCGTGGTATTCGGCGTCTTCATTGACGCACCACACGTCATAGACCCGCTCGCCGTGGAGGATGTTCTCCACCGTCAGCATCGCGGTCATCATCGCGTGGTCCTGGTTGTTGTAGCGGTGCATCCCGTTGCGCCCGACCATGTGCAGCGTCGGATACCGGCCTTCGAGTTCGCGGCGCATGGCATCGACATGGGCGGCATAGTCCTCGTCATAGACGGGATAGGCCTTTTCCTGGCGCACCACGACGCCGCCGATCACCTGTTCGGCCGAAACCAGGCCGAGCAGCGCCAACTCGCGCGTGGCCAGTTCAACCAGGTCGGAATCGGCCATCGACCACAGCCCGTCCCCTTCGAAGCAGAAGTATTCGAGGCCGACGCAGGCGACGCTTTCATCGGGCACCATTTCCGGCGACCACGAACGGAAGTTCTGGATGCGGCCGACCTTGACCTTGGAATCGTGGATATAGATCCAGTTGTCCGGGAACAGGTCGTCGCTGCGGATCTTGAGCGCGACGGTCAGGAAGTCGCGGTAGCGCAGCTGCTTGGCGGCGATGCTGGTGGCGGGCAGCGGATGAAGCCGCGCGGCCAGCTCGCGCATCGGCGCGGAACTGATCGCGTGGGCGGCGCGGATCACCGTTTCGCCGCCATCGTGGCTGGCGGTCAGGCGCCAGCCCTGCTGGCCATCGCTGGCGAGCTGCTTGAGCGCGTGGCCCATCAGCACTTCGCCCTTGCCGGTGGCGACAATCCTGTCGCGCGCGGCGTCCCACATCATGCCGGGGCCAAGCCGCGGATAGCGGAATTCTTCCAGCAGGGTCTTGGCCTGCATCCCGTTGTTGGGCCGCTTGTTCAGGCCCAGGCTGCGCTTCAGCCCGTCGACCACCGCGCCCCACAGCGACAGCCCCTTGATCCGCTGCGCGGCCCAATCGGCGCTCATCTCGTCGCAGGGCATGCCCCAGACCTTCTCGGTATAGGTCTTGAAGAAGATCGAATAGAGCTTGTGGCCGAACTGGTTGACGGTCCAGTCCTCGAAGCTTTTCACCTGGCTGTTGGGGAAAGCCTTGGCCTTGGCGAAGCTCGCCATGCACAGCGTGCTGCGCACGATCCCCAGGTTCCACAGTGCCTCGAACGCGCGCAGCGGGTAGGAGTAGAACTTGCCTTCGTAATAGATCCGGCTCATCCGCGGGCGGCTGATGAAATCATCGGGCAGGATCTCGTTCCACAGGTCGACGACCTGCTTGCTTTTCGAGAAGAAGCGGTGCCCGCCGATGTCGAAGCGGTAGCCTTCGTGTTCCACCGTGCGGCTGATCCCGCCGACATAGGTCTGGTCGCGTTCGATGATCGCGACGCTGAGCCCGGCCTTGGTCAGCAGGTAGCCGGCGGTCAGGCCGGCCGGGCCGGCGCCGATGATCGCGACATCGACCTGGCGTTCACGCTGCTGGGCGGGATTCGCGGCACCGGGATAAGCTGATACGGACATTCTGCCCCCACTTGTTGGTCGCGGCCAGAAGTGAAGGAAAATGCCTAATCACTGGTTAACACGGCTGGGCCTTTGTCCGGCGGGAATGCGGACAGCGCCGCTCTGCAGGCGGTGGGCCAGCACGGCCAGTTCATCCAGCCGGAAGGCTTCCTGGAACACCAACCCGTGCGCCGTGCGGCGGCGCCAGCGCACACGGGCATGGCGCTCGGGCAGGCCGGGGGCTGCGATCCGCACCTGCTGGCCCAGCGCCAGCCCCGGTTCCATCACCAGCAGCGCACCCTGCTGCGACAGGTCCTGCAACTGTCCGGCGCGGCTGAGGCCCGCGTCATTGGTAACCATGACCGGCAAGGCCAGCCGCAGCCGGATCGAGCGCTTGGGAAAGGGCGTGCCTTCGTCCATCAGCTCGTGAACGTCGACCGGCCCTTCGGCAAAACGGAAGCCCGCATGGCCTTCGCTTTGCCACACCGGTTCGACCGCGTAGCGATCGCCATTGCCCAGTTCGAGTTCGAAGCGCGGCGCGGCGGGCAATTCGTGGAACAGTCGGGCCTTGATCCCGGTGCTGGAAGCATCGCGCAGGATGCACAGGTATTCGCCTGCTTCGGACACCAGCTTGCCCGCGCGCAGCAGCAGGGTGTAGCGCTGGGCGGAGCGCTGGTCGGCCGCATCCCGCACCGCGGCATCGTCTGCCGCGGGCGCTGGGTCTGCCGGTGGTGCCTTGCGCGTCATGCCAGTCTCCAGGCCGGATCGTCGCAGAACCGGCCCAGCGCGGGCTAAAGGATCGTGGCTAAACCCCGGCTAAGCGGGGTCTCGGGGCAAGTACGGAGGCACGCCCCGGCGGGGCGTGGTGCGGGCGGCGGGACTCGAACCCGCACGAGCAAGGCCCAGGGGATTTTAAGTCCCCGGCGTCTACCATTCCGCCACGCCCGCGCGCGCTGCCGCGCAGTCCATTGGACCGGCGACGGCGGCATTGCAACTCTTGCCGGATAAAGCCCGGCCCGGCCCGGCGATTGCCCCTGGCAATCGGCCGGTCGGGCGGCAGGCCCGCTCAATCCGAGTTGAGACGGGCGCGCATTTCCTTGCCGGGCTTGAAATAGGGCACGGCCTTGCCGGGCACCGACACGCTTTCGCCGGTACGCGGATTGCGGCCGGTGCGCGCCTCGCGCGTGCGGGTGCTGAACGCCCCGAACCCGCGCAGTTCCACACGGCCGCCCTTGGCCAACCGGTTCGCGATCTCGTCAAAGAAGACCGACACCACCTTCTCGATTTCTTCGGCACGCATACCGGGATTGTCCCTGGCAAGCGCCTGCAGCAACTCGGATCGAATCATTATCACGCCTTTCCACGAACCGCTGTTGCGGTTCGAACCCCCGTTCAGGAAATGAGCGCGGCACACCTTTCGACCCGGTACAAGCTGCACTGCACAGCATTAGGTTTGCCAAATATTGCCCCCCGGCGCAACGCCCGAATGCAAACTGCGGAAACTACGTATTAACCTTAGGCAAGCAGGTCCGCCGGCGCAATTCCAAGCCGTTCGATGCGGGCGCGGATAGCGGGCCATTCCACCGCCAGGAACGCCTCGCGCTCGCTCCGCCGCAGGCGGTCGGCCGCGCCGCGCGCCACGAACATGCCGACCCCGCGCTGCACTTCGACCAGGCCATCAAGCTGGAACTGCTGGTAGGCCTTGGCCACGGTCAGCGGATTGGCGCCCTGGTCAGCCGCGAAGGCACGGACCGACGGCAGCATCGCCCCTTCGGGATAGGTGCCATCGATGATCGCCGCGGCGATCAGGTCGCGCAGCTTGAGATAGACGGGTTTGCTGGCATTGGACATGGTGCATCACTGCCATAATACAGCGCGGCAGGCAAGCAAAATGAGCAGTTGCTCATGCAGACAACCCTGTTTCAACGCTGCGCAACATTCTGCTTCCATGGCGCGCAAACCCCGCTAATCTCCCGCCATTCCAATGCCCGGTTCCGGGGGAACGCGGGCCCAGTGCCGACAGACTATACGGGGAGCCACAGGCACCATGACCAATCGCATCGACGACGCGGCAGCCGAGCCCGGCGCCGTTCCGGCGGACGCCACCACGATCAATCTCAACGCGCCATCGGACCAAGGGCAATGGTTCGGCCATCCGCGCCAGCTGGCGCGGCTGTTCACCACCGAAATGTGGGAACGCTTCGGCTATTACGGCATGCGCGCGCTGCTGACGCTGTATCTCGCCAACCACTTCCTGTTCGACGATACGACCACCACCGGAGTCTATGGCGGGTTTACCGCGCTGGTTTACCTGACCCCGCTGATCGGCGGCCTGCTGGCCGACCGCTATCTGGGTTCGAAGCGCGCGGTGAAGTTCGGCGCGGTGGTCATGGCGCTGGGCTATTTCACCCTGTGCTTCGGCGGCGATGCGGCCAAACCCTATGCCCTGATCGAAGGCCAGCGCTATGAAGTGACGGTCGAGGGCAAGGGCGACGACAAGGCCCAGTTCGTCACCGACCAGGGCCAGAAGCTGCAGATCAAGGGCAACGAGGACAAGACCGTGTCCCTGCTGCGCGCCGATGGCAGCGAAGCGCGCAAGATCGCCGAAGGGGGTTTCGAGGCCAAGGGTGAGCGCAACCCCTTCAACGTCGGGCTGATGCTGATCGGCCTGGCGCTGATCACCGTCGGCAACGGTTTCTTCAAGCCCAACATCTCGACCATCGTCGGCTCGCTCTATGCCGAAGACGACCGCCGCCGCGACGCGGGCTTCACGATCTTCTACATGGGGATCAACCTGGGCTCGCTGTTCTCGCAGCTGCTCTGTCCGTGGCTGGCCGATGCCTATGGCTGGTGGGCGGGCTTTGGCCTCGCCGCGATCGGCATGCTGTTCTCGTGGAGCCTGATCCAGTTCGATGGCGGCAAGCTCGCCGGCTATGGCGAGCGCCCCGCAGGCGTGGGCGCGGGCAAGGACTGGCTGATCTATGCCGGCGCGCTGGCGACCGTGCCGGTGATCTACTTCCTGTTTTCCAACCTGATGGGCTATGTGAAGCCCGAAGCCGGCAGCGGCATCATCGGCTACATCACCACCCTGCCGATCATGGGCAAGATCATGTTCGGCACCTTCCTGGTGGCGGTGCCGGGGATCCTGATCTGGTCCTACTTCAACGGCGACCGGCGCGAGTTCCAGATGATGATCGCGGCCATGGTGCTGATCACCTTCAACACCGTGTTCTGGACCCTGTTCGAACAGGCCGGCTCCTCGCTGACCCTGTTCGCGGATCGCAACACCGACCTGCACGTCACCTCGGGCTTCGAGATTTCGGCCGGGCAGACCCAGTTCTTCAACGCCTTCTTCATCGTCGCGCTGGCGCCGGTGTTCTCGGTGATGTGGAATGCGATGGCACGGCGCGGGCTGGAACCCAGCATTCCGGTCAAGTTCGCGGTGGGCCTGATGGGCGTGGGCGCGGGCTTCCTGCTGCTGGTCTGGGGTTCGCAGTTCGCCGGGCCGGACTTCAAGGTGGCGCTGTGGTGGCTCGCCGGGCTCTACCTGATCCACTCGATCGCTGAACTGTGCATCTCGCCGGTTGGCCTGTCGATGATCACCAAGCTGTCGATCGCACGGATCGTGGGGATGATGATGGGGGTGTGGTTCCTGTCGATCTCGGTCGCGCAGTATGTCGCGGGCGTAGTGGCGCAGGTCGCCTCGGTCGAAACCGTGGGCGGGCAGGTCACCAATCTCAAGGTCAGCCTTGATACCTATGTCCAGGTGTTCGAGCTGATCGGCTGGATCGCGGTGGGCATCGGCGTGCTGTTGCTGCTGCTGTCGTGGCCGCTCAAGAAGCTGATGCACGGGGTGAATTGATCATGCGCACCAATCGTTTCCTAGTCGGCGCGGCTGCGCTGGTCCTGGCGCTGAACAGCGCCGGGGCGGGCCTGGCCAAGGACAAGAAAGCCGAAACCAAGGCCGACAATCCCGCCGTTACCTTCAACAAGAACCCCTATCCATCGACCTACCGGCCCTATCCGGGCCAGCCGGTGCTGATCACCGGGGCCACCGTGTTCGATGGCAAGGGCGGCCGGATCGATGGCGGCGCGGTGCTGCTCAAGGACGGCAAGGTGGTCGGCGTGGGCGGCAGCCTGGCCGATCTGGCCGTGCCCGCCGATGCCGTGCGGATCGATGGCACGGGCAAGTTCGTCACCCCCGGGATCATCGATGCGCATTCACACCTCGGGGTCTATCCCAGCCCCGGCGTCCAGGCCCATTCCGACGGCAACGAGGCGACCGCGCCGACCACGGCGGAAGTCTGGGCGGAACATTCGGTCTGGCCGCAGGATCCAGGCTTTTCGCGCGCGCTGGCCAATGGCGGGGTGACCAGCCTGCAGGTCCTGCCGGGCAGCGCCAACCTGATGGGTGGGCGCTCGGCCGTGCTCAAGAACGTCTATGCGCGCACCGTGCAGGGGATGAAGTTTCCCGGCGCGCCCTACGGCCTGAAAATGGCCTGCGGCGAAAACCCCAAGCGCGTCTATGGCGGCAAGGGCCGAATGCCCAGCACCCGCATGGGCAACTTCGCGGTCAACCGCGCGACCTGGATCAAGGCGCAGGAATACCGCCGCAAGCGCGACGCCGGCAAACTGGAAACCCGCGACCTGGCGATGGAAACGCTGGCCGGGGTGCTGGACGGCGAAATACTGATCCAGAACCACTGCTACCGCGCCGATGAAATGGCGCTGGTGCTCGATATGGCGAAGGAGTTCGGCTACAAGGTCTCCGCCTTCCACCACGCGGTCGAAGCCTACAAGATCGGCGACCTCTTGAAGCAGAACGGCGTGTGCAGCGCGGTCTGGGCCGACTGGTGGGGCTTCAAGATGGAATCGCTCGATGCGATCCCGGAAAACGCCGGCATCCTCTACAAGGCCGGGGCCTGCGTGGTGATCCATTCGGACGATGCCAACGGCATCCAGCGCCTGAACCAGGAAGCGGCCAAGGCGCAGGGCGATGCCCGCCGCGCCGGGATCGACATTCCCGATGCCGAAGTGATCCGCTGGCTGACGCTGAACCCTGCCAAGGCGATCGGCGTCGACCAGCAGACCGGCAGCCTGGAAGCGGGCAAGATGGCCGACGTGGTGCTGTGGAACGCCAACCCGCTGTCCACCTATGCCCGCCCCGAAAAGGTCTGGATCGATGGCGCGCTGCTGTTTGACGCGGCCGATCCGAAACGCCGCCCGGTCAGCGATTTCGAGCTGGGACAAAGCGGTGAAGGAGACGTGAAATGATCGCCCGCCGCCTGATTGCCCCCCGCCTGATCGCGGCGGCGCTGCTGGCCAGTGCCGCCGCCGCGCCCGCGCTGGCCCAGGATTTCGCCGTGACCAATGCCACCGTCGCGATCGGCGATGGCAGCGCGCCGATCCCGAACGGCACCGTGGTGGTGCGCGGCGGCAAGGTCGTGGCCGCCGGGGCCGGCGTGGCCGTACCCGCCGGGGTCCGCGTGATCGACGCCCAGGGCAAATGGGTCACCCCCGGACTGGTCGTCGCCGTGACCGACCTTGGCCTGCGCGATGTCGAGGCCGTGGACGACAGCAACGACACCGAAGCCGGCAAGAGCCCGTTCAGCGCCGCGCTGGACATTGCCGCCGCGATCAACCCGGATGACATGCCGATCCAGATCAGCCGCGCCGGCGGGGTCACCCGCGCCGCCGTGGCCCCGCTCGACACCGGCACGATCTTTGCCGGGCAGGGCGCGGTGATCGATCTCGGCGCCGATCCCGACGCGGTGACCGCGGCGCGCGCCTTCCAGTATGTCGAACTGGGCGAACAGGGTGCGCGCAAGGCCGGCGGCGGGCGCGTGGCGGTGCAGGCCGCCCTGCGCAACGCGCTGGCCGAAGCGCGGGAACTGGCCCGGCGCGGCGGCGGTCAGGGCGCCGATCCGCGCCTGCAGGACGGCGCGCCGGAACGTCCCGGCGATGCGCTGCTCAACCGCTTCGATGCCGCCGCGCTGGTGCCGGTGGTCCAGGGCCGCCAGCCGCTCTACGCCCATGTCGAGCGCGCCGCCGACATCCGCATGGCGCTGAACCTCAAGCGGGAATTTCCGGCGCTGAAGCTGGTGCTGGTCGGTGTGACCGAAGGCTGGATGGTGGCCAGGGAACTGGCCGCTGCCGGCGTGCCGGTGTTCGCCACTCCGCTCAACGATCTGCCCGACCGGTTCGAGCAGATCGGCGCGACCCAAAGCAACGTCGGGCGCATGGCCAGGGCCGGGGTCAAGGTGGCGCTGGGCGCCTTCTTCGACCAGCCGCGCTATGCCCCGCAATATGCCGGCAACCTGGTGGCGCTGACCAGGCTGCCGGGGGCGAGCGGGCTGGATTGGGGGGCGGCGCTGGCCGCGATTACCTCGGTCCCGGCCGAAGTGCTGGGCCAGGGCGACCGCTTCGGCAGCCTGAAGCCGGGCCGCGCGGGCGACGTGGTGATCTGGGACGGCGATCCGCTGGAAGCAGGTTCCGGCGTGCTGCGGGTGTTCATCGACGGAGTGGAACAGCCGCTGGCCAACCACGAAACCCGCCTGCGCGATCGCTACAAGGTGCCGACCGAGGGCAGCCTGCCCAAGGCCTACGAATGGTGAGCACGGCGCGGCGCGATTGATCCTTGCCAATCCGTAACGGCGTGCTAGCTATGTTGACGTTGTAAACATAGGGAGTGCGCAGATGGATGACGCCCTGGTCTCGCTCGTCGCCGCGTCGGTTACTTTCGTTGGCAGCCATTTCGTGCTGTCGCACCCCTTGCGCACCGCGCTGAACAACCTGTTCGGCCCGCGCGGGTTCCAGCTGATCTATTCGCTGGTCGCGCTGGCCAGCTTCGGCTGGATGGTGGCGGCGTTCCGCGCGGTGCCGGCGGCGGCGGCCCCCCTGTGGGATGGCAGCGGCGAGCTGGCCTGGGCACTGGCCAGCCTGCTGACGCTGATCGCCTCGGTGCTGCTGGTCGGTTCGCTGCGGGGCAACCCGGCGCTGCCCGATCCGCGCGCCAGCGCGCTGGCGGCCCAGCCGGTCCACGGCGTGTTCCATGTGACACGCCATCCGATGATGTGGTCTTTCGCTCTATGGGCCGCGGCCCACGCGATTGTCGCCGCCACCCCGCGTGTGCTGGTGCTGGCCGGCGCGCTTGGCTTCCTCGCGCTGGTCGGTGCGCACCTGCAGGACCGCAAGAAGGCCGCGCTGATGGGGCATGACTGGGCGCAGTGGTCGGCCCGCACCCGCTACTGGCCGCGCCTTGGTGGACTGGGCCGCGCCGGGGCCGGCAACTGGCTGGCCGGCCTCGCGTTGTGGCTGGCCGCGACCTGGGGACACATCCCGCTTGCCTATGTCCCCGCCGGATTGTGGCGCTGGCTGGTGGAATGACCTGACAGGCCGGTAACCCAGGCCAGGCGCCGCGGCGCCTGGCTGTTTACGCCCGCGCCTCTTCCACGCCGGCGCTGTTGTGGCGCAGCGCCTTGAGCACGCATTCGACGATCCCGGCGGCGTTGAGACCGGCGGCTTCGTATTGCTTGTCGGGCGCGTCGTGGTCCTGGAACAGGTCGGGCAGGCGCAGGGTGCGGATTTTCAGACCCGCATCGGTCAGCCCTTCGTCGCTCGCCATGGTCAGCACATGGGCGCCCAGCCCGCCGATGCTGCCTTCTTCTACCGTCACAACCACTTCATGCGTGGCCATCAACTGGCGGATCAGGTCGGTGTCGAGCGGCTTGGCAAAGCGCAGGTCGGCCACCGTGGTCGACAGCCCCCGGGCATCAAGCTGGTCGGCCGCCTTGAGCGCTTCGGCCAGGCGCGTGCCAAGCGAGAGGATCGCCACCTTGCTGCCGTGGCGCACCACCCGGCCCTTGCCGATTTCCAGCTGCTGGGGCACGTCCGGCAGGGCCGCGCCCGTGCCGTTGCCGCGCGGATAGCGGAAGGCGATCGGGCCGCTGTCGTGGCAGGCGGCGGTATAGGTCATGTGGACCAGTTCCGCTTCGTCCGCAGCGGCCATGACGACCATGTTGGGCAGGCTCGCCAGATAGGTGATGTCGAAGCTGCCGGCGTGGGTCGCGCCGTCCGCGCCGACCAACCCGGCGCGGTCGATCGCGAAGCGGACCGGCAGGTTCTGGATCGCGACGTCGTGGACCACCTGGTCATAGGCGCGCTGCAGGAAGGTCGAATAGATTGCGCAGAACGGGCGCATCCCCTGCGCGGCAAGACCCGCGGCAAAGGTCACGGCGTGCTGTTCGGCAATGCCGACATCGAAGCTGCGGTCAGGGTGCGCCCTCGCGAACTTGTCCACCCCGGTGCCGCTGGGCATGGCGGCGGTGATGGCGCAGATCCGCGGATCGTCGTTCGCCAGCTTTGCCAGGGTTTCGCCGAAGACATTCTGGTAGGCCGGGGCCCCCGCCGCCGGCTTGACCTGCTGGCCGGTGATCACGTCGAACTTCTGGACGCCGTGATACTTGTCCGCCGCCGCTTCCGCCGGGCCGTAGCCCTTGCCCTTTTGCGTCACGACATGGATCAGGCACGGGCCTTCCGCCGCATCGCGCACGTTTTCCAGGATCGGGACCAGCTGGTCGATGTTGTGCCCGTCGATCGGGCCGACGTAGTAGAAGCCCAGTTCCTCGAACAGCGTGCCGCCCATCGCCATGCCGCGGGCGAACTCGTCGGTCTTCTTGGCGGCGCGGTGCAGCGGTTCCGGCAGCTTGCGAGACAGCCGCCGGGCGATGTCGCGCAAGGACAGGAACGGGCGCGAGGAAACCAGCCGCGCAAGATAGGCCGACAGCCCGCCCACCGGCGGGGCGATCGACATGTCGTTGTCGTTCAGGATCACGACCAGCCGGTTGCCGGCCGGCTTGGCGTTGTTCATCGCCTCATAGGCCATGCCGGCGCTCATCGCGCCGTCGCCGATCACGGCAATGCCCTTGCCGGGCTGGCCGGTCATCTGGTTGGCGAGCGCAAAGCCAAGCGCGGCGGAAATCGAGGTCGAACTGTGCGCGGTGCCGAACGGATCGTATTCGCTCTCGCTGCGCTTGGTAAAGCCCGACAGGCCGCCGCCCTGGCGCAGGGTGCGGATGCGGCTGCGCCGCCCGGTCAGGATCTTGTGCGGATAGGCCTGATGGCCCACGTCCCAGACCAGCCGGTCCTCGGGCGTGTTGAACACATAGTGCAGCGCCACGGTCAGCTCGACCACGCCCAGCCCCGATCCCAGGTGCCCGCCAGTGGTCCCGACGGCACTGATCATTTCGGCGCGCAGCTCGTCCGCCAGCTGGCGCAGCTGGCCGGGCGCAAGCTTGCGCAGGTCCTGGGGGGTATCGACAGTGTCGAGCAGCGGCGTCGCCGGAGTGGCAGTCATCGGGGGGCCTTACACCCTTGAATTGTTGGTGTCGATCAACTGTCAGAACAGCTGGCGCACAGGCCGCGCAGTTCCACCACCGGGCGGATGTCGGCAAAGCCGGCGCGGTGCGCGGCATCGACCAGCGCGCCGGTCAGCCGGTCATCGTCGATATGGGTGGCGCGGCCGCACGAATCGCAGATCAGGAAGATGCAGTCATGCCGGCAGCCGGGGTGCGGATTGGCAACATAGGCATTGGCGCTTTCCACCCGGCGCGCCAGGTTGCTGGCGACGAACAGATCCAGGATGCGGTAGACCGAATTGGCCGCGACGCGCTTGCCCCGCTCCTTCGAGACATGTTCGGCAATGTCATAGGCCGAGGCCGGGCGCGGCTGCGCGGCCAGCGCCCCGAACACTTCGGCGCGCATGTCGGTCCACTGTTCACCAGCGTCAACCAGCGCGCGGCGCGCGGCATCGACCAGGCTTTCGCCCGAATGTTCGTGATGGTGGTGTGCGTGGCTGGCCATGCGGGGGATATAGGCGCGCACGGCCCCCGGGGCAATCAGCCGCGCGTGAAAGCGCCTTTCCAGAAGCCGGGAAAGCGGCGGCGCAGCGCTTCCACCTTGGCCACTTCCCAGGCGAGGATGTAGGGATGGCGCGGATTCTTCGCCATGAAGTCCTGGTGGTATTCGGGGCCGGGATAGAACGCCTTGTAGCTTTCGATCCGGGTGACGATCGGCGCCTGCCACAGCCGCGCCGCGCGCAGCTGCGCCAGGTATCCTTGCGCAACCTGCTGCTGCTCGGCGTTCAGGGGCACCAGCGCCGAGCGGTACTGCGTCCCTTCGTCCGGGCCCTGGCGGTTCAGCGTGGTCGGATCGGCCACCACCGAAAAGAAGATCCGCAGCAACTGGTCATAGCGCACAACCTGCGGGTCATAGGTGACGCGGACCGCCTCGGCATGGCCGGTATCCCCGCGCGAGACGCGGTCATAATCCGCCGTGCGGGCGCTGCCGCCGTGGAAGCCGGAGACCACGCTGGTCACGCCCAGCACGTGGCTGAACACGCCTTCGACGCCCCAATAGCAGCCCCCGGCGAACACCGCCTGCTTCGGCCCCTTCGGCTCCTGCGCCTGGCGCGCGGCGGCGGGGGCCAGCACGGTGGCTTCACCGGCGGCGGCCGGTTCCTGGCAGGCGGAAAGGGCCAGAAGGCCCGCGATCAGGAAACTGGTGCGGCGGTTCAACGCGTCTGGTCAGGCAGGGCGGGAGCCGCCTGCGCCGCGGGGATCACCGGGTTGCCAAAGCTGGCGCGGCCATCGGCCACCATCACCCCAGTCAGCACCAGCGCGCCCAGCGCGAAACCGATGCCGAAGGAACGATAGAGGTCGGCGTTGAACAGGCCCATTGCGGTGCGACTCGTGGATTAGGTGTTTCGACTGGGCGCCCTCCTCACCAAATCGGGCTTACCGTCGAGTGAACAAATGCGCGTTCTGCGCAAGGCCACGACGAATCGCGCGAGCCTTGCGACGAACGGTTGCCGCTGGCGCCGGATCAGTGGCGGAAGTGGCGCATCCCGGTGAAGACCATGGCCAGGCCCGCCTCATCAGCGGCCTTGATCACGTCCTCGTCGCGGATCGAGCCGCCCGGCTGGATCACCGCGGTCGCCCCGGCTTCGGCCGCGGCCAGCAGGCCATCGGCGAAGGGGAAGAAGGCGTCGCTGGCCACCGCGCTGCCAACCGCGCGGCTGTGCGCCCAGCCGAACTTTTCCGCCGCTTCGGCTGCCTTCATCGCGGCGATCCGGCTGGAATCGCGACGGTTCATCTGGCCCGCGCCGATCCCGGCGGTGATCCCGTCCTTGGCATAGACGATCGCGTTCGACTTCACATGGCGCGCCACGGTCCAGGCGAACAGGCAGTCCTTCAGTTCCTGCTCGCTGGGCTGGCGCTTGGTCACGACCTTGAGGTCGTCCAGCGTGATCGCGCCGTTGTCGCGGGTCTGGACCAGCAGGCCGCCGGTGATCGGCTTGACGTTAAGGCCGCCGCGGCGCGGATCGGGCAGGTCGCCGGTCAGCAGCAGGCGCAGGTTCTTCTTGCGGGCAAAGGCGGCAATCGCGGCTTCATCCGCTGCCGGAGCGACCACCACTTCGGTGAAGATTTCGCAGATCGCTTCGGCGGTCGGCCCGTCCAGCGGCACGTTGACCGCAACGATCCCGCCGAACGCCGACACGTCATCGCACTGCAGCGCGCCGGTCCAGGCGTCGAGCAGGCTCTTGCCCTGCGCCACGCCGCACGGATTGGCATGCTTGACGATCACCACCGCCGGATCCTGGCCCTTGAATTCGGCCACCAGTTCCAGCGCGGCGTCGGCATCGTTGTAATTGTTGTAGGACAGTTCCTTGCCCTGCAGCTGGCGCGCCTGGGCAATCCCCTGGCCATGCGGCCCCTTGGGGATATAGAGCGCGGCGCGCTGGTGCGGGTTTTCGCCGTAGCGCAGCTCTTCCTTGCGGGCGGCGGTGATCGCCAGCATTTCCGGGAACAGCTGCTGCTGGTCGGCAAAGGCGAACCACTGGCTGATCATGCTGTCATAGGCGGCGGTCGCGGCAAAGGCGCGCGCAGCCATCAGGCGGCGGAAGTCATAGCTGGTGGCGCCGCTGCGGGTGTCGAGTTCGGCGAGCAGCCCGGCATAGTCGGCCGGATCGGTGACGATGGTGACATAGGCGTGGTTCTTGGCCGCCGAACGCACCATGGAGGGGCCGCCGATGTCGATGTTCTCGATCACCTCGTCACGTTCGGCGCCCTTGGCCACGGTCGCTTCGAAGGGGTAGAGGTTGACCACCACCAGGTCGATCGAGCCGATTTCGTGTTCGGCCATGGCGGCAGCGTGTTCGGGATTGTCGCGCACCGCCAGCAGGCCGCCGTGGACCTTGGGGTGCAGCGTCTTGACCCGGCCGTCCATCATTTCGGGAAACCCGGTCAGCTCGGAAATGTCCTTCACCGTCAGGCCCGCATCGCGCAGCGCCTTGGCCGTGCCGCCAGTCGAAACCAGTTCCACCCCGCGCTGGCTGAGCGCCTGGCCCAGTTCGGCAAGGCCGGTCTTGTCGGACACGGACAGCAGCGCGCGGCGGATCGTAACGTCGGTCATGGCAGGGTTCCCGGATTGCGGCAGTGATTCGCTGCTGCGTCCCATAGGCGTTCAAACCCGGCTTGCCAGCCGGAAACGGGCCGGTTTCCCCCGCTTGTCAGCCCATTTTCTTGAACAACCAGGCGAAGTTTCCGCCCCCGCGCGAGACCAGGCCTTGCAGCACCAGTTGCTGGACCGGCTGCGGGCGGCCCTGGCCATCGGCCCAGATGCTTTCTTCCAGCGTGATCTGCCCGCCGCCCGAACGGAACTGCCACAGGCTGCCATCGGGCAGCGCCAGGCCGGCGCCCTGCCCGTCGTCCGACAGGCGCACCTCGATCCCCGCGCCAAGGTGAAAGCGGATCGCGAAGCCGACCTTGCCGTTCTTGCCCTTCTTGCCGCCGGGCACCAGCAGGTCCTCACCGCGCAGCTCGGTGCCATCGTCGCGCAGGATCAGGATGCGGCGATGGGTCAGGCCATAGCGTGCTTCATAGCCGTTGTGGCTGGCTTCCAGCCGGGTCGCGCCCCCGCCCTTCTGGCTGGCGCCCTTGTCGCCGGTCAGCGTGCGGCGGTCTACTTCCACTTCGGACACGCCGGTGCCAATCGCGCCGTTGATCAGCACGGCGGTCGAATTGGCATCATCGAGCACCAGGGTGGAATGGGCGGCGGTGGCGCGCAAGCCCTGTTCCAGCCGCACCGGCATCAAGCCGCCGGCGCAGCCCGATCCGCCGCAATTGACCACCAGGCGGTGCCCGCCGTGGCTGAATTCGAACGCCAGCGTGGATGCGCAGCCGGTCCGCGCGTGCTTGGCCAGCGGCGGCGGGGCGGCATCGAACTGGAGGATCGACTGCTTGGCAACGACGCGCTGGTAGCCCCACTGGCGCACGTCGCGCAGCGGGCGGGTGCGCACGCCGCTCGCCTCGATCAACGCGGCGATCTCGTCGCCGTCGATCGCCCAGGCGCCCTGCCAGCTGCCGAGCGAGCCATCGCCATGGGTCAGCGCCAGCAGCGGCGGGACCAGCATGGCGAGGATCGCTTCGAGCGCGGCGGGCGGATCCTGGCGCAGCGCATGATAGCAGGCGCGCAGCTTGACGAGCAGAGCGATCGCCTCGATCTGGCCGAGCGGGCTGCGCGACAGCACGCCGCCATCATCCCCCACCAGTTCGCCCAGGGCCTTGATCAGCCCGGCTTCGCCGAACAGGCGGCGGGCCTTGCCATCGGGCAGCAGCAAGCCGGCGGCGACGATCCCGCACCACCCGGCCACTTCGGCCAGCAGGTCTTCGGCGCGCGACACGTTCTTGTCGAGCCAGCGGGCCGTTTCCTCGAGCGCGGCAAGCACCCTGGCCCGGTGCGCCTTGTCCGTGCCGGACAGGATCAACGGGGCATGAACCAGCCAGTTGAGCTCGCGCGTGCCGGCATTGGCCAGCGACCAGGCCGGGCCCTTGCCCGGCTTGCCCGGCGCCTTGGGATTGGCCGCCAGCCAGGTGGCCAGCACGCGTTCGGCCACGGGCGCGGCCTGTTCGCGCGCGGCGCTGGCTTCAAGGTCGGCCAGCCAGGCAAAGGAATGGACCGCGCGTTCCAGCGGCGGCGCCATCCGCGCCACGCCGGCAAAATCGACCTGGGCGATCGGCGCCTTGACCCCGTGGACCAGGAAATGCCCGGCGCGCAGCGCGGTGCCCGCCACGCGCGATCCCGCCAGCGGGTTCTGCACCGTGGCCAGGATGCGCGGCTTGCCCGGCTTGCGGAACGGCCCGGACAGGGTCGATCCCGGAATCCCCAGGCGGTAGGCAAAGCGCAGCAGGCGTTCGCCGGTGCTGATCGCGGGCGGGGCAAAATCGGCCAGGGCCAGGGCGCGGCCCGGTTCGATCAGTTCGCCGCCGGCCAGCATGGCCCCGTCTTCGTGGTGCGGCGCGGCGCTATCGGTCACCAGGCCCTCCTCGCAGGTGGCGGAAAGCGGCAGCGCCATGTCCGCCCCGTCGCCGGCCTGGGCCGTGTCCGACCGGGGCGAGACCAGCGCATCGACCACTGGTCAACCCACCCCTTTCAGCGCGGCGATGTTCGCCGCGTAGCAATCCGGCCCGCCGCGGAACGCCGCCGTACCCGCCACCAGCACATCTGCCCCGGCATCGACGCAAAGCTGCGCAATCGCGGGATCGACGCCGCCGTCCACTTCAAGGCGGATGTCGCGCCCGGTCTTGTCGATCGACTTGCGGATCGCCTCGATCTTGCGCAGCTGGCTGGAAATGAAGCTTTGCCCGCCAAAGCCGGGATTGACGCTCATCACCAGGACGAGGTCGATTTCCTCGTAAAGGTAGTCAAGCATCTTGGCCGGGGTGCCGGGGTTGAGCGAGACGCCCGCCTGCTTGCCCAGCGCCTTGATCGCCTGGACCGTGCGATGCGCGTGGGGGCCAGCCTCGGGGTGGAAGGTGATGATGTCCGCTCCGGCATCGGCAAAGGCCTGGAGGTAGGGATCGACCGGGCTGATCATCAGGTGGACGTCGAACGTCTTGGCGGTGTGGGGGCGCAGCGCCTTGACCACCATCGGCCCGATCGTGAGGTTGGGGACGAAATGCCCGTCCATCACATCGACATGGATCCAGTCCGCCCCGGCCGCGTCGATCGCGCGCACTTCCTCGCCCAGCCGGGCGAAATCGGCGGAGAGGATGGAGGGCGAGATCAGCGGTGCGGCCATGACGCGAAAAATGCTCCCTTGATCGGCGCTTAACCGCCCCATCCGGGGGCAACAAGGCGCGGCATGGCGGTTTTCCACACCGCATCCCGGCCAGGCGTAATCGGTTGACCGCAAGGGTGAATCGGCTCGTCGAACAATTGACCTTGGCCGGGCATCCGGGCATGGCCGGGTGCCGATGGCCGAAAGCTCCCCTCTGCACCCCGCACTGACCATGCTGGCGCGCGAAACACGTGTGCGCGAAGGCACGGTGCCGCCGTGCCTTGCAGGCGTGGAAGTGTCTGACGACGGCTGGTTCCTGCACGGAACAAGCTTTCTGTTCCGCTCGGCCGCGGGGCTGGCCTACCTCTACACCAAGGGCGAAGGGGTGATCGCCGACCGCCCGCCGGGCTGGGACCCGGACGAGGACAGCCTGATCCGCAATGGCAGCCTCTATGCCGCGATCGCCTGCATCAACGGACTGTATCCGATCCACGCCTCGGCCGTGGCCTGGCAGGGGCAGGTCCACGCCTTTACCGGCCCGTCCGGGGCGGGAAAATCAACCCTGACCGCCGAACTGACCCGGCGCGGGCTGCCGTTGTTCTGCGACGACACGCTGCTGCTGGACCTGACCCGTCCCGAAGCGCCGCTGTGCCTGCCGGGCCACAAGCGGCTGAAGTTGTGCCCCGATGCGCTGGACCTGACCGGGGCCGAGCCGCAGGGCAAGATCGCCCGGCGGTTCGAGAAGTTCTACGCCGAACCGGCCGGGGGCAGCATCAAGGACGTTCTCCCGCTGGCCAGCCTGACCTTTCTGGAAGAGGGCGAACCGGCGCGGATCGAAACCCTGAGCGGCGCGGAAAAGCTGCTGCGACTGCAGGACGATCACTACACCGCCCAGATGTTCCTGGCCGCTTCCGCCGCCGACCGGGTCCAGCGCTTTGCCATGCTCGCCGCCCTGGCGCGCAGCTTGCGGCTCAGCCGGTTCGTCCGGCCGCGGGACGGCGCGAGATTTGCAGTGGACGCCACGCTGGCCGAACGCCATGTCAAGGCCGAGCCAATCCTTTCACCCGATCAGAGTGCCGCCGGATGACCCAGACCTTGCGCAAATGCCCCGAAAACTTCGCCGAGACCGAAATCGACGATGAGGTGGTGCTGATGGACCTGATGAGCGGGGACTTCTTCTCGATCAAGGAGACCGGCCTGGCGATCTGGAACCTGATCGACGGGACCCGCGACCGCGCCCAGTTGCTGGCCACCCTGGCCGGGAGCTATGCGCTTGCGCCTAACGAAATCGCGCCCGACGTCGACGATTTCCTTGCCCAGGTGCAGGCTGCCGGGTTTGTTGCCGCTGGTTGAGGCCTGGCGCGCGCGGCTGCGCACGGCCGAGGCGATGGCCGAACTGGTCCGCGCCCGGCACATGGTGCGCCATCGCCGCTTCGCCAGCTGGCGCGCCCGGCTAGGCTCGGCCGAACCGGTTGACGCTCTTGCGCCGAATGAAGAGGCCCTGCGGCTGGCCTCGCACCTCGCCCGTCATGTCGATCGCGCGGCCTGGCGGATGCCGGGGGAATGGCTGTGCCTGCCGCGCGCCATCGCCCTGTCGCGCATGCTGCGCAGCCGGCGGGTTCCCCACGCCCTGCACATCGCCGCACGGCCCGCGGCGGCACGCACCGGGGCCGACGACCTGCATGCCTGGATCGACGTGGGCCCGGTGCGGGTAATTGGCGACCTGCCCGGCCCCTGGGCGGTGATCTATCGCGCCTTCGCCTGACCGGCCGTCCCGCAATGCAACACACCGCTGCTTCGCAGTTGCAAAATTATTGCGAATCTGTAAATATACTGATTAATGTGAATTAACGGGGTGTGGTCGCGGCACCTTCATATGTGTTCAAGGAGTTGAAGAGTGACCAAGCAGACCAAGACCTGGACCAAGCCAACGCTCGCGCGGCTGGGTCAGATCAGCACCGTGGCCGGCACCCAGACGGGCTTGTGCCAGACCGCAAACGGCGGTTCGAACTGCAACAAGAATGACCAACCCGGCTTCTCCTGATCAATTCAGTTTCATTTTTTTCAGGGCCTGTCCCTAGACCCTGCCTGAATGTTTTTCTTCGCACGGTCCTGGGGCGTTAATTGGTGGGCTGAGCCTGAACGGGCGGCAGCTTCCCTTGGCCTGTTTGCCGGACACGCCGCCGATTCCTGCCGGATCGGCGGTGATTTTTTTGCCGAATTGCCCAGCCCACGCGCGCCGGCGCGGCGCGGCTGGCGGGTGGCGCGATCACCAGCAGGCTGGCCGGTTATCCTGCATGGCCTGATCGACAACCTGGCCGAGCTGTCCGCCATGCTCGGCGTAACCGGATTGCCCGAACAGATCTATGGCGCGGCGGTCGAACGCTGGGGCGACGGGGCCGACCGTCACGTGGTCGGCGAATATGCCTCGCTGGTGATCCTGTCCGATGGCACGGTGCGGCTGGCGCGCAGCCCGTGGTCCGGGAACCCGGTGTTCTTCCATCAGGCTGACGACGGCCTGCTGATCAGTTCGATCCCCCGCCCACTGTTTGCTGCCGGCCTGCCCAGGGAACTGCGCCCGGGTGTATTGCACAGCCTGGCCGCGATGGAAGCCCTGCCCGATCACCCGATCCCTTACCGTGGGCTGGAGGAGGTTCAGGGCGGCACGGTCACCCTGCTGTCCCGCCATGGCGCGAAGGTTGTTCCATTTTACGATCCGGCCGCGATTGCCCCGGTGCGGTTCCGCGACGAGCGCGACTATGTCGAAGCCGCCCGGGCCATGCTGGGCGAGGCCGTGCAGGCCATGTTACGCCACGCCCGCAAGCCGGCGGTGACCCTGTCTGGCGGGTTCGATTCGGCGCTGATCTGCGACGAGATGTGGCGGCAGCTTGGGCCCAGGGCCAACCTGCACGCCTATACCTTCGTGCCCATCGCCGAATGGGACGGGCGCAGCGCGCCGCACATGTTCGGCAGCGACCGCCCCTATGTCGAAGCCTATCTCCAGACCCATCCCGGGCTGGTCCATCGCTTCATCGACAACCGCGACATCGACCCTTTCACCCGGTTCGAGGAACGCCTGCTGGCCAGCGAAGGCTACGCAGCGGGAGCGGCGATCTCCTTCCCGCATCTGGGGGTGATCGAGGCGGCCCGGGCGGATGGTTGCGATTTCCTGTTCACCGGCTGGCTGGGCAATATGACGCTCAGTTCCGAGGCGCCCTGGGCCATGGCGGAATTCTTCCGCACCTTGCGCTGGGGCCAGGGCTGGCAGCTGGCGAGGGCCCGGCAGCACGATTCCCGGCCGGTCTGGCGCCGCTTCCTGGCCGGCGGATTGATGCCCAACCTGCCTCCGGCGCTGGCGCAGTGGATCCGCGACCACGTGCGGCGCGGACCGCAACGGATGCTGCTCGCCAATCCTTACATCGCCGCCGATGGCCCGCTTGGCGCCAAGCGCGCGGACGGCAGGCTGAACAGCGCGGAACTGGACTATCATCATTCGCGCGAACGGTTTACCGCCTCGCTCTACCGCAGCTGCCAGACCGGCGGAGGACTCGCCCTGGGGGTTGAACAGGTCACCGGGCTGCCCGGCCGCGACGTCTATTCCTATCGCCCGCTGATCGAGCTGTTCCTGGGCATGCCAACCGACCAGTTCGTCCGCAACGGCAGCGATCGCCACCTCGCCCGGCGCGTGGCCCAGGGCCGCCTGCCCGAGGCGCAGCGCCTGGAAACCCGCCACGGCGATCATGTGGCCGATTGGCACGCGCGGATGACCTTGCGCCTGCCTGCGCTGCGCGCGGAACTTGACCGGCTGGCGACCCATCCCGAGCTGTCCACCCTGCTCGATATCGATGCCCTGCGCGCCGATCTGGACAACTGGCCGGAAAATGCACCGACCGATATCGACACGATCAACCGTTTGCGCTTCTTTCTGCCGGAAATGTTCACGCTGCGCCGCTATCTGGATTACGTTTCGGGCCGCAACGCGCCATGAGCCGGCGCGTCCGCATGTTTGAGCCCGCCCAGGATGGCTGGGCCGCGCTGCGCGTGGGGCTACTGATGCTGGGCGTCGCCCTGACCGAAAGCGTCGGGATCGTGCTGCTGGTGCCGCTGCTGGCCCTGCTGGATCAGGGCGAAGGCGGGCGGTTTGGCGCCTGGCTGCAGGCGCTGGGCCTGCCGCTGCGGCTTGAACCGGTGCTGGCGCTGTTCCTGGCGCTGGTCGTGCTGCGCACGCTGATTACCTATTTCCGGCAGCTGGAAGGCGCGCGGCTGGAAATGAAGCTGATCAACCGCCTGCGCGGGCGGGCCTGGCACGCGCTGCTGCATTGCGACTGGCGCGTGGCGATGGGGCTGCGCCGGGCCAATGCCGCCAACGTGGTGATAAGCCAGGTCAACCAGGCCGGCTACGTCGTCAACCAGGTGCTGGGCGCGCTGGCCAACGTGGTCACGCTGGGCGGCGTGGCCCTGGCGGCGCTGGCCATTTCCTGGCCGCTGGCCCTGACCGGGGTGATCGCCGGATGCCTGGTCCTGGCGGCCTGGCGCGGCACGCGGCAGCGCGCATCGCGCATGGGCCAGGTGGTGGCCGCGACCTATGGCCGGGTCTTTTCCCGGCTGGACGAGGGCATGCAGTCGCTGCGCGTGATCAAGAGCCTGGGCAGCGAGGCCAGCGCGGTGCGCGGCCTGACCGACGAATTCGCCGCACTGGAAGCCACGCAACTGGCCTATCAGCGCGACCTGGGTCGCAGCCGCGCGTTGCTCCAGATCGGCGGCGCGGCGGTGCTGGCCGGGCTGGTCTGGCTGTCGGTCACGCGCTGGCACATGGCGGCGGCGACGCTGCTGCCGATGGTGGCGCTGTTCGCCCGCAGCGTGCCGCTGCTGGAAGCGCTGCAGCAATCCTTGCTGGCCCTGGCCAACGGCCGCCCCGCGATCGACGCCGTGATCGAGCTGATCGCCACGGCCGAGGCCGCGCCCGAGCCCGATGCCAGTGGTGTGGTGCCGCCGGGCCTGGCGCAGGCCATCACGCTGGACCAGGTCACGGTGCAGTTCGCCGGCCAGGCCGCTCCGGCGCTGGACCAGGTCAGCCTGCGCATCGCCGCGGGCGAGATGGTGGCGCTCGAAGGGCCGTCGGGTTCGGGCAAGAGCACCCTGGCGGACCTGCTGGGCGGACTGATCGCCCCCGATCAGGGCACGGTGCAAATCGACGACGTTGTGCTGGACGCGCCGCTGCGCCGGGCCTGGCGGGGCTGCGTCGCCTATGTCCAGCAGGATCCCGTGCTGCTCAACGCCTCGCTGCGCGAAAATCTGCGCTGGGCCGCGCCCGATGCCGACGATGCGCGGCTGGAGCGCGCGCTGGGCGATGCCGCGGCGCGGTTTGCCCTGGACCTGCCGCAGGGCCTCGACACCGTGCTGGGCGATGGCGGGCGGCGGCTGTCTGGCGGGGAGCGCCAGCGCCTGATGCTGGCCCGCGCCCTGCTGCGCGATCCGGCACTGCTGATCCTGGACGAGGCGACCAGCGCGCTCGACGCTGCCAACGAGGCCCTGGTGGCCGAGGCGATCGGGCGGTTGAAGGGCCGCCTCACGATCCTGATGATTGGTCACCACGGTCGCCTGGCGGCACTGGCGGACAGACGAATCCGGCTGGACGGGGGGAAGATTGGCAGCGCCTAGCTGACAATCCCATTTCCGCCCAATTCAGTTCATATTAAGCGCGCGAATCGCATTGGGGAAGGAACACGGCCACCGGCAATGGTGAAAGCAGCATGGTTGCAGGGCGGCACCCTGACCGGTTGAGGCCAGTTTCCAGACAGGATCGAGCAACGATGATGAAGCACAAGTCCGTGCGCGCGCTGGCCGCGCTGTTTGTCCCGCTGGCGCTGGGTGCTGCCGTGCTGGGCACGACTGGCGCCGATGCCTCGCCCGCGGCCGCAACACCCCCGCCAGGCTGCACCGGTCCCGCCAGCCAGACCTGGCTGAACGTGGTGGTCGATGGCGTGCGCAACAGCAACGGCCTGGTCGCGGTGACGCTTTATGCCGACGATGCCAGCAAGTTCCTGGTCAAGCGCGGTTCGCTGTATGTCGGGCGGGTCGATGCCCAGTCCGGCACCACGCGGGCCTGCATCTTCGTGCCGCGCACCGGGGTCTATGCCCTGGCGCTGTACCACGATGAAAACGCCAACCGCTCGTTCGACCGCACCGGGATCGGCTTTCCGGCCGAAGGGTTCGGCTTTTCGAACAACCCGGCAACCCTGGCGGGCCTGCCGACCTTCAAGTCGGTACGGCTGAACGTGCCCAAGTCCGGGCTGACCACCCGGGTCCACATGAAGTATCCCTAGGGCCTGACCCTAGGCGCGGGCTGCCTGGTACACTTCGGCCAATTCGACCGGGGCCTGGGCCTCGGCCAATTCGTGCGCGCGCGGATCGTCGACGTCGAGCCACCAGGCCCCGCCAATCTCCATCGTCGCCGCGCGGCCCGCATCGGCCAGGCGCTGCATCCCTTCGGACAGGCTGCCCGCCTGCCCGGCGTCGATCGCCGCCTGGATCGCCTGGGCCAGTTCGGGCGTGGCGAGGAACGCGCCGCAATCGACCGCGTCGTATTCGGGAATGGTCTTGCCGATCGCGCGGATGAAGCCGCGCTGGTCCAGCCGCACCCAAGTGGCGTCGTCCGGATCGACCAGCGGATTGTCGCAGCGCCGGTCGACCGCCAGGGTCACCCCGCGGTCCGCGCCGTGCTGACGGGCCAGATCGCGCAGGATGCCAGCGGAAAAGATGTGATCGGACATCATCAGCAGGTAGTTGCCATCAATCGCGCTGGCCCCGGCCATGACCGACCAGCCGTTCGGCTTCGACCAGTCCGCCACCCGCTGCGCCACCACCGGAATGCCGATCCGGTCTGACAGCCCGGGCAGGAATGCCTCGATCCGTTCGGCCTCGTGCCCGGTGACCACCACCACCCGCTGCGCCCCGGCGGCACGCGCCTGGCGGGCGCCCAGTTCAAGCAGGGCAACCCCCGCGACAGGGGTGAGCGGCTTGGAATCGGACAAGTCGCGCAAACGGCTGCCGAATCCGGCGGCAATGATCAGGGCATCCATGGCCTGTGGCTTTCCCGTAAATGCGAACGGCGCCGGTCAGCAGAACCGACCGGCGCCGTCAAAGCGAGAGGCTGCGGGGCTTATTCGGCCGCCAGCGGCGCTTCGGTGATGTATTCGTCGACCATCTGGGCGGCCAGATCGTCGTTGAACTGCTGCGGCGGGTGCTTGCAGAAGTAGGCCGACGGGCCGATCAGCGCACCGCCTTCACCGCGTTCCAGGGCAACCTTGGCGCAGCGGATCGCGTCCATGACGCAAGCCGCCGAGTTCGGGCTGTCTTCGACCGAGAGGCGCAGTTCCAGTTCCATCGGGACGTTGCCCCACTGCAGCCCTTCGAGGCGCAGGAAGCACAGCTTGTTGTCCTTCTGCCAGGGAACATAGTCCGACGGGCCGACGTGGATGTTTTCGTCTTCGAGACGCTGGGCGAGCATGGCCTGCACCGCCTCGGTCTTCGATTCCTTCTTGCTGCCCAGACGCTGACGGTCGAGCATGTTCATGAAGTCGGTGTTGCCGCCGGTGTTGAGCTGGTAGGTGCGTTCCACCGTCACGCCGCGGGCGGCGAACAGGCTGGACAGCACGCGGTGGACGATCGTGGCGCCAACCTGGGCCTTGATGTCGTCACCCACGATCGGGATGTTCTTGGCGCGGAACTTGGCTTCCCAGTCCGGGCGGCTGGCGATGAACACCGGCATGCAGTTGACCACCGCAACGCCCGCTTCCAGCGCGCAATCCATGTAGAATTCGGTCGCTTCCTGCGAACCGACCGGCAGGAAGTTGACGAGCACGTCGGCGCCCGAATCCTTGATCGCCGCAACGATGCGGGCCTTGTCGGCTTCCGGTTCGTCGGCAACGATGAAGCCCTTCTCGCCGACCGTGGTCATGTGCGGGGCAACGCCGTCCGACACCTTGCCCATGATCACCTTGGCGCCGGTGGCCGGCACGTCCGGCTTGAACACCTTGGTGTTGTTCGGCTGGGCGAAGATCGCCTCGGCGATGTCCTTGCCGACCTTGCGCGCATCGACGTCGATGCCGAGCACGAAGTCAACGTCACCCGCGCCATAGCCGCCGATCTTGTCGTGGATCAGGCCCTGCGAGCTGTTGTTCTGGCGATAATAGGCAACGCCCTGCACCAGCGAGCTGGCGCAGTTGCCCACACCAATCATGGCGACCTTGATAGGCTTCATTATGGTTCGATCCCTTCCGAGCGTGACGGCGCGGTTCAAGTGAAACACGCCTCATTGTTAAATCGCGCGCCAAAAGCAAGTGTTTTAGCGCAGGTCAAGCCGGTTCTCGCGTCATGACGGTCACGACCACGATGAACCACCCCGCCGCGACAACTGCAAATGCATAAAGTGCAAAGGCTGCGAAGCCCGATGCAATCAGCACGGCGCCGACCAGCGCGTAAAAATCGCGCATGGTCAGCCAGGTCAGCCATTGCTTCAGCCGGGAAGGCCGCTGGCTGAACCGGTCCTTGAGAGCGTTGAAGGTCATGCCTTCGGCGCTCCTGCGGCTATGCCGTCCCAGGATCCACAGGCCCAGCCCCATCACCACCAGTCCGGCCGCGCCGGCCATAGCCGCCCGGCCCTGACCCTGGCAATAGAGGTTCCACGACACCCCGGCAACGCAGGCCAGGTTGGTCAGGGCATCGACCAGGGAATCGAGCGCCGCCCCCCGCGGCGATGCGCGCAAGGTGGCACGGGCGATTTCGCCGTCGACCCCGTCGAAGATCGAGGCTGCCTGGAACAGCAGCGCCCCCGCGACCAGCCCGGCAGGCGTGCCGGACAGCAGCGCGGCAGTCATGGCCAGCGCCAAGGCCGCCGTGCCGAAGGTGGCGTGCAGCGGCCGGGCATGGGGGAACAGCCGCAGCACCAGCCGCGAACAGGCCTGCGAGATCGGGCGGTTGACATGGCGCGAGACGATCCCGTCGCCCGGCTTGGCCGTGGCCTTGATGATCTGCCGCGCCGCCGCGGCCAGCGCGCGCCGCGACAGGACTTCGGGCATCGGGGCAAGCGCCGCGGGGCCACCGCCCAGCCGCGCCGCGCCCGCCAGGTCGGGCAGCGCCCCGGCGACCAGTGTTTCGGCCTGCAGGACGGGCGTGTCGGCGGGCAGGTCGGCGAGGTTGTCTCCGGAGGCGGCCACCGCCCAGCCCAACTCGGGGACCAGCCGCGCCGCCTCGGTCGCCACGGGAGCGGGCATCCGGTCCAATCCGGGGGCGATCACCACCGCCCGGCCGCACTTCGCCCGGGCCAGCGTGTGCAGGGCGCGCACGATCGCCGGCAGGCCGGCCACCATGGTGCAAGCCGCTGCCGCACTCGGAAACACTGCCACTACAGCACGAATTGTAATCGTGCCCTCCTGCCCTGTTTTGGCCGCTGTACGCGGATTGTGACCGACGCCCGCTGTTCCGCCCCTGGAAAAATCGCTATCAGCCCGACGCCAACTGTGCAAGGGCACGGGGAGGAGTGATACAATTTGTGACAATCGAGACTGCCACACTGCCCGGTCCGGGGGGCAATCCGGGAAGCGGCAGACCTGAACCAGCCCCGAACCGGCCGCTTCGCCCAAGAGAGCTGCAGGATCCCCTGAACTGGTACTTGTACCACCCGCTGGCCTGGCAACTGGCGCGGGCGCTGGCCCGCACGCCGATCACGCCCAACATGGTGTCGGTGCTGGGCGCGGGCATGGTGATCGCCGCCAGCGCGGCCTATGCCGGGCTGAGCTATCCAGTCTCCGCCGCGCTGGGCATGGCCCTGCACATGACCTGGCACGTGGTCGACGGCGCGGACGGCGATCTGGCCCGGATGACCGGCCGGTCCAGCCCGATCGGCGAAATGGTCGACGGGCTGTGCGACTATCTCAGCCACGTGGTGCTGTACCTGGTGATGGGCTGGGTGATGACCCGGATCGGCGGCACGTTTGGCGGCTGGCACGCCTGGGCGCTGGTGGTCTTCGCCGGCATCAGCCACGCGGTTCAGGCCAACCACGTCGAAGTGCAGCGGCGGCAATACCAGTACTGGGTCTATGGCACGCCGTGGATCCGCCTGTCGCACGATGCGCAGGATTCGGCCACCTCGCGCAGTGTGTTTGCCGCCCTGGTCTCGGCCTATCTGGGCGTGGCCACGGGCATGACCCCACATGCGCTGCGGGTGGATGCCGCCGTCCAGGCCGCGCAGGGGGACCGCGCCGCGCTCGACCGGATCGCCCGCATCGCGCGCGAGGAAACCCAGCCACTGCTGCTGCTGTGCAAGATCCTGGGCCCCAATCCCCGCGCGGTGGTGCTGGGCCTGTCGATGTTTGCAGGCACCCCTGCGTGGTACATGCTTTATCAAGGCGTGGTGCTGAACCTGCTGCTGGTCTGGTCGGTGATGCGCCACAACGCCGCGGCCAAGCGCATCGCGGCGCGGATCGGGGCCTAGGTTCAGGCCCCTAGACGCCGCGCCAGCCTTGGCTATCATCCCCGGCAATCACAGGCCGGGAGAAGACCATGCTGCACGAATCGCTGCTTGACGATGCACGCGCCATTTCGGGCGACATCGTGGCGCTGCGCCGGGCGATCCATGCCGAACCCGAACTGGGGCTGCACACGCCCCTTACCCGGGACAAGGTGCGCGCGGCGCTGGCCGACCTGCCGCTCGAATGGGCCGAAGGACCATCGACCACCGGGCTGGTCGCGACGCTGAAAGGGGGCGCGGGTCCGGGCCGGATCGTGCTGCTGCGCGGCGACATGGACGCCCTGCCGATGCCCGAGGAAACCGGGCTGCCCTATGCCTCGACCATCAATGGCTGCATGCATGCCTGCGGGCACGATGCCCACACCGCGATGCTGGCAGGGGCTGTGCGGCTGCTGTGCGCGCGGGCCGGCAGCCTGAAGGGCGAAGTGCGGTTCATGTTCCAGCCGGGCGAGGAAGGCCACCACGGCGCGCGCTACATGCTGGAAGACGGGTTGCTGGGCGGCCAGGCCGGGCATCCCCTGCCCGAGGCGGCCTTTGCTCTGCACGTCATGCCCAATGCCCCGCACGGGCTGGTCGCGGGCCGCGCCGGGCCGCTGATGGCGGCGGCCGACCAGTTCGACATCGTGGTGCGCGGCGCGGGCGGGCACGCCTCGATGCCGCACCAGGGGCACGATCCGGTGCCGGTCGCCTGCGAAATCGTCATGGCGATCCAGACCATGATCACCCGCCAGTTCGACGCGCACGACCCGGTGGTGGCCACCGTCGCGCGGATCGAGGCCGGCACCGCGCACAACGTGATTGCCGATTTCGCCACCCTGAAAGGCACGCTGCGTACCCTGTCGCCGCGCCACCGGATCAAGCTGCACGATGCGCTGCGCCAGTTGGCCATGGGCATCGCCGCCGCCCACAACCTGTCCGCCGAAGTGACCATCACCGAAGGCTTCCCGGTAACGATCTGCGACGATCGCGCCGTGGGCCTTGCCGCTGCGACCACGCGCGAGTTGTTCGGCGAGCCGGCGTGGCGCGAACTCGAGCGCCCGATCATGGGCGCGGAAGACTTTTCCTATGTGCTGGAACAGGTCCCCGGCGCGATGCTGTTCCTGGGCGTGGCGCACGAAGGGGCCGACTGGCACCAGTGCCATTCGATCCATTCCCCGCGCATGGTGGTCGATGAAACCGTGATGCCGCGCGGCGCGGCGCTGCTGGTCGGCATGGCCGAGCGGTTCCTGGAACGCGGCTGGGAATAGAGCCCTAGTCGCACAACTCGCACAAGGCGTGGATGATCCCGCTGACAACGGGATCGCGCAGGCTGTAGAACCGCGCCTGCGCCTCGGCCCGGCAGGCCACCGCGCCTTCTTCGCGCAGCATGGCCAGGTGCTGCGACACTGACGATTGCGACAAGCCGGTCAGCCCGACCAGCTCGTTGACCGAAGCCTCGCCCTCGTCCAGCCGGCACAGCATCAGCAGCCGTTCGGGGTGGCTCATCACCTTGAGCTTGGCCGCCATCTGCGCCGAATTGGCCTTGAGCTGGGAAAGATCGGCCGGTTTCATGCATCACCTTCGGTCAGGGGGCGGCCATCGTCGCGCAGCAGCACGTAGATTGCCGGGATCACCAGCACGGTCAGCAGCGTGGACGAAGCCAGCCCGAACAACAGCGAGATCGCCAGGCCCTGGAAGATCGGATCGGTCAGGATCACCGCCGCGCCGATCATCGCCGCCAAGGCGGTCAGCACGATCGGCTTGAAGCGGATCATGCCCGCTTCCAGCAGCGTTTCGCGCAGGCTCTTGTCAGGCGTGCGGGCGTGGCGGATGAAATCGACCAGCAGGATCGAATTGCGCACGATGATCCCGGCCAAGGCGATGAAGCCGATCATGCTGGTGGCGGTGAACGGGGCCATGAACAGCATGTGCCCGGCCACGATCCCCACCAGCGTCAGCGGGATGGGCGTGAGGATCACCAGCGGCAGCTTGAAGCTGCGGAACTGTCCGACCACCAGCACATAGATCCCCAGCAGCGCGACCATGAAGGCCGCGCCCATGTCGCGGAAGGTCACCCAGGTGATTTCCCATTCGCCGTCCCACAGCAGCGAGGTCTTGCTTTCATCGAGCGGCTGGCCGTTCAGCAGCACATCGGGCCTGGTCAGGCCGGCCTGGGCCCAGTCGAACCGTTCGACCGCATCGTCGACCGCGAGCATACCATAGATCGGCGCTTCGTATCGGCCAGCGAGGTCCGCCAGCACCATGGCCGCGCCGCGACCGTCGCGCCGGAACATCGCCTGCCCGCCCGGCACCACTCGGGCGCTGACCAGTTCGCCCAGCGGCACCAGCTGCCCGCCGGGCGCCACCGCGACCGGGGTGGCGGCGAGGCTGGCCGACCAGCTGCGCTGCGCCTGGTCCAGCCCCAGCTCGATCGGCAACGGATCGCGGTCCGCCCCGCGCGGGGCATGGCCGACCGTGGTATTGCCCAGCAGCGCGCCGATCGAATCGAACAGCTGGCGTTCGGACAGACCATACTGATCCAGCTTGGCCCGGTCCGGGACCAGCTGCAGCGTCGGGCGCGCCGTGCCGAACGAATTGTCGACATCGACGATATAGGGCACTGACTTGAACAGCTTTTCGACCTGTTCCGCGGTCTGGCGGCGGGTCTGTTCGTCCGGGCCGTAGATTTCGGCCAGCAGGGTTGCCAGCACCGGCGGCCCCGGCGGGGTTTCCACCACCTTGAGCGAGGCCCCGGCCGGCAGCGGCACCGCTTTCAGCAACTGCTCGCGCAGGTCCACCGCGATCTCGTGGCTGGAGCGCGAGCGATCGCCCTTGGGCTGGAGCGTGACCATCAGGTCGCCCAGTTCCGGCTGCGCGCGCAGGAAGTAATGCCGCACCAGCCCGTTGAAGTTGAACGGCGCGCTGGTCCCGGCATAGGCTTCCATCGCCACCACTTCGGGCACGCGGCGGACAACCGCGGCAGCCTGTTCCAGCACCCGCCCGGTCATTTCCAGGCTGGTCCCTTCGGGCATGTCGAGCACCAGTTGCACTTCGCTCTTGTTGTCAAACGGCAGCAGCTTGACCGTCACCGCCTTGAAATAGAACATCGAGCAGGCGACCAGCGTGGCCCCGCCCACCGCGATGAGAAATCGGCGCGCGCTGTCGCGGCTGGCGATCACGCGGCTGGCATAGCGGCGATACAGCGCGCCCAGCTTGCCGCCGTGCGGATCGTGTTCGCCGTGGGCCAGCGCCTCGCGGGCAAAGCGGATCATCAGCCAGGGGGCGATGATCACCGCGACGAAGAAGCTGAACACCATCGCCGCGCTGGCGTTGATCGGGATCGGCGCCATGTAGGGGCCCATCAGGCCCGACACGAACAGCATCGGCAGCAGGGCGGCCACCACGGTGAGCGTCGCGACAATGGTGGGATTGCCGACTTCGGCCACGGCATCGACCGCCGCGTCGATCCGGCTGCGCCCATCAGCCATGCCCCAGTGCCGGGCGATGTTCTCGATCATCACGATCGCATCGTCGACCAGGATGCCGATCGAGAAGATCAGCGCGAACAGGCTGACGCGGTTGATGGTAAAGCCCATGATCTTGCTGGCGAACATGGTCAGCATGATGGTGGTGGGAATGACGATGGCGGTCACCCCCGCCTCGCGCCAACCAATCGCGAAGCCGATCAGCACGACGATCGAAATCGTCGCCAGGGCGAGGTGGAAGATCAGCTCGTTGGCCTTTTCATTGGCGGTTTCGCCATAGTTGCGGGTCACCGCCACGCTGACGCTTTCGGGCACCAGCTTGCCCTTGAGCAGGTCGAGCCGCTCAACCACCTGTTCAGACACGGTCACCGCATTGGCCCCGGCGCGCTTGGCGATCGCCAGGCTGACCGCCGGGGTCATCACCCAGCCCGCCGTGTCATCGCGCGCCCAGCGCCAGGCGCGGGCCTGGTCCTGGGTCGGCCCCTGCTGCACCGTGGCCACATCGCGCAGCAGCACCGGCGCGCCGCCGGCCGAACGGACGGTGAGGTTGCCGAGCTCTTCGGCGGTCTTGAGCGTCTGACCGGCGGTGACGGCCACGGCCTGCCCGCCTTCGCGCACGGTCCCGGCAGGGAAAGCGCGATTGGCCTGGCTGACCGCTTCGATCACGCTGCCCAGCGGCACCTGGTGCGCCGCCAGCCGCGCCGGATCGGGCACCACGCGCAGCGCCATGCGTTGGCCGCCGGTAATGAAGGTCAGGCCGACATCATCGACCTTGGCCAGTTCGGTGCGGAGCTTGCCCGCCAACTCGAACAGCGCCTGGTCGTTCCACTGCCCCGGGGCGCCGGGCCTGGGCGTCAGGGTCAGCACCACGATGGGCACGTCGCTGATCCCGCGCACGGTGACCTGCGGCGGGGGAATGCCCACGGGGATGCGGTCGATATTGGCGGCGATCTTTTCGTTGATGCGGGTGACGGCATCTTCCTGGTTGGAGCCGACCAGGAACCGCGCGGTGACCAGCACGCCATTGTCCTGCGCCTGGGTATAGACGTGTTCGACCCCGTTGACGCTCTTGACGATGGTTTCGAGCGGCTTGGCCACCAGTTCGATCGCCTCGGGCGCGGACAGGCCGGGGGCCATGACCCGGATGTCGACCATCGGCACCGAGATCTGCGGTTCTTCCTCGCGCGGGATGGTGATCGTGGCGATCAGGCCAACCACCATCGCGGCGAGCAGCAGCAGCGGGGTCAGCGGCGACTGGATCGTCGCGCGGGTCAACCGCCCGGAAATGCCCAGGTTCATTGGCCGGCCTGCGAGATCAGGGTATCGCCCGCCGCAGCGCCGGACAGCAGTTCCAGCTTGCCCGGCACGCTGCTGGGCGCAAGCTGCACCGGCACCTGCGCCGCGCTGCCATCCTTGGCGAGCACGGTAACATAGTCGATGCCGTAACGGCTGGTCACGAAATTGGTCGGGACCAGCAGCGCCTTGCGCGCGCCGGTTTCGACCCGCGCAGCCAGGCGCCGCCCGACCAGGCGGTTGTCCAGCCCCGGCATTTCGACATCGGCGGCGAACTGCCCCGCGCTGATCGCGGGATAGACGCGCACCACGCGGCCCGCGCTTGTCCCCGCCAGCGCGCTGGCCTGAACCTGCGAGCCGGGGCGGACCTTGTCGGCCAGCGATTCGGGAATCTGCAGGCGCAGCACGGTCGGCCCGGCGGTAATCGCCGCAACCACCACGCCCGGGGCCACCGGAGCGCCCGCCGGCACATCGGCACGCAGCACGCGGCCGCTGGTCGGCGCAATCACCGCGCCCTGCCCGGCCACGGCGCCAACGGCGGCCTGCTGGGCCTGGGCGGCGCGGATCTGCGCGCGCGCGGCATCGGCGGCGGCCTGCGCCTGATCCAGCCGCGCCTTGGCATAGACGCCGTTCTGGTAAAGGTACTTCACCCGTGACAGTTCCGCCTCGGCCTGGGCGGCCTGGGCCTGGGCAGCGGCGGCCTGCGCGCCGTAAGCCCCGGCCTGGTAGCCAAGCTGGCTGTCGACGATCCGGCCGATCACCTGGCCTTTGGTCACCAGATCGCCCTCGCGCACGGACAGGCTGGTCAGGATGCCGGGAATGCGCGCCAGGACCTGGGCCTGGTCAACCGTGGTCACTTCCGCGCTGACGTCCTGCCAGGCGGCGGCATCGGCCGGGGCCAGCACCAGCCGCTGCCCGATCGGAGCCTTGGCCGGCGGGGCCGGTACACTCGTTTCGCCGCAGGAGGCGAGCACCAGCGCCATGGCCAGCGTTGCGATCGTCAGTCCAGCCTTGCGCATCCCCCGCTTCCTTTCCGTCGTTCAGCGTTCGACCGGCAATCCCGCCGCCTGCCAGGCACCGAAGCCCCCGGCGAGGTGCGTGTCCACTTCCGACCGCGCCATGGCGCAGCGTTCCAGCGCCATGGCCGAACGCCGCCCGGCGGCGCAGTTCAGCACCATGGTCCGCCCGCCCGCATCGGGCAGCTGGCTGGTCTGGAAAGTGGAAAGCGGCAGGTTGACCGCCCCAGGAATGTGCCCGGTAGCGAATTCGTCCACTTCGCGCACATCGACCACCAGCGCCCGATCATCGCGCAGCAGCTGCGCAAGCTCGCCCGGGGTCAGTTCACGATGCCGCGCCTTGCCGAAACCGAAAACCATTGTCCTGCGTCCTTCCTGTGCGGCGAATCTGCCGCTGCATATTTCCTCTTGCTCATATCGTCTTTAACTAATATTAGTCAAGTCACATAGACAGTGAGTCGGGTCCTTTCGGGTCGCAACGAAGGGCAACGCCGCAGGTAGGAGCAGGATCATGGCGCTACCGGTAATTGTGGTTCTTGGCGCCGGGCTTGGCGGGACGATCGCGGCTTATGAAATCCGCGGCGCCGTCCAGGGCCAGGCCGAAGTCATGGTGGTGAACGATTCGGACGATTTCTGGTTCGTGCCATCGAACCCCTGGGTCGCGGTGCGTTGGCGTGAGCCCGACGCGATCAAGGTCCACCTGCCGCCGATCATGGCGAAAAAGGGCATCGGCTTTACCTCGGCTGGGGCCAAACGGGTCCATCCGGGGGAAAACCGGATCGAGCTGAACGACGGCTCTTCGGTCAGCTATGACTACCTGGTCATCGCCACCGGCCCGGAACTGGCGTTTGACGAAGTGGACGGGCTGGGGCCGAAGGGCTTTACCCAATCGGTCTGCCGCACCGACCACGCCTCGGCAGCCGCCGACATGTTCGAACGGCTTGCCGCCGATCCCAAGCCCGTCGTGATCGGCGCGGCGCAGGGCGCCTCGTGCTATGGCCCGGCCTACGAATTCGCGATGATCGTCGATACCGAGCTGCGCCGCCGCAAGATCCGCGACCGGGTGCCAATGACCTTCGTCACTGCCGAACCCTATGTCGGCCACCTGGGCCTCGACGGGGTGGGCGACACCAAGGGCCTGCTCGAAAGCGAGATGCGAGGTCGCCACATCAAGTGGATCACCAATGCGCGCATCGCCAGGGTCGAGGACGCCCTGATGCATGTCGAGGAAGTGAACGAGGACGGCTCGGTCAAGGGCCAGCACGAGTTGCCGTTCGGCTTCTCGATGATCCTGCCCGCCTTTCGCGGCGTGCCTGCGGTGTTCGGGATCGAGGGGCTGACCAATCCACGCGGCTTCATCCTGGCCGACAAGCACCAGCGCAACCCCGCCTTCCCCAACGTGTTCGCGCTGGGCGTCTGCGTGGCGATCCCGCCGGTGGGCAAGACCCCGGTCCCGGTCGGCGTGCCCAAGACCGGGTTCATGATCGAAAGCATGGTCACCGCGATCGCCGCCAACCTCAAGCTGATCCTGGCTGGCCAGGAACCCAGCGAGGAGGCCAGCTGGAACGCGGTCTGCCTGGCCGATTTCGGCGATGGCGGCGTGGCCTTTGTCGCCCAGCCGCAGATCCCGCCGCGCAACGTCAACTGGTCAAGCGAGGGCAAATGGGTCCACCTCGCCAAGATCGGGTTCGAGAAATACTTCCTCCACAAGATCCGCCGGGGCACCAGCGAGCCGTTCTACGAAAAGCTCGCGCTGCACGCGCTCGGCATCAGCAAGCTGCGGTTCAAGTAAGGAGCACCTGGCATGACACTCGATTCCGCCGTTTTACGCTTTGCCGGCGTGGTGGTGCTGGCCAGCCTGGCCTTGGCGCACTGGGTCCATCCGGCCTGGCTGTACCTGACTGCCTTTGCCGGGCTGAACATGCTGCAGGCCAGCTTCACCGGCTGGTGCCCTGCCGCCACGGTGTTCAAGAAGCTGGGCGTGCGCCCCGGAGCCAGTTTCGACTGAGCCCGCCGCCGTGCCCCGGCGCTGAACGAGGCTGAGGGCGGACGGCTGATCGCCGTCTGGCGGCCCAACGCCTTGACCGGCAACGTGGGCGAAAAATGCCGCGCCGGGTCAAATAGGCACAATACCTCAATTCGATATTGCCAATGCGATGCCTTTGGGCGAGTGAACGGGCGCGATCCAGGGCGCGCCAAGGGGGCCGACCTGCCAGTTCCGGCCCGTGGCTGGCGGCAGGACGCAATCCCGCTTGGGGATGGCATCCCATATCAATCAGTTTCCAAAGGAATCCCCGGAGTGACCAACAAGACGGCCCTGATTACCGGCATCACCGGGCAAGACGGCGCGTACCTGGCCCGCCTGCTGCTCGACAAGGGATACCGCGTTCACGGGATCAAGCGGCGCTCCTCGTCCTTCAACACCGGGCGGATCGACGACATCTACGAAGATCCGCACAAGCCGAACCCGCAGCTGACGCTGCATTACGGCGACATGACGGATTCGACCAACCTGATCCGCATCGTCCAGGAAACCCAGCCGGACGAAATCTACAACCTCGCGGCGCAAAGCCACGTCCAGGTCAGCTTCGAAACGCCCGAATACACGGCCAATTCGGACGCGCTGGGCACGCTGCGCCTGCTTGAGGCGATCCGCATCCTGGGGCTGGAACAGACGACCCGGTTCTACCAGGCATCCACCTCAGAGCTTTACGGCCTGGTCCAGGAAGTGCCGCAGCGCGAAACCACGCCGTTCTATCCGCGCAGCCCCTATGCCGCGGCCAAGCTCTATGCCTACTGGATCGTGGTCAATTACCGCGAAGCCTATGGCATGCATGCCTCCAACGGCATCCTGTTCAACCACGAGAGCCCGCTGCGCGGCGAAACCTTCGTCACCCGCAAGATCACCCGCGCCGCCGCCGCGATCTCGCTCGGGCGGCAGGACGTGCTCTATCTCGGCAACCTCGATGCCAAGCGCGACTGGGGCCATGCGCGCGAATATGTGCGCGGGATGTGGATGATGCTGCAACAGGACGAGCCGGACGATTACGTGCTGGCCACCGGCGAAACCAACACGGTGCGCCAGTTCGTCGAATGGTCGTTCGCGGACGTCGGGATCGAGCTGGAATGGCGCGGCGAAGGCGCGGCCGAGCAGGGCTTCTGCAAGCAGACCGGGGCGCTGCGCGTCGCGGTCGATCCGCGCTATTTCCGCCCGACCGAGGTTGACCTGCTGATCGGCGATCCGACCAAGGCCCACACCAAGCTGGGCTGGCGCCACGAAACCTCGGTGCGCGATCTGGCCCGCGAAATGGTCCAGGCCGACCTTGACGTGATGCGCACCGCCGCGATCGGGCTGGGTAGCTGACCGATGACCTATGATCTTGCCGGTAAGCGCGTCTGGGTTGCCGGCCATCGCGGCATGGTCGGCGGGGCGATTGCCCGCCGCCTGGCCGACGAGCAATGCGAAGTCCTGACGGTCGGGCGTGAGACGCTGGACCTGACCGACCAGCGCGCCGTGCTGGACTGGATGCGCAAGGAACGCCCCCAGGCGGTGTTCCTGGCCGCCGCCCGGGTTGGCGGAATCCTCGCCAATTCGACCTATCCGGTCGATTTCCTGCGCGACAACCTGCTGATCGAAACCGCGATCTTCACCGGCGCGCACGATGTGGGGGTGGAAAAGCTGCTGTTCCTGGGCTCGTCCTGCATTTACCCCAAGTTCGCGCCGCAACCGATCCAGGAAGACGCGCTGCTGACCGGCGAACTGGAGCCAACCAACGAGTGGTACGCGATCGCCAAGATCGCCGGGATCAAGCTGGCCCAGGCCTACCGCCAGCAGTATGGCTGCGATTACATCAGCGCCATGCCGACCAACCTTTATGGCCCGGGCGACAACTTCGACCTCAACTCCAGCCATGTGCTGCCCGCGCTGATCCGCAAGGTCCACGAAGCAAGGCTGATCGGCGCCCCGGTGCAGGTCTGGGGCACGGGCTCGCCGCGCCGCGAATTCCTCTACGTCGATGACTGCGCGGATGCCTGCGTCCACCTGATGAAGGTCTATTCGGACAAGGGCCACGTCAATGTCGGCTCGGGCGAGGACATCTCGATCATGGAGCTGACCCGGCTGGTGATGGACGTGCTGGACTATGCCCGGGGCGAAGTGGTGACCGACCCGTCCAAGCCCGATGGCACCCCGCGCAAGCTGATGGACAACAGCCGCCTTCGCTCCTTCGGGTGGGCGCCGCAGGTCAGCCTGCGCGAGGGCGTGGCCCGGGCTTACGCTGCGTTTCTGGACCAGGCGCAAAGCGCGGCCTAGCGATCCGGATGAGCATCGTTTGCCGCGCCGCCGGTCGGCAGGTCGTCAAATCTTTTATGGCATTGACCGTGGGCCGCATTGCGTTCCCACCTTGCGCCGGACGGCGTGTTGGCCTACCGCTCTGGCACTATTGCGGGTGATCCCCCGCGTAGCCCGCTAGTATACGGCACAGATAGTATGAACATGACAGCAGTGGCCCAAATTGAAGCGGAACAGCCGGTCAAGCGGTCCGCGCTGCGGGAATGGATCAGCCGGCGCCGCTGGCTTTTCCTGTTCGTGGTTCTCCCGACTATTTGCGCCGGCATCTATAACGGCCTTTACGCGTCGGACGTTTTCATTTCGGAATCACGGTTCGTCGTAAAAAGTCCCGACCAGAAGCGCGGGCAGATTTCTACGCTGGCCAACCTCATCCAGACCACTGGTCTATCAAGCGGGCAGGAACAGGCCAACGAAGTCTTGGCCTTTGTCCGCTCGCGCGACGCACTGAGCGAACTGGAAAAGAGTTCCCGTATCCGGGAAAAGTTCTCTTCGTCGGATATTGACGTTTTTTCCCGATTCCCGGCGCTTTTCTCGCGCGATACGTTCGAGGAACTTTACAAGTTCTACGGCCACATGGTCGAAGTCGGTCAGGACACCGAAACCGGAACGGCGATTATTCGCGTCAAGGCGTTTACGCCAGGCGATGCGCACGCGATCAATTCGCGTCTGCTGGAATTGAGCGAGCAACTGGTCAACCGGTTGAACGACCGCGCCCAGGCCCGCGGGATCGGCGAAGCCCAGCGGCAGGTCGAACTGGCCACCGCTCGCGCCAGGGAAGCGCGGCTGATGGTGGCGCGCTACCGCAACGCCAGGGAAGTGATCGACCCTGCCAAGCAGGTCGGCGGGGTCCTCGATATTTCCAACAAGCTGGTCGCCGAGCGGGCCACGCTCCAGGCACAGCTTGAGCTGATCCAGCGCATGACGCCCCGCAATCCGGCAATCCCGGCCCTGCGTGACCGGATCGCCGCCATGTCGGCGCAGATCGCCTCGCAGGACAGCCGTCTGGTGGGCAGCGACCAGGGGATCGCCTCGAAGATCGGCGGGTATGAAAATCTGCTGGTCGAGCAGGAATTCGCCACGGCGGCGCTCAATGCCGCCGATGCCGCGCTGGTTCAGGCCCGTGCGGACGCGCAGCGGCAGCAGTTCTACCTGGAACGCGTGGTCAATCCCAATCTGCCCGATGCCCCGCTCCTGCCGAAGCGCCTGCTGAACACCATCATCGTCGCGGCGGCGGCGGCCTGTCTCTATTTCATCGGCTGGATGTTCGTCGTCGGCATTCTCGAACACGCTCCGGAAGACTGATAGTGCAACTCTCAACGCTGCAAAAATTGCGGGTTGGCTGGGAGATTCAGGTGCGCGTCATTCACGCGCTGATGATCCGCGAGCTGATTACCCGCTTCGGCCGCGAGAACATCGGCTTCCTTTGGATCATGGCCGAACCGCTGCTGTTCGGCGTGCTGGTGGCCGCGATGTGGCGCGTGCTGCATGGCCCGACGGAACACGGGATGAGCGTGATCGCGTTCGCGGTGACCGGGTACATCCCCGTGACGCTGTTTCGCCACGGCGTGTCGCGCAGCATTTCGATCTTCAGTGTGAACAGCAGCCTGCTGTATCACCGTCAGGTCAAGATCCTGGACCTGATCCTTGCCCGCTTCCTGGTGGAGATGGCTGGCGGGATGATGGCCTATGTGTTCCTTGCCGCCGTCCTGATGGTCTTCGGTGAGTTTCCGGTCCCTGCGGATCTTGGACTGCTAGTCGCGGGCTGGATGCTCTATGCCGCGTTCACCCTGGCCCTGGCGCTGGTGATTGCCCCGCTGTCAGAGATGTCCGAAGTCCTGGAAAAGTTCATGCCGGTGACGACCTACATCATGATTCCGGTGTCGGGGCTGTTCTCCATGGCGGCCTGGATCGCCCCTGGCGTACGGCAGTATTTCCTGTGGTCGCCCTTCGTGAACGCCATGGAAATGATGCGCAAGGGCATCTGGGGCGAGACGATCACCGTCTATTACAACATCTGGAACCCGATCTGGTGCTCGCTGGTCATCGGGATGATCGGCCTGGCGCTGTGCCGCCGCGTGCGCAAAACGCTGACCGTCCAATGATCATCTGCCGCGATCTGTGCAAGGAATATGCGCACGGTTCTGCGCGCAAGCAGGTCTTGCGCAACGTGAACCTGGAAATCAGGCCGGGCGAAAAGCTGGCCCTGCTTGGCCGCAATGGAGCCGGCAAGAGCACCCTGATCAAGCTGATCGGCGGGGTCGAGATGCCGACTTCAGGCCAGATCAAGCGGCACATGACCGTTTCGTGGCCGCTGGGCTTCGCGGGCGGCTTCCAGGGAAGCCTGACAGGCTATGACAACGCCCGGTTCATTGCCCGAATCTATCGCCGCCCCTATGCCGAGATAAAGGCCTACGTCGAAGAGTTCACCGAGCTTGGCGCCATGCTCAAGATGCCGGTGAAGACCTATTCCTCGGGCATGCGCGCCCGGCTTGCCTTCGCCCTGTCGCTTGCGATTGAGTTCGACTGCTACCTGATCGACGAGATCATCCTGGTCGGCGACCAGAACTTCAACCGCAAATGCCATATCGAACTGTTCGAGAAGCGCGCCGATCGGGCAATGATTCTCGCCTCGCACAGCACCGAGATCATCCGGGAATCCTGCAACCGGGCCGCCTTGATCAAGGATACGGTCCTGACCACCTACGACAGCGTGGACGAGGCAGTGGCGCTGTATCAAGCCCTTTAACCGACCGGGCAAGGACGCCGTTGCGTTTCGGACGATCGGTTCAATGCAGATCCAGCCAGGGATGGCGGCGTTTCATGTCTGCGTGCAGCTTGCTGATATGATCGGGCAGGTTGGTCTGGGTGCGCAGCATCGAGGCCCGGTGTTCCCGATAGCGCGACAGGATCTCGGGGATGTGGATCGCCAGCAGGCCGGCTTCGCACAGCCGCAGCCAGAAGTCGTAATCTTCCCAGCCATGCTCGATATGCTTGAACCCGCCCAGGTCGAGCAGGACCGAGCGGCGCACCATGGCCATTGCATCGATGAAATTGCCATGGCTCAAGGCCGCGCGGTCGAACACGCCTGCGCCCATGATGCCTGCTCGACCGCCAAACACCTCGATCAAGCCATAGGCCGCAGCAGCGTCGGGCCTAGCCGCCAGGGCGCCCAGGTGCTTTTCGATGCACCGTGGGTACAGCGTGTTGTCGGCATCGAGGAAGAAGCAGTATTCGGACGAGGACAACCCGATCCCGGTATTGCGGGTCACCGCCAGCCTAGAGTTGGAGGCATTGCGCCACAGACCCAGGCCAATTCCGCAATCGCGATTAGCGCGCATCCAGTTCTCGACTACCTGGGCCGAAGCATCGGTGCTGCAATCGTCGACCACGATCACCGCCAGGTCGCGGCACGTCTGGGCAGCCACGGAATTCAGGGTTTCCTCGATATATCCCGAGTAATTGAACAAGGGAACGATCACCGCAACCGTGCGGCCGGTCAGGTTATGCGCGAACAGTTGATCGGCTTGCTGGGTGATCATCGCGCGGCCTGCTCGATCGCGACCTGGCCGGTGCGGAAACCGGCACAGTTGTCGTGAATTTCGGCCAGCTTCAGCCTGCCTTGGGGAGAGGACAGCAGCCAATTGACATATTGCCCCATCAGGCCGGCCTCGATTTCCAGATAGTGGGTGCCGGCAATCAGCACGCCCGTGTCGATGCATGGTTCGGTGACCACCACGCAGCCTTCGCAAATGCCCGAGACGAACAGCCGGTGCCATTCAAAATAGCGGCTCTCGCCCTGGTGGATGTTGAGCAGGATCTTGGCATTGCGTGCCAGTTGGCTGAAATCGGCACTGGGAATCATGTTGGCGCTGCGGCTGTTGACCGGGCCTTGCAGCATCGGTGTATGTAGGAAGCAGTCATGCCGGGCCAGATCGGGGGCCAGGTCCGCCAGGATCCGGGCGCGGCGCTCGTTCAGCGCCGCGACGTAGAGTATGTCGTAGGGACGCTCGGCGAATGCGGTCGGATAGGTCAATGGCTTGACCGCCCGCAAGGCTGCGGTCTGCGATGACAGCGGCGCCCGGGCAAAGGAGAACGTCTCGCCTTCAGCCGGCACGATCGGCAGGAAGCCCGCCTGCAAGCCCAGCCGGCCGAGCCCGCGAGCCGATGCCGGATTGATGTCCAGCACCTTGGCCGAGTGCGCCATGACGCCAAGCGCCAGCGAAAACCACGAGGTGTGCCACTGTTCGGTATTCACGTAGACCACTTGGCCAAGCCGTTCGGCCGGCCACGCCCGGCCGGGACCATGAATGCAGTATTCGTGCGGAGCGACCACAACGAGATTGTTCTGATCGCTTTCGACGCCCGCATCGTCGCACGCCTGACGGGCCGTATACCCGCGGCGGGCCAGATATTCGCACAGGTAGGCCGCAATGTCCGCGAAGAAGAAGTTGCCGTCCCGCCAGGTCAAGATCAGGACCGGCCGGGTCGGATCTAGCAGTTCATCGAGCCGCTTGAGGGCCTGGTCTGCCGCGCCTTCCATATAGGCGTCCGCGGCGGCCGGCGCAAAGGCACGCCGCCCCTCGGCCATGCCGAAGGCCAGGTAGTGCTGGAGCGGATTGATGCCGGCCGTGTCCGGGTTCTGCATGATGTAGAATGCGCCCGAAAACAGCGGCCCCGGATTTCGCAGCGGGTCCAGCTCGCTTTCCGCCAGGTAATCGCACACTGCCGCTTCATCGGTGGGGGCGGTGCAACCGTATTGCCCACGGTACCAGTCCGCATCGAACAGGCCGCTGCGCAGGATGGCGGCAATGGTTTCGGGCGACGGCGGCGGCACGCTGCCCGGGGCCTGGTTGGGGCCGCCCATCCTGCCTTCCTTCACGCCCCAGCGGAAGAAGTGCGAAAGCGGGCCGAACCTGCTCCGCCTGGTATCGGGATAACGGCGGCGATAGGCCCGCACATTGAACAGGCCCAGGCGGCGCAGCCGGCGCGCCTGGTGCCAGCGCCACAGACCGTGCGGCAGAAGTTGCGCCAGAAACCCCAGCAGTCCGCGCGGGCAGCGGCTCAGCTCGGTCGCGCACGCCAGAGCCCAACTGTAGCGCCTGACCATGTCGACATGATCGCGTTGCAGGTTCTCGTACTGGGACTGGAGGGACTCTTGTTCTTCAACCAGCCGCTCGACCTGTCGCTGCGCTGCCCGGAACGGAGCAGGAGACTCCTCCCGGTCGATTCCAGGACTGTCGGGGCTGTTCGAAGTCACGCGGCTAGCGCCAGGCAATGAGGCGGGTCATGTGGCGCATCAGGTCCACGCCGTCCCAGACCGGCTCGAACTGCAGGGCCTGGCCGATCGGCACGATGCGATAGCCGCCCCTGCCGCGCAAGGTCCGGGCCAGCGCCTCGCAGGCGACGGCATCGATCCCGAAGTGCGTCACCGTCTGCAAGGGCCGACTTGCCAGCGGGGCAAGGTCTTCGACTGCCGTGGCCACCCAATCGCACAGGAACCCGCCACCATGCGGACGATGCAGCGCCTCGACCGGATCGCTTGCCCGGCTGACGTGCAGGGCATTGCCATAGGCGCTGTGACGATCCGTCACGGCTTCGGCCAGCAGATCATGCGCCAGGGCCAGCTTGCCGATCGCCGTTCCGGCTTCGACCTGGTAGCTCTTGCTGCGGGCCAGACTGGCCACTCGGCGGTAGAAATCTTCGGCCAGCGCGCCCGGCTCGTCCAGCCAGACGAGCAGGCGAGGCGAACCGCAACCCATCTGGTCGAACCAGTAGACATCGTTGAAGAACCGCTCTGCCAGGCCGTCGCGCTGGGCTTCGTCTGCCTGGCGATAGGCGTCGGAGGCAATCAGGGCGAGCGACTTGCGATCGGGAAAACCAATCGACAGTCCGTCCGGGCGGATCGGCAGCTTCGACACCTGGTTCACCTTGGCATCGCCGCCCCAGATCAGCCGCAGGTCGAAATGCCGGGCAAGCGCGGCTTCGATCGGTTGGCCATAGGGGTAATGACAGAACAGCTGCCGTTGCCCTTCGCCAAGATCGCCCAGCGTCGCCGCCAGCAGGCCTACCAGCAGGCGGGTTTCCGGCTTGAGCGATTCGGGTAGGCGCACGACGTTCGCATTGCCCGCGAACAGCGACATAGCCCAGCTATAGACGAAAATCGTGTCGACGTTCGTCGGCGGCAGATGCAGGGCCACGCCCCGGGCGCTTGGCAGATAGCCGGGCTGTTCGGCAGCACGCAGGCTGTCGGCCAGGCGCTGCATCGACGCACGGCGCAGCCAGAACGCGAGGGCAACGTATTGCGGGCCGTGCCGCAACTGTGGATGCTGCAGGATGCGGCGCGAGATTTCGTCGAGCACTTTGACAAGGTCGGGAGAATAGGGCGTGCCCGAGGCATAGGTCAGCCCCGCAACGCGCGTTTCGAGTTCCGCCGCGTCAACCTGCACAGGTTCGGGCTGCTGCCCCCAGATCGCGATCATGCCGCAGCCGCCAGAACGTCGCTGCAGCCACGCAGTTCGGCGCGGGCCACCCGCCCTAGCACTTCGATCCCCTTGCCCATCCAGCCATCATGCCCGGCATCGATCGAGCGGATCACGCCCATGTCCTCGGTCAGCAGGCTGTGGCCGGGGTAGCTGTGCGGCAGCAGCGACAGCACCTGGATCACGCCCGGCTGGCCCGGTTCGCACGGCAGCCAGGTTTCCGGATCGCGGATGATCACGTCGGCGAAGTTCGGCGGGTAGAGCAGCCCATCCGGGCCTTCGAGAAAGATCGAGCCGATCTGTTCGACCATGCCGTAGAAATTGTGGATCCGGGTCAATCCGAAGGCCTGCCCCAGCGCCTGGCGGAAGACAGCGTTGTCGACCGACCGTTCGATCATCTTCTTCCAGCCGCCCGAATGGATCAGGATCCCGTTGGACAGGTCCAGCCCGGCATCCTTGAATTGTTCGTAGAAGTTGATCCAGACCATGAAGGTGAAGCCGAACATGAAGAACGGCGTCTTGCCATGTTCGGCCAGGAATGCGCGCACAGTGTCGAAGTCCGGCCGCAGGGAGGGATCCAGGGCAAAGGCGTGCTTGTGACCATAGCGCATCAGGCCAAGCACCCCCGCGCCGCGCGCGCTGATCGTCGCGGGATCCTTGAACACGGCGTCGGTATCAATCACCAGCATCGGCAGGCGCTTGCGCCCCAGCACGTGCATCAGCGAATTGGCCAGCGCCTTCTGCTGGATCAGCGAGGTTTCGGCATCCACCGCAATCCGGCTCACCGCCTGTCCTGACGTCCCGCTGGACGTCATGGTAATGCGGATTGCCTCGTCCGGGACAGACTGCAGCCGCTGGGTCTTGAACAGCGAAACCGGCAGGTAGGGCAATTCGTCCAGCCTGGTGGCGGCAGTGCTGCCCTGCCATGCACCGTCAAGCATACGCTGATAGGGGGCGCAGTGAGCCCGATGGTGAAGGGTCAGGCGATTGAGCCCGGCCAGCAGCAGATCTTCGCGTTCGGCCTGACGGAGGGAATAAGGCGGCGCGGCGAGGGCGGTTTCGAGTTCAGGAATCATCCTAGGTTCTCCAATGCCGCATAGTCGATCTTGCCGCGCTCGGTGTGGGGGATCGCCTCGATACTGCGGAACGCATAGCCGACCCGTGGGATGGTGAAGCGGGACAGCAGATGATCCAGCAGGCGTTGCGACTGCGCGGCATCGCTGGCCTCGTCCCCCAGGCTCGCAATGAATACGCGGACCCCTTCACCCGCCTGAATCACCGCCGCCGGCGTGATCGCGCTGGCCTCGCGCTCGAGCTCATCTAGGTTAACTCGCAGGCCATAGACCTTGCCGAAGCGCTTGGCCCGCCCCGTCAGGTAAAGCCTGCCCGCATCGTCCAGCCAGCCAATGTCACCAGTTTGCAACCGCCCCTTGAGCGTATCGCCCAGCGCAAGGTCGGGCCGGGCTTCGGCATAGCCCAGCATGACGTTCGGGCCGTGAAACACCACTTCGCCGGAATTGTTCTCGTCTGGTTCGAGAATCTCGAAACGGCAGCCCGGCAGCGCAGTGCCGACCGAACCTTCCGCGAGAGGGAAATCGTCATGCTGCAGCGTGGCCATACGGGGGGCGGCCTCGGTTTGCCCGTAGAGGACGTAGAACGCGCCACCACGCTCCGACATGAACGCATGGGCCTGGCGCCGCATGGCCACGTCGAGCGCGCCACCAGCCTGGGTCATGGTGCGCAGCGAACCAAGGCCAAGCCGGGCGAAACCGAGCTTGGCCAGCATGTGGTAATGGAACGGAACCCCGGGGAAATGGGTAACCCCGGCATCGCGCAGCGACGGCCAGAATTCGCGCTGCATCAACCCCCGTTCGGTCAGCCGCACCCGAGCCCCACGACACAGGTGGCTGGTCAGCACGGACAGCCCGTAGGAGTAGTGCAGCGGCAGATGGCCAGCCGCCACATCGTCCGGCCTGATCGCGAGCACATCGGCAATGCCTGCCGCGTTGGCCTCAACCGCCGCCAGTGTCAGGCGAACCAGCTTGGGGCTGCCGGTGGAACCAGAAGTCGACAGCAGCAGCGCAAGCGCCGGATCCAGGCTGGCAGGTTCGGGATTGAGCGGGCCGCGAACGACCTGCTGCGCACCCGGTTCGATCAACCAGTCGGGTAGATAGCAAGCTTCCAGCCGCGCGCGCGATTCCGCGGGCAGATTGGGATCGAACAGCGCCACGGCATGCCCCGCGGCAAGCGCCCCAAGCAATGCCGCCACGTTTGCCACATCGTTGCAAATATAGAGGAACGCGAGGCCGCGCGGCCCGTTCAGGCGATCTGCCCACTCCTGCGCAAGGCGGCGCAGCGCGTCATAGCTGACCCACGCGCCCCCATCGTCATCCTGCAACGCCGGTTCAGGGCCGAAGCCGGCGGCCAACAGGGGAATGCGTGCCGACACGTCAAATCACCATGCCACCGTCAACCCCAAGCGTCTGGCCGGTCACGTAGGTCGACAGATCCGACGCAAGGAACAGCGCCGCATTGGCAATATCCTGGGGGGTGCCGATCCGGTTCATGCTGATCGACTTCATCCGCTCGGCGAACTTGGCTTCGGGCAGTTGGCGGACCATGTCGGTATCGATGAACCCGGGGGCGATCGCGTTGACACGGATGTTGCTGGGAGCCAGCTCCTTGGCGGCCGACATGGTCGCGCCGATGACCCCGGCCTTCGAGGCGCCATAGGCCAGCTGGCCGCTGTTGCCGAACCGGCCGATGATCGAGGCAATGTTGATGATTGAGCCGGACTTGGCGCGCTGCATCAGGCGGGCCGCAGCCTGAGTTCCGTGCAGCACCCCGGCAAGATTGGTGCCCAGCGTGGCCTGGATGTCGGCATCAGAAATCATCCCGATCAGCCCGTCCAGCAGGACCCCCGCATTGTTCACCCAGATGTCCAGGCGGCGATACTTGCTGAAGGCAAGCTTGGCGAGCGCGGCCGAAGTCGCCGGATCGGCAATGTCCCCGATCACCAGATCAACCGTCACGCCATGACGGCTCACGATCTCGTCGCGCGTCTGTTCCAGCACGGCATGGTTGCTGAAGGCAGACAGGATCAGGCTTGCGCCGTGTGCCGCCAGGTTGTCTGCAATCGCCGCCCCGATCCCGCGCGAGGCACCGGTAACTACCGCGACCCGGCCAGCGAGGGACAGTTCGTCAGACATATTTGGCCATGATCTCGACCGCCTTGTCGTAATTGCTCATGTCGATGATGTCGTCCATGTCAAGCATGCAATCGAAGGCTTCCTCGAGCGCGGCGACCAGCGCCATGTGCGCGACCGAATCCCAGCCCGGGATTTCGCTGTAGACAACGGTAGCGCGATCGACGCTCGGATCCACGCCGATAACGTCCTGAAAAATCTTCTGGATCTTCTCTTCCATGGTAATCCCGTTCTTTGCTGGCCCGATCAGGGCCGTCGAAACATCTGGCGACCCGCAGCCGGGTTGCCGTGCATCAGAAAACCTTCTTCCGTGACCCGGTTGAGCACCGACCCCGCCGAAAGCTTGCCGAAGGCGCCCAGCGATGCCTTGGGGCTGACGATCGCGCCCGACCCAAGGAACCCGCCTTCGCCGACGCCGCCATAACCATTCACATCCGATCCTGGCGACATCACAACGCAATCGCCCAGAACAACGTCATGACCGACAACCGCATGCACGTTGATCGCGCAATTGCGGCCGACCCTGGCGAAAGGTCCAACGAAGGCCATTGGACACAGAATCGTTCCCTCACCCACTGTCGCGGTCGAGGCAACGTATGCGGTGGGGTGGATGACCGAACCCAACCGCCCGCCATGCACCTCGATTTCCTGCATGAACCGATAGCGCAGGCGAGGCTCGCCCACGGCGATGACACAGAGCTTTTCAGCCAGGCGCGGCACTTCGGCGAAGGCCTCGCAAGTCGATGGGGCCGATCCCAGAATGGCGGCAAAATCGTCCAGCCTGATCTGCCCTACTGCAACAACATCGGTGACCGAGCCAGCCTCGCCCGGGTTCGTCCGCCAGATGTCGGACAGGTAAGTTGCCACTTCGATGGCAAAGTTACCCCCTCCGATAATCACGTAATCAGCGGGCACCAACCACACTCCACAATGTCACGTCACGATGACCGTTTCCGGCGAAATTCATAGCCGAATCTGCCCCTTGCCGCAATTTACTTGTGGCCGGCGCGGACCGCGGCATCGTGTCTGTTTTCACCCGCCGAACCGCCGCCCGCCTAGACCGCCGCCGGCCTGGCAAGCGAACGGATGACATCGCAGATTTCGCTCACATTGTCTTCGGTCAGCTCGCCGAAGTAGGGCAGACACAGCACCTCGCCAGCAACCATGTGTGCATTCGGCAGCAGTTCGGGTCGGGCCGAACTGAGGCTGCGATAGCAGGTGTAGTCGCTGGTCAGCGGGAAGAAGTATTTGCGCGCGAAGATTTCCTGCGAACGCAACGCGTCATAAACCTGATCACGGTCCGCGCCGAATTCGGATGCCTTGATGCGGATCACGAAATACTGGCCGCTGTCCTTCACGCCCGGCCCGACCTTGGGGATGACCAGGCCAGGCAGATCGCCCAGTTCCCGCTCATACTGCTGGCGGATGCGCAGCCTGCGGGCTCGCTCCTCATCAACGATCTCGAGGACGAGATGGCCCAGCGCGGCCTGCAACTCGTTCATCTTGCCGTTGATGCCGGGCATGATCACCTCGAATTCGTTGCGAATCCCGAAGTTCTTAAGCAAGTCGATCCGCGCCTTGAGATTGGGATCGCGGTAGGTCAAGCAGCCGCCCTCGCCGCTGTGAAACAGCTTGGTCGGGTGGAAGCTGAACATGGAAATATCACCGAAATTGCCGATGCCCACCCCGTCGATCTCGGCCTCGAAGGCATGTGCGGCATCATAGATCACACGCAGACCGTGACGGTCGGCGATGTCCCCAAGCGCCGCCACGTCGCAGGGAATGCCATAGACATGCACACCAAGAATGCCGCTGGTGCGGTGGGTGATGACCCGTTCGACCGATGCCGGGTCCAGCGTCATGGTCTCGGGATCGATATCGGCAAACACCGGCTGCACCCCGTTCCACCACAGCACGTGGGTAGTGGCTGGAAAGGTGAACGGCGTGGTGATCACCTCGCCTTGCAGACGCAGGCTTTGAATGGCGACAAGCAGCGCAATCGTGCCGTTGGAGAACAACGACACGTTCGGCACGTCCAGCCGTTCACGAATGCGCTGTTCAAGCGTGTTGTGCTGGTGCCCGCCGTTCGACAGCCATTTGGAGTCCCAGACGTCCTGCAGCCGGACCATGAGATCGTTGAGGTCCGGCAGCAACGGCCGCGTCACCAAGATCGGGTCTCTTTTCTTGCTCATGACTTTGGCTGAGGCTCCGTAGGTTCAAAGGTAATGTTTCGACGATGGTCTAGATGACATTCGGCCACGAACAAGTCGCCACAGCCCATCCTCGGCAACGCTTGCTTCGTACTGGCCAGGTTGCCACGATCGCGACTCAGGCAGGGGGAGACAGGAAGGTGGTAATGGTGGCTACCAGGTATTCCTTGCCCTCGCACAGGATCCATACGTCGAGGCCGTTGTTGACCAGATCGAACTTGGGCCGCAAGTCAAATCCGCACAGCGGAGAATGGTAGACCCGGGTGCTTGCCGAAACGGCACGGCTGGCGTCGATCCGGACCTCGTCGGTTTTCCCGACCACCGCATAATCATCCCCGCCAACCTTGACGGCCAGTGGCTGGCCGCGCTTGTCGATCACCCAGCCGGAAACGCGCAGGCAGCCTGATTCCAAGACCTGCGGGTTGCCCTCCTGCGGCTGATCCAGTTCGAAAATGAACCTGTCGAGGTCAGCGGACTTCTTCCTTTCGACAAAGCAGGTCACCCGGTAATCGTCGAACCCGCGGGCCAGGCCGATCTGCTGGCTGCACTGCTGCCGCGCCCGGTTGAACAGTTCGACCTGCGATTCCTTGGAAAGGCCGGTCCACTGCCCCTTGCTGTGGAGCCGGTAGACCGAATGAAGTTCCTTAAGGAAGCCAATGCCGCCCCATTCGGCAACATGCATGTTGAACATCCAGTCCGCATTGCCCTTTTCCTTGAAGTAGCTAGCGGGAATCTGGCGGACAGCATCGGCCCGGTACATGCAGCACGAGAAATTGGCCGTAAGTGGTGTACGCGCGATCACAGAGGTCGGAATGCGTTCCGGCTGCTGCGCCTGCTGGGGATGAGGCTCCATCTGCCCATCGATTTCGTGCTCGAGCAGAACCCAGTTGAACGAGATGGCCAGGGATTGATCCCGCTTCATCTGCGCCAGTTGACGGACCAACTTGCGTTCGCCGAGCCAGTAGTCGTCGCCCTCGCAGAAAGCGATGTAGTCGCCCGTGCAGGCCGCCAGGCAACGCCGCATGTTTTCGAGCATGCCGATGTTCTTAGGGGTGTCGAACACCTTGACGTTGGCGCGCCCCTTCGTGACCGCGCGGATTCGTTCGAGCGTATCATCCTTGGAATGATCATCCCCGATGACCACTTCCAGTTCGAACAGGCCGGTCTGCTGAAAGACGCTGTTCAGGCATTGTTCGATATAGCCGGCGTGGTTGTAGGTCAGCACGACAACGCTGATCCTGGTCGATGCAATCACCCGGTCAACCGCGCTCGCGGGAGCGCCGGTCCGCGAATTGGCCGGCCCGGCCTCGCGCAGCAGTTTGAGGCGCACCAGGGCAGCCTCGTATTCATCGACAAGCCGCTGGATCCGATCCTTGTCGTTGCAGACCATCGCATCAAGGAAGAGTTCCTTGAGCAGGTAATCGAAGAGGTGATCGGTGTGATCCGAAAAAAGCCCGCCCGCGATCTTCGAGACCGCCCTGAACAGGCGCAGCTGCTGAAACCCGTAGCGCCGCCAGAGCTGCAACGGCTGGGCAGCCGCGGATGACCAGATGCCGCCGTCGTGCTTGCGGTACTTCGCCATCACGCGCGAATTGTAGCCGATCTTGCCAATTTCCGCGTGGCAGAGGTGCAGATACCAGTCGAGCGGCAGAATCAAGGAATCGAACCATTCGGGCAACCCGCCCTGAAACCGCCAACGGTACATCACGCTGTTGGTCTGAATGTAGTTTTCGAAAACCAGTTCCCAGATCGTCAGTTGCGGCTTGCTGGCCGGATAAATGTATTCAAACCTGCCGTCGGAATCGTTGAACACCTCGACCGGGTGAAACACGATCGAGAGGTCTGGATCCTGATCTAGCTGGTCGGCCTGGCGCTGCAACTTGGTGGGATCAATCCAGTAATCATCCCCTTCGCACAGGGCCACGTAGTCGCCCCGCGCCATGGCCGCAGCGGATTCGAAATTGCCGGCCACGCCCAGGTTCTTCTTGTGCAGCAGCGGCACAATGCGCCGATCCTTGGCCGCGTAGCGCTTGATGATGGCCTGGGTGCCGTCGGTCGAGCAGTCGTCAGCGACGATGAATTCAACATCAAAGTCGGTCTTCTGCCGGCAGAAGCCCTCGAGGGTGCTTTCGATATACTTCTCGTGATTGTAAGTGATGCACAGCACCGACACCTTGGGCCGCTTACCCCCCAAGGCCGCGGGACGCCTCTCTGCGGGCGCCGGCGCGCGCCCCAGCAACCGCCCGATCTTTTCATAATGTTCGGAAGGTGACAGCTGCGTCGCAAGGCAATCGGGATAGGTCGTGGTGTACCACGCCGCGTCAAAGCCTGCCTTGCCGGTCTTGCCGGCCACTTTTCGAGATTTCATGTCCGATCCTGACAGACTGCGTGCCGGCTCAGGCCAGCATCGAAGGGTTGGGCTTGCGGCCTTCGAAAATGCCGAACTTGCAGAAATGGTGGAGTGCACCCTTTGCATAGCCCTCGGCCACATCGGGATATTCCGAGCGGTACCAAGCCTCGTCGAACACCTCCATGGCCATGACGAACTTCATCCGCTCGCTTTCGTCACGACACAGGATCCGCAGGCTCTTCAGGGCGTTGTGCACAACCGACTGCAGATGCCTGCGCTCATCCAGGAGGCGTTGATTTTCAGCAACCAGCTCCGCCATGCGATCCTGAACAACTTCGGCAACGTAGTCTTCTTGATCATCAATTCTTGCCGCCAAGCATGCGATTTCTAGGGCCTGGCGCTTGATGATCTCATCCTTGTCTTGCTCGGCGCCATGGTCCTTACGAATTTTCTGCATGATCAACCTTCCTTGCCGAAACCATCTGCGCAGTCGCCGATAGCGCGATTGATCGCCTCGAAGCAAGGGCCTGGCAAGCAAGACCATCGCCATAACCCTATTGGCCGAGGCAGCACAGCGCGAAAGGATGGCACTGCGCTTCAATTGCTCAAGTCAATCGAGATTCCTCCCTAGCGTGAAACTGAGAATCGCACAGGGGTTTCTAATGTTAAATTATCACAAATCACCAATTCCGGGCCGCAAATTGCTGCTTCGGGACCAAAATGGGTTGCATTTGATCGTGCTGGCAGTCAATGCTGCCTACAACCCGGCAATCCATTTGCCCTTGTCAGAAAATTGTCGGAAAAAGTATGAAATTCGCATTCTGGCGCAACGCATCAGAATATAGCTCTGTCGAGGCCTACAATCTCTATCTAGACAAATGCCTGAGACGGCATCGACACGATCAGAACCTTGCCTATGCTGTCGCAGTCGGCTCGTTGACCGTCGAATTGTTCGAACGGCAGGGCGATCTTCAGGTGGAAGTGCTGCGTCGTTACGGCTTGCGCGACGGGATGGTCGTATTCGACCTGGGCTGCGGATCAGGGCGAACCGCGCAAGCGCTGCACCGCTCGGGCTGGCAGGGAAGTTATCACGGCTCGGACATCATCGCCCGCTTCGTCGAACGCGTTCGTCGCACGTGTCCGGGCTACAACGCCGTCGTTCAGCGGGGGCTCGACATCGCGATGCCCGATGCTTCGGTTGACCTGCTGTATCACTGGTCCGTCTTTACCCATATTCCGGTTGAGGAGTGCTATCTCTACATGCAGGATGCCTACCGCGTCCTCAAACCCGGAGGGCGAATGGTCTTCTCGTTCCTCGAATTGAACGATCCCGGTCATTTGCGGGTCTTCGAACCGCGGGTCAGTTTCCTTGAAAGTGGCCGCAGGCCGCCCCTGCTCGACACCTTCCTGCACCGCGACTGGATTGCCGGCTTTGCCGATCGTCTGGGATTTGCCCCGCCAAGCTTTACCGATGGGAACGATGACACGTGCCACCCGCCTTTCTGGCAGACCCTGGCCTCAGTGACCAAGCCAGCGGGACCGCAAGGCTAGGTTCATGGCCATGTCTGCAAGCAGATCCCCCCGAGACGGCCTTGAAACAGCGCCAATCGTGCCAGTCCGAAATTGGCCGGGAAAGCCATTCGCGTGTTGGCACCCAAACGAACCAGATGCTACAGGGCGGGCTGCCAACCTCGTGCAGCGGAACTGTCTTTTGATGAATTACAAGAACTTGACCAGACTGGTACTGCTGGCAGGGCTGCCGGCATTGGCGGGATGCGCGACCCTGCCGACCAATGGCCCGACCGGCCGTCAGATCGAGGCTTCGGCGAAGGGATCGATCGACGATCTGCCCATGCGCCTTGTCCGTGTCGAAACCATCAACGAGGTTCCGCCGGCGCCGACGATCGCCCCGATCGAACCGGGCTTCGATCAGGCGTTCACGCTGCCCGCCGACATGGTCGGGCCTGGCGACGTGCTTGAAGTCAACATCTACGAAGCAGGGGTGGCCCTGTTCTCCAGTTCCGGTCCCACCGGGCCAAGTTCCATTGCACCCGTAACCGGTGTCCAGGCCCAGCGCCTGCCGCCGGTCCGGGTCGACGACAACGGCTACATCGCGCTTCCGTACATCGGCAAACTGAACGTCATCGGCCGGACCGTCCGCGACATCCAGGCCATGGTCCAGTCCGCGCTGCGTGGCTATTCCCAGAACCCGCAAGTGATGATCAGCCTGCGCGAAACCATCGCGAACAGCGTCATTGTGGGCGGGGAAGTGGTAAAGCCGGGGCGGCTCGTCCTTTCGACCAACCGCGAAAGCCTGTCCGATGTGGTGGCTCTGGCGGGCGGATACCGGGGCGCAGCGAAGGACCTGGTGGCCCGGATTTCGCGGCGCGACCGGATTGTCGGCATTCGACTGAACGACATCGTCGAGAATCCAAGCCTCGATGTCCGCATGGTCCCGGGCGACCGGATCACCCTGATCAGCGAGCCCCGCACGTTCTCGGTGCTGGGTGCGTCGGGTTCGGTGGTGCAACTGCCGTTCAATCGCTCTGCGGTGACCCTGACCGAAGCGGTCGCCCAGGCCGGCGGCATCAATTCGAATATCGGCAATCCGGCCGCGGTTTTCCTGTTCCGCTATGAACCGGACGACCAGGGCAAGCTGATTCCGAAGATCTATCATTTGAACATGATGAAAGCCGGCACCTACTTTCTGGCGCAGCGCTTTGTCATGCGCGACAAGGATGTGATCTACATCGGCAACGCCGCAGCTAACCAGCCCGGCAAGCTGTTCCAGCTGATCAGTCAGCTGTTCACGCCGATCATGACGGTCACCGCCGCTGTTCAAACAGTCAATTGAGTCTGACAGGCACTGATATGGAAGTAAGATCGCTCGCAATTCCGGACGTCCGGTTGTTCGTTCCTCGCCGGATCGGCGACGAGCGCGGCTATTTTGCCGAGGTGTTCCGGGCCGACGTGTTCGCGCAGCATGTCTGCGCTCCCGAATTCGTCCAGGACAACGAATCCATGAGCGCCCGGGCTGGAACGGTGCGCGGCCTGCATTTCCAGTCCGAGCCGGCGGCCCAGGGCAAGCTGGTGCGATGCACGGCAGGCGCACTGTTTGACTTTGCGGTCGACATCCGCAAGGGTTCCGCCACTTACGGCCAGTGGGTTGGCGAGGAACTGAGCGCGGCGAACGGCCGGCAGCTTTGGATCCCGGCCGGCTTCGCACACGGTTTCTGCACGCTCGTTCCCGACACCGTGATCGCTTACAAGGTCACGTCCTACTACTCGGCCGAACACGACAAGGGCCTTGCCTGGAACGATCCGGCAGTGGGCATTGACTGGCCCGCCGTGGCCGATCCCGAAACGCTGTCTGCCAAGGACCGGATCCAGCCGCTGCTGGCCGACCTGCCCGACTACTTCCGCACGGAGACCTGAGACATGCGCGTAATCGTAACTGGCGGCGCCGGGTTCATCGGATCGGCCCTGGTGCGCCACCTGGTGCTCGAGCGGCAATACGATGTTCTCAACATCGACAAGCTGACCTACGCCGGCAATCTGTGTTCGCTGCGCGACGTCGAAGGCAAGCCGAACTACCGCTTTCTTCAGGCCGACATCTGCGATGCAGCGGCAATGACGCGCGCAATGGCCGATTTCGCTCCGGACCGGGTCATGCACCTGGCAGCGGAAAGCCATGTCGATCGCTCGATCACGGGGGCGGCTGAATTCATCCAGACAAACGTCATCGGCACTTTCACCCTGCTCGAAGCGGCGCGGGCCTACTGGTCCGGTCTTGCCGGAGCGCAGCAGGATGCGTTCCGCTTCCTCCATGTCTCGACCGACGAGGTGTACGGCTCGCTTGGCGAAGACGGGCTGTTCCGCGAAGACACGCCCTATGACCCCTCGTCGCCCTATTCGGCATCGAAGGCCAGCTCGGACCATCTCGCGAAGGCATGGCATCGCACCTATGGCCTGCCGGTGGTCGTATCCAACTGTTCGAACAATTACGGCCCGTATCATTTCCCGGAAAAGCTGATCCCGCTGACCATTCTCAATGCGCTCGCGGGCAAGCCGCTGCCGATCTACGGCACGGGCGAGAACGTGCGCGACTGGCTCTATGTCGAAGACCACGCCCGCGCGCTGGATCTGATCATCGCGCAGGGCCAGCCGGGCGAGACCTACAACGTCGGCGGCCGCAATGAACGCCGGAACATCGATGTCGTGCGGCGGATCTGCGCGGTGCTGGATCAATTGGTGCCGGCAGAGCGCCCCCGCGAGGAACTCATCACTTTCGTCACCGATCGGCCCGGTCACGACGCCCGCTACGCGATCGACGCGACCCGCCTCGAGACCGAGCTGAGCTGGCGCGCGCTGGAAGACTTCGATTCGGGCATCGAAAAGACCGTGCGCTGGTATCTCGACAATGACTGGTGGTGGCGCCCCCTCAAGGAGCGTTACGACGGTCAGCGGCTGGGACTGACGGCGCAAGCGACCGAGGCAAAACCGTGAGACTGGCGGTTACCGGTGGCAAGGGGCAGGTTGTCACTGCACTGATCGAGCGCGCCGGCTCCCGAGGTCACGAGATCGTGCCGCTTGCCCGGCCCGAATTCGATCTGGCGCAGATCGAGACGATTGCCCCGCTACTGGCCGCCAGCGGCGCTCAGGCGGTCATTTCCGCGGCCGCCTATACCGCTGTCGACAAGGCGGAAGCAGAACCCGACCTGGCCTTTGCGGTCAACGCGGCGGGTCCGGGCGCACTGGCGCAGGCCGCAGCCGAACTGGGCCTGCCGCTGGTCCACCTTTCGACCGACTACGTGTTCGATGGCACCAAGGCGGCACCCTACGTGGAGACCGACCCGCCCCATCCGCTGGGCGTCTACGGCGCATCGAAACTTGCGGGCGAGGAAGCGGTTCTGGCGGCGCACCCGGCTGGCAGCGCGATCCTGCGCACGTCCTGGGTCTACAGCCCGTTCGGGGCCAATTTCGTCAAGACCATGCTGCGGCTGGCTGGCGAGCGTGAGGAACTGGGCGTGGTGGCGGACCAGATTGGCAATCCCACCAGTGCGCTCGATATTGCCGATGGCGTGATGTCGGTGGCGGAACGGCTCGTGGCCGATGCCTCGGCGGAATTGCGGGGAGTGTTTCACATGACCGCCGCGGGTGAAACCAGCTGGGCCGGCTTCGCGCAGGAAATCTTTGCGCATTCGGCCAGGCTTGGCGGGCCAAGTGCCCGGGTGCAGCCGATCGCGACCGCCCAATATCCCACCCCGGCCAGCCGCCCGGCCAATTCCCGTCTGAATTGCGACAAGCTGGCAAGGGTCCACGGCGTCGCCTTGCAGGACTGGCGCAGCGCGATCGGACCGGTCGTGGCGCGGCTGCTCGCCCCGACGCCTTAATCTGGAGGACTACCCGATATGAAGGGAATCATTCTTGCAGGGGGAAGCGGCTCGCGGCTCTATCCCATGACACTGGCCACCTCGAAGCAGTTGATGCCGGTCTACGACAAGCCGATGATCTACTATCCGCTGTCGACGCTGATGTTGTCCGGCATTCGGGACATCCTGCTGATCTCTACCCCGCGCGACACCCCGTCGTTCCAGGCTTTGCTGGGCGATGGTTCCAGATGGGGGCTCAACATAGACTACGCGGTCCAGGAAAGTCCCGACGGCCTGGCACAGGCATACATCATCGGCGCGGACTTCGTCGCGGGCGGCCCGTCGGTGCTGGTCCTTGGCGACAATATTTACCATGGCCACGGCCTGCCCGAGTTGCTCGCCAGCGCTTCGGACCGCAAGTCCGGCGCATCAGTCTTTGCCTATCACGTCAACGATCCGCATCGTTACGGCGTGGTTGAATTCGACCAGTCGATGACTGCGCTGAGCATCGAGGAAAAGCCGGCCAATCCGAAATCGAACTGGGCGGTCACCGGGCTGTATTTCTACGATGAACAGGTCGTCGATATTGCGGCGAACCTCAAGCCTTCTCCGCGCGGCGAGCTTGAGATCACCGATGTCAACCGGATCTACCTGGAACGGGGCCAGCTTTCGGTCGAGATCATGGGCCGAGGTTATGCCTGGCTCGACACGGGCACACCGGACAGCCTGCTCGAAGCAGCCGAATTCGTCCGGACCCTGGAAAAGCGCCAGGGCTTCAAGATTGCCTGCCCCGAGGAAATCGCCTTTCGCCACGGCTTCATCGACGAAGCACAGCTGGGCAAGCTGATCGACTCGCTCGGCAAGTCGGACTATGCGGCATATCTGCGGGAGCTTGCCGCCTCGGGTGCGGGGCACTGATCGCCAGGGTGGGGGCGCTTGACTGAACCGGACCATCTTTCGTCACGTCCCGGCCCTTTTTCGAAGCGGTTTGGTGTTGTCCTGTGGCTGGCATTGGGCGCGGCGCCCGGAAGTGCGCTGGCGGCCTTGTTCGTGTTCGCCACCGGCAAGCGCGTGCGCGGCTGGAATCGGCTATGCGCCATCGCGGCGGACAATCCGGATTATTACGCCCGCTGGATCGCCCGGGCCGAACCTGCCAGGGTGGCCCGCTGGATTGCAAGCAATCCGGCCCCCGCACCGCGCGCCGATCCGATCGTCGCAATCATTGCCGATGCGGCGCTAGGCGATGCCGCCGCGCAGACGAGCGCTTCCATCCGCGCCGCGCTGGGGCCGGCCACGCGGATCATCTCCATCACGCAGGAGCCGACTGACTGGAACGCACTAAAGCAAGCGCTGCTCGGGACTGACCAAGCCCGGCTCCTACCGATTGTCGCCGGAGATCTTGTCGCACTAGGCCTTGGCGCCGTTGCCGAGCGCCTGCCCCCCGGCAAGGCGGCATGTTACTGGGACGAAGACCGACGGCATGCGGGCCAGCGTGACGACGCCTGGGCCAAGCCAGATTGGGATCCGCTGCTGTTCCAGTCCCATCATGGCCTGCTGGGCGCGTCCCTGCTCGATGCGAAGGCCGTTCTAGGGGTCTGGGATCGCTGGATTGCGGACAATCCCGCCCTTTGCCCGGCAGCAAAGCTGGAACAGCTGTGCTTCCTAGTGGCAAGCGAAGGCGCCCTGCACGTGCCGCTGATCCTGACCCACCGTACGGCGCCTGCCGAACCGCCTCTGAGCCGAGCAGAGCCCGATCCCGCAGTCTGGCCGACGGTATCGATCATCATTCCGACTAAAGACCTCCCCCACCACCTATCGACCTGCCTGCGCGGGCTGGCGCTGCTCGAGTACCTTGGCCCGATTGAGCTCATCCTGATCGACAACGGCTCAACCGATCCCGAGGCCTTGCGAATACTGGCCGATCAGGCCGAACGGCCAGGCACGCGGGTCCTGCGAATGCCCGGCCCGTTCAATTTCTCGCACCTCAACAACGCAGCGGTGCGCATTGCCAGCGGCGCGGTGCTGTGCTTCCTCAACAATGATGTCGAACCATTGGACGGGCAGTGGCTGTCAAACCTGGTTCGCCACGCGCTGCGGCCCGATGTCGGCGCGGTCGGGGCCATGCTGCTCTACCCGGACGGATCGATCCAGCACGCCGGCGTCGCAATCGGGATTGGCGGTGCGGCCGGGCATATCCAGAAGGGAACCATGCCCGATACCGGAACCGAGGCTCACCGATATATCGCCACGCGCCGGGTATCGGCCGTGACCGCGGCATGCCTGGTCGTCAGGAAGGACCGGTTCATTGCCGCCGGAGAATTTGACGAAGATGCCTTTCCCGTGGCGTTCAATGATGTGGATCTGTGCCTCAGGCTGGATGCGATCGGACTGCGCAACCTCTTCATTGCCGAAGTGCGGCTGATTCACCACGAATCGAAGTCGCGCGGGCAGGATGACAGCCCGGAAAAGCAGGCACGGTTTGCGCGCGAGTTGCAGCAGTTGCAGCAACGCTGGCAAACGCAAACCTGTCAGGACCCATGGCATAGCCCCCTCTTTTCCCGGGTTTCCGAACGATGCCTGCTGCAGATATGACCCGGCCCGCTGCGCTGGACAGCGATCCTCGACTGGCTTTGCCGCAGGTGTCGCTGGTGGCCGTGACCAGCATGGCAATCGGCCCCACGCTTGAGGCGATCCGGCGCTGCACCGACCAGATCAGATTTGGCGCGGTGCTGTTTTTCAGCGACGTCGAGCCGCCCATGACGCCAACCGATCCAATCCAGTGGCGCAAGATTCCGGCCCTGCGGTCCCGCGGCGCCTATTCGCATTTCCTGCTGCATGAACTGCATCGGCACATCGCGACAAGCCATCTGCTCTGCGTGCAGTGGGACGGCTTTGTCCTCAATCCGTCAGCATGGTCAGCGCAGTTCCTGGACTACGATTACATCGGCGCGCCCTGGCCCCATTTCCAGGATGACCACGTGGTCGGCAACGGCGGCTTCTCTCTGCGTTCGCTGCGCCTGATGCAGGCTTGCACCGAGCTGGCTTGCGATACTCGAGAGACCGAGGACACCTGGATCTGTCGGACCGCGCGCCCGCTGCTCGAGGCGCAATATGGCATGCGGTTCGCGCCGCCGGATCTGGCCAGCCGCTTCGCATTCGAACGCACCGCCCCGTCCGGTCAGGAATTCGGCTTCCATGGGGTGTTCAACCTGGTCAATGTCATCGGCGCGGCGCGGATGGCCCGGATCCTGAAGACACTGGAGCCGGAGCTGGTGGCTCGCAACGAGCATTGGGACTTGCTGCGCTGGGCGCTGAAGCGGGGCCGCGTGGACCTTGCCTGGCAAGTCGCGAGACGGTTGGGGCGAACGCGGTGCTAGCGAACGACCCCTGCCCGGGCGCCGACAGGGTTCCGAAGCCAGGCCGGCCAAAGCCTGCAATAGCGGAATATTATCACCATCGGCTTATCCTGTTGCGGCGAGGTTGTTACCGATGCTAACTTGTTATTAGTCGAAATTTTCGTTCCGCCAATTTTTCAGCGTGAAAGGCGAAAAGACCCTGTGCTGGACAAGTATCTGACAGAAAATTCTTCGACAAACGATAGTATTATCGAGCGTGGGAAGGCAGTGATCCGGCTGGAGGCCGAAGCGCTGTGTAGTCTTGAGAACTCGCTTGGTCACGGCTTCGTAAAGGCATGCCTGGCGATCATTGGAATGTCTCGTCAATTGGTAATCACGGGCATGGGCAAGTCCGGCCACGTTGCCCGCAAGGTTGCCGCCACTTTCGCGGCGACTGGCACTCCGGCAATCTATGTCCACCCCAGCGAAGCCGGTCATGGTGACCTTGGCATGCTGGCGCGCGGCGACGTGCTGCTGGTGCTGTCCAACTCTGGCAACACGTCGGAACTCAAGGCGATCGTCAACTATGCGCGCCGCACCGGAATTCCGGTGATCGGCGCCGCATCGCGCAAGCATTCGCTGGTCATCGAACTGGCCGATATTCCGATCCTGCTGCCCAATGTCCGGGAAGCCTGCTCGGTCAACATCGCACCGACCACGTCGACCACGATGCAGCTGGCGCTGGGTGATGCGCTGGCAATGACGGTGATGGACATGCGCGGGATTTCCAAGAGCCACTTGCGCAGCCTTCATCCGGCCGGGTCGATCGGGCTGGCACTGACGCCGGTGAGCGACATCATGCACAGCGCAGATCGCCTGCCCCTGGTCCACCGCGACGCCGGCATGCCCGAGGCGATTTCGGTGATGACTTCGGGCTGCTTCGGCCTTGCGGGGGTGATCGACAATGTCGGAGCGCTGGTCGGGATCATCACCGATGGCGACCTGCGGCGCCGGTTCGGCGTGCTGGCCACCGCTTTCGCGCACGAAGTCATGACCCAGGCGCCCAAGGTCATCCCGGCCGACATGCCAGCGGGCGAAGCGCTGGTGTTCCTCAATGACAACCAGATCACCGCCGCCTTCGTGGTTGAAGATCCCACCGCCGGGCCGCAAGTGCCGCTGGGGATCATCCACATCCACGACCTGCTGCGCCACGGCCTCAACTGACGCCGGGCATGACCGCCGATTTCGCGATCCTGATCCCGGCGCGCTATGCCTCGACGCGCTATCCCGGCAAGCCGCTGGCGGCCCTGCGCGGCGTTGACGGCCAGCCGCGCAGCCTGATCCGGCGCAGCTGGGAGGCCGCTGTTGGTGTGGCCTCGGCCGACCGGGTCTGGGTGGCCACCGACGATCAGCGCATTGCCGATGCCGTGCGGGACTTTGGCGGGCAGGTGGTGATGACCCCCGAGAGCTGCCGCAACGGCACCGAACGCTGCGCTGCGGCGCTGGACGTGCTGGGCGATGTTGCTCCGATCGTGGTCAACCTGCAGGGCGATGCTCCGCTGACTCCCGATTTCGTGGTCGCCGACCTGGTCAGGGCGCTGGCCGCAGACCCGGACGCGGCGATGGCCACCCCGGCGGTGCGCTGTTCGGACAGCCTTTACCGCCACCTGGTGACCGACCAGGCGGCGGGCCGCGTCGGCGGCACGACTGTGGTGTTCAACGCCCATCACACCGCGCTCTATTTCTCGAAGCGGGTCATCCCCCATGTCGCGCCGGACCGGGCCGATGCCCATGCCCATGTCCACCTGCACCTTGGCGTCTATGCCTATCGCCCGGCCGCACTGGCTGACTATGCCGCCACGCCGCCCAGCCCGCTCGAGGAACTGGAAGGGCTGGAGCAGCTGCGCTTCCTTGAAACCGGGCGGCGCATCCGGGTGGTCCCGTTCGATCCGATCGGCTGGGATTGCATCGAGCTCAACAACCCCGAGGATGTCCCCGCGATCGAAGCCATTTTGCGCGAACGCGGGATCCGGTAAGGGGACGGCATGACCGGCCCTCGCATCACGCTTCCCAACGGGATCACTTTCGCCAACGACGCCCCTTTCGTGCTGATCGGCGGCATAAACGTGATGGAAAGCGCCGAGCTGATGCACGAGGTGGCGTCACACTTCGTCGACGTCACGACGCGGCTGGGCATTCCCTATGTCTTCAAGGCCAGCTTCGACAAGGCCAACCGCTCGTCGATCCATTCGTTTCGCGGGCCGGGTCTGAACCGCGGCCTCGACATGCTGGCCGAGATCAAGCAGCGCTTCGGCCTGGCAGTGCTGACCGACGTGCACGAGCCGCACCAGGCCGCCCCCGCGGCCGAAGTGGCCGACATCATCCAGCTGCCCGCGTTCCTCGCCCGGCAGACCGACCTGGTCACGGCCATGGCCCACACCGGCGCGGTGATCAACGTCAAGAAGCCGCAGTTCCTGGCGCCGGAGGAGATGCGCCATATCCTGAACAAGTGCCGCGAGGCCGGGAACGAGCGCGTGCTGCTGTGCGAGCGGGGCACCAGTTTCGGCTACAACAACCTGGTGGTCGACATGCTGGGAATGGACCTGATGAAGCCGCTGGCACCGGTGGTGTTTGACGTCACCCATGCCCTGCAGAAACCCGGCGGGCGGGCCGACAGCGCGGATGGGCGCGGGCCGCAGGCCGCCGCCCTGGCGCGGGCCGGGATCGCCGTGGGCATCGCCGGGCTGTTCCTCGAAGCGCACCCCGATCCGGCCAAGGCGCTGTGCGACGGCCCGAGCGCCCTGCCGCTGGCCGAGCTTGAACCCTTCCTGGCGCAGCTCAAGGCCGTCGATGCCGCGGTCAAGGGCTGACCGGCATCTTGCCCCTGCCCTTCCTTCGCATTCCGCCCTTCCCCGGCCACCGCGCCGCGCCGCTGGCGCAAGTAACGGCTGACCGGGACGCGGCGTTCGACGCGGATGGCGTCGCGGCGGCGCTGCGCAGCGAACGGGTCGGAGGAAGCTTCTGGGCGGCACAGCCCGCGTTGCCATCCGGCCGCGACATCCTGCTGGCCCCTGCCGATGCCGCGCAGCTTGCCGAAATGATCGCCGCGCTGACGCCGGACGAGCAGGCCCGCGCCTGCGTCCTGGTGCCGGAAGACGGCGGGGTGCAATCCGCGCTGCCCGCCCTGCACGCGCCGTGCGATCCGTGGTGGCTGGCAGACCAAGCCGCTCTGATCCTGTGCGATGCCAATGCCGAACTGGCGCTGGTCGCCGCGCTGGAAGGGGCGGCGCTGCGCCTGTTCGGCGCCGGACGCTTTGCCGGCAGCACCGATTCGCTCAGCCAGGTCCTGCGCAGCGCCATCGGCACACTGGCCTGCCGCGATCCGTTCAGCGGTGAAGCCATCGGCCCGCTGGCGGCCATCGCCCAGCTGGGCGAATGGCGCCGACTGATTGACGCCAACCGCAGCATCGCCGCCGTGTTCGGCGTGGCGCGGTGGAAGCGGGTTACCGCCGATGCGATGCTGTGGGACGGCTCTGGCCCGGTTCGCTACCGGCGCCGACCGTGCCCGGACCTGGCCCCGGGCGCGCGCGTGCTGGCCTGGAAATCCCGCACGCCGCCCACGGTTCTGGCCGATCTGGCGGCCAGCAACCTGGCCCTGGGCGAACTGGAGGACGGCTTCATCCGTTCGGTTGGCCTTGGTGCCAACTGCGTCCCGCCGCTGTCGCTGATCGCGGATTTCGCCGGGGTTTACTTCGATCCGGCCGGCCCCAGCGACCTGGAAGCGATTTTGGAAAGAAATCACATTCCGGATGAACTTCGTGGACGGGCGGAGGCGCTTCGGCAAATGCTCGTTAAGGCTGCGATCAGCAAGTATGGGCATGGTGGCACCGCAGTAAGCCGCCCGGCGGGAAACCGGCGGCGGGTTCTGGTTACGGGGCAAGTCGAAGATGACCGATCGGTACTCAGCGGCGGCGCAGGAACATCCAATCTGGAACTACTTGCCCGGGCGCGGGCATTGGATGGCGATGCCTGGATCATCTACAAACCCCATCCAGATGTTGAAGCCGGTCACCGCAAGGGCCATGTCCCCGAACCAGACGCCTTGCGCTATGCTGATGAAGTGCAACGCGATGCCCCGATCATTCCGCTCATCGATTCGGTCGATGCGCTCCACGTCATCACTTCGCTGGCCGGGTTCGAAGCGCTGCTCAGGGGAACGCCGGTGACGACGCATGGCGTGCCCTTCTATGCCGGCTGGGGCCTGACCCGCGACCTGGCGCCGATCCCGCCGCGCCGCAGCAGCCAGCGCAGCCTGGATGAACTGGTGGCGGCGACGCTGCTGCTCTACCCCCGTTATCTCGATCCGGTCACCCGCCTGCCCTGCCCGGCCGAAGTGGTGGTGCGCCGCATGACCGAGGGCGAGGCGCGGATCACCTCGCCCCTGATCCGGCTGCGCGAATGGCAAGGCCGCGCACAGCTGCTCTGGCGGCGCTTGCGGGGTGTGCGATGATGATGCCGCCAGGCGCGCCGCGCCGCGAATTCCTGTTCCTGCAAGGCCCGCCGGGCCCCTTCTTTCGCGAGTTGGGCACCGCCCTGGCCGAACGCGGCGTGGGCGTGCACCGGATCAACCTGTCGGGCGGGGATCTGTATGATTGGCCCGAAGGCGGGACCGATTATCGCGGGCGGATGCGCGACTGGCCGATGTTCGTCGACCGCTACCTGCGCGCCCACCGGATCACCGACATCGTCCTGTTCGGCGATTGCCGACCGATGCACCAGGCCGCGCTGCGCATGGCCAAGCTGCGCGGGGTCCACCTGCACGTGTTCGAGGAGGGCTACATCCGGCCTGACTGGATGACGCTGGAACGCGACGGGGTGAACGGCCATTCCCCGATGGAGCGGGACCCGGAAGTGATCCTGGCCTCGGCCAGGTGGCTGCCGCCCGTGCCCAAGCTTCCGCCGATCACCGCCGATTTCAAGCGCCGCGCGCGGGACAGCTACTGGCATTACCACCACGTGGTCACGGGCAAGCTGCGCTTCCCGTTCTATCGCAGCCATCGCCAGGGTTCGATCACGCTGGACGGGATCGGCTGGGCCTTCAAGTTCCTGCGCGCCAGGCGGCGCGAGCGCCAGGCCGATGAAACGCTCGCCGCGATCGCAGGGCGCAAGTACTTCCTGTTTCCGCTTCAACTGACCGGCGACTACCAGATCCGCGCCCATTCCCCGTTCGGATCGATGGGCGTGGCGGTCGATTACGTGCTGGAAAGCTTTGCCCGCTTCGCCCCGGCCGATACCGTGCTGCTGGTCAAGGAACATCCGCTCGACAGCGGCTTTCGCAACTGGCGGCGGTGGCTGTTCAAGCGCGCCCGGCGGCTCAACATCGAGGAACGCATCCTCCACATCGACGGGGGCGAATTGCAGGACCTGGCCGAACATGCCGTCGGCATGGTCTGCGTCAATTCGACTTCGGGCACCCTGGCGCTGGAGGTGGGGCTGCCGGTGGTGGTGCTGGGCGACGCGGTCTACGATGTGCGCGGCGTCACCCACCAGGCCGGCCTCGATCGCTTCTGGCTCGATCCCGAAGTACCCGATAGCCAGCTTTACGAGGCGTTCAAGCAGGTCCTGCATGCCAAGTGCCTGGTGCGCGGCGGCCTGGCCAGCGCTTCGGCCATGGAAACCCTGGTCCGCAACAGCATCGAACGGCTGTTGGCGGAACCCGCGGCCGTGCCGGTCCGCGGCGCCCACACCGCAGCCCCGGCCAAGGGCCTCATGCTGAAGGGGTAAGCCCTTCGTCAGGCAGGTGCCCCCTGGCCCGCAACATACGGAACAGCGCGTTGATTACCGGATTGGACCAGCCGCAGTTCGTTGCGAAATCGCGTTGCAGGGTGTCATGGTGCACCTGGTGCGCGGCCGGGGTCATCAGCAGCCCGGCCCGGCGCAGCAGGACGATGAACCAGGGATTGTTCAGCCGGTGCAGCGAACCGTGGAAGTACTGGGCAAAGGCCCCGCCCAGCAGGAAGCTGAACAGGCCGGCCATGATCCAGCCGGGCACGGGCCAGAACGCCGCCAGCACATTGCCCAGCAGCGACAGCGGCAAGGCGGCCAGGATCACTGTGGATCCGATCAGCCGCCACAGCGGCCGCCGGCCCAGCGCATCGGGGCGCGGATGATGGTTCTTGAAATCGTACGAAATCCGCTCGAACGGGCCGATCGCGGCCATCCGCTCGCGCAGCATGGCCAGGTATTCCTCGGATTCGCGCGAGCCTTCGTAAAAGAAGATGTCGTTCAGCCGCTTGCCCGGGGTGCAGGGGCGATAGTCCATGTACATGTGGATAAGGCCCGACAGCATGTCGGCCAGATACCAGCCCAGCAGCAGGGCCGGCAGCGCCAGCCAGGCCGGATCGCGCACTGCGGCCAGCGCATTGGCGCCCAGCGAGGCAAGAAACAGGGCAAGGATCACTTTCTGGCGCAGCATGTCGGCTCCGTTACTCCATGGCATGATAGCGCAGTTTCGCGATGCTGTGTGACCCGTGTCGTTGACCGGATGGGCAAGGCCAACCGATGTCTTGCCGGTTCGCGCCTCAGCCCTTCCTTGTCAAGCCGCCATTCATCGGGCTAGGGCCATGACTTCAAGCACTTGGCTTTCCCCTGGATCCTCTCCCGACCAAGACCCCATGGCCGACCGTCCCATCCTGTTAGATGCCAGCCGCCTGATCTGGCGGGTCTGGACCGGCCGCCTGCCGACCGGGATCGACCGGGTGTGCTTTGCCTACCTCGATCATTTCGGCCCGCGCGCGCAGGCGGTGGTGCAGCGCGGGCGGCTGCGGCTGGTGCTGTCGCCGCGCCGCAGCCAGGAGCTATTCGCCCTGTTGCACAAGGGCGGTCCGGGCTTTCGCGGGGCGCTGGTGGCACTACTCGCCGGCGCCGCCGCATCCGGTGCATGGCGGCGCGGCCTGCGCGGGGCGCTTTACCTGAACATCGGGCACACCGGGCTTGATTACAAAGGCTTGCCGGGCTGGCTGCGGCAGCTTGGCGTCAAGCCGGTGTTCCTGGTGCATGACCTGATCCCGATCACGCACCCGCAATTCTGCCGCGCCGGTGAAGCGGATCGGCACCGGGACCGGATGCTGCACGTGCTGCATGCCGCGCGCGGGATCATTGCCAATTCGGACGCAACGCGCGATGCTCTGGCGGCATTTGCGAGCGAAGAAGGCCTGGCACTGCCCGAAACCCTGGTCGCCTGGCTGGGCACGGACGAGCACGACCGGCCGGCCAGGCTTGCCCCGCGCCGACGGCCCTACTTCGTGATGATCGGCACGATCGAGGCGCGCAAGAACCACCTGCTGATGCTGCGGGCGTGGCAGGCGCTGGTCGCCGAACTGGGCGATGCCGCGCCCGAATTGCTGATCGTGGGGCAACGCGGCTGGGAGGCCGACCACGTTTTCGACCTGCTCGATGGCGATGCCGAACTTGCCGACCACGTCCATGAGCTTGGCCGATGCGACGATGCGACGATGATGGCCCTGCTCCACGGGGCGCGGGCACTGCTGATGCCCAGCTTCATCGAAGGTTTCGGCATCCCGGTGATCGAGGCGCTGCAGCGCGGCGTGCCGGTGATCGCCAGCGACCTGCCGGTGTTTCGCGAGATTTCAGCCCAGATTCCGCTGTTTCTGGACCCGGCCGACCAGTCGGCCTGGCAAGCCGCGGTGCTGGACTTCTGCGGTGACAGCAGCGAACGCAGCCGCCAGCTGGCGCTGATGCCTGCCTATGTCGCGCCCAGCTGGAAGCAGCACTTCGACAAGGTGGAAGCCTGGCTTTCCAGGCTTTGACCGACCGGGGCCAACCTCAGTTCGGCTGAGGAGCCTCCTGCTTCGCCGCTTCTTCGGCCTGCGCCTTCTGGCGGGCCTCGATTTCCTTTTCGAGCGCTTCGACCCGGGCCTGGGTTTCGGCCGCGTCCTTGTCGAGCGTCGACAGGCGCCGGGCGCGTTCCTCGGCGATCAACTCGCTGAACTTGACGTCGGGCGCGCCCTTCTTTTCGGCATAGGCCGCTTCGATCAGCTTGCCCGAGCAGCCCGTCCAGCCGCCCGCGCCAACCGGGGTGCAGCTCATCGTCCCGGTCCGGCCAACACGTTCATAGGCCATGACGCGGTTGGTCCAGGCCTCGTTCTGGGGCGAGGCGCTTTCGCGCAGGGCGGACGGAATGCGGTAACGCTCGGCCTCGGCCTTGCGGGCGCAGACGGTGATGGTGTCCTCGCCGTCCGCCACGGGGCACTTGTCATCGCCGTAGATGATCAGCTGGTTGACCTTCGGCTCGGGCACATCCTGCGCCAGGGCGGGTCCGCCCAGCGCCAGCGCGGCGAGGAACGAGGCGGAAGCAACGAAGATCGGGCGCATGACGGACTCCTTGGCGCGGGTTCGGCCGATATTAGGCGACCTGCGGACTGAATGCCACCTGAAGCGCGCCGCGGCTTTGCGTGGCGTCAAATCCGCTCGGCCAGGCGAATCGCCACGCGGCACCCCAGGCGAATCGCGCCCGAGAGCAGCGGAAAGGCCGGCGCGCGCTCGGCCCCGGCGGCCAATGCGGCATCGCGGTGCGCGCGCTCGTCATCGCGGAATTCGCGGATCGTCGCGGCCAGCTCGGGCTCGGCATCGCCCAGCTCGTCAAGCTGCTCGGTATAGTGCCGGTCGATCTCCTCCTCGATCGCGGCGGTGCAGGCCATCGCCGCTTCGGGGCCAACCAGCGCGGTCGCCGCGCCCAGGGCAAAGCCGGCCAGGTCCCAGAACGGCTGGAGCGCGGTAGGCCGGACCCCGCGTTCGGCCAGCAGCGCATCGAAGCGCGCCTTGTGCGCGGCTTCCTGCGCGGCCATGTGCTCGATCTCGGCGCTGTGCGGGGCGCGGTTGCCCATCACCGCCAGTTGCCCGGCATAGATCCGGGTCGCGCCATATTCCCCGGCATGATCGACCCGGATCATGCGTTCGATGCGGTCCTGGTTCATGCGGCCTCCGGCTTGCGCAGCAGCGCCGCGATCAGCAGCGCGGCCCCGGTCGAGATCAGGAAGTTGAAGCCCGCCAGGCTGATGCCCAGCAGCGACCATTGCACATCGTCGCAGCGCACCAGCGGCGCATCCCAGATCGCCTTCATCGGATCGCCGCCGCCAGCCCCGCTGGCGCTGCAGGCGGTCAGCCCTTCCCACCAGCCATATTCGACCCCGGCGTGATAGGCGCCGATCAGCCCCGAGGCGAGGATGCAGAGCGCGGCGAGCAGGGTCACGCCGCGCGCCGGGCGCAGCACCGCCAGCAGCCCGAGCGGCAGCGCGGCGAAGTGCGGGTAGCGCTGCCACCAGCACATTTCGCAAGGGTACAGATCGAAGGCATATTGCCCGATATAGGCCCCGCCCAGCAGGAATGCCGGGGTCAGCAGCGCCAGCAGGGCGGCAGCGCGGGACGGCTGGTCGAGGAGCGTCATGGCCGTCCCCTACTTGCCCTTGGTCGCCAGGGCGGTCACCCCGGCGCCGGTGCGGCGCAGCGTCTCGATCGCGTAGTACAGCTGGAAGTCCCTGATGTTCTTCGCCTTCAGCTCTTCCGCCGTCATCTTGAAGCGCGGATCGTCCTGGCGGTCGCTTTCCAGCTGCTTGTCATCAATCCCGGCCTCGTTGACGAGGTGGCGGCGCAGGTCGCTTTCACGCAGCGCCATTTGCGAGCGCCGCCGCGCATCCGGGTCGGACAGTTGCGGCACGCGGATATCGGGTTCGATCCCGCCTTCCTGCACCGAGCGGCCCGACGGCGTGTAGTAGCGCGCCGTGGTCAGCTTCACCGCGCGCTTGTGCTGCGGATCGAGGTAGAACAACGACTGGACCGAGCCTTTGCCAAAGCTGCGCTGCCCCATGACCAGCGCGCGGCGCTGGTCCTGCAGCGCCCCGGCAACGATTTCCGAGGCCGAGGCCGAGCCTTCGTCGATCAGCACGATGATCGGCAGCCCGCGGGCGATATCGCCCTTGAAAGTGGCGGCCACGGCCGGGGGCAGATCGGGATAGTTGCGCATGTCATCGGCGCGGAAATACATGTCTTCCGACGTCACCCGGCCGCGCTGCGAGACAATATCGCCCGAGGACAGGAACAGATCCGACAGGGCCACCGCCTCCTCGAGCGAGCCGCCCGGATTCTCGCGCAGGTCAAGCACCAGGCCGCCCAGCTTGCCGCCCGCCTGCTTGCGCAGGTCGTTGATACCATCGCGCACGAAATTGCCGACATCGCGCGAGAACTCGTTGACCGTCAGCACCCCGATCTGGCCTTCAAGCTTCCAGGTCACCGGCTCAAGCTTGATCTCGCGGCGGGTCACGGTCACGTCGAACGGCTCGTCCCGGCCCGGGCGGAAGATCGTCAGGCGGATCTGGGTGCCCACTTCGCCGCGCATCTGCGCCACCGCCTCGTCCAGCGGCACGCCGTAGATCAGCTTGCCATCAAGATGGGTGATGTAATCCCCCGCCTTGACCCCGGCTTCGGCCGCCGGGCTGCCGCGCAGCGGGCTGATCACCTTGACCGTGTCCTGGTCCATCCCGACCGACAGGCCCAGCCCGGCATAGCCGCCGTCGATCATGGTGTTGAGCCGTTCGAGCGAATTGCCTTCGAGATAGGCCGAATGCGGATCGAGCGAGGCGAGCATCCCCTCGATCGCGCCATTGATCAGCTTGGTATCGTCGACCTGTTCGACATACTGCGCCTTGACCAGCTGGTAGACCGTGCTCAGCCGCGCAAACTGCGGCCCCGACCGGGCATCGACCGCCGCAAGCCCCGCAGTGGTGGCGGGGACCAGCGCCAGAACGCTGGTGGCAAGCGCGGCGCGCAGCAGAACGGCGGACTTCATCGACAAGACGGGCCTTTCACGAAACTATCCAGCGGGAACCTATCGCGCAGTGCGGCTTAACGCCAGATGGATTGGTGGGCAGGTTGCCTTCTTCCCGGCCGGCCCTGCTACCCGCGCACGAAGTCCAGCGGATTGACCGGCTGGCCAGCGCGGCGCAGTTCGAGCGTGACGACCGGGCGGCCCGGCCCGGCAATGCCGAGCGGCGCGCCGATAACCAGCTGCTGACCAACCCGGGCGGACAGATCGGCCAGGCCGGTGACCAGACTGGTCCAGCCGCCGCCATGTTCGATGATCACGATATTGCCATAGCCCTGGTACGGCCCGGCAAACACCACCCGGCCTGCCGCCGGGGCGACGGCCTGCGCGCCGCCGCGCGGGGCCAGGCTGATCCCGCGCGATGCGGGACGGCCCGGGCCGCTATCGCCGAACCCGGCGACCAGCCGCCCGGCCAGCGGCAGCATGTAGCCCGGCGGCGCGGCGGCAAGATCGGGCGGAGGCACGGCCAGGTCGGCCGGGGTCTGGGCGCTTTGCGGCTGGGCCGGGCGCAGCACCGGACCGGGCAGCGCCGCTAGCTGGGCGCGCAGTTCGCCCGCCTTGGAGAGATCGCCGATCAGCCCGGTCAGGTCGCGGGCCTGTTCGGCCAGGGCCAGGGCGCGCTCCGTCTCGCGGTCGGCGACGCCGCTGGCGGCGCGACTGGCGAGGCGCTGCTGGCTTTCCAGCGCGGCCAGGGCCTGGCGGCGCGTGGCCAGGTCGCGCTCGCTGGCTCGCAGCGCCTCGCTCGCCGCGCGGGCCTGGGCCTGGAGCGCGCGGCCGCGTTCCAGTTCGGCGCGGAGACCGGCGGTGCGGCGGCGCACTTCGGGCAGCATGGTTTCCAGCACGGCGCGCAAGTAAACTGCATCGCGCAGCGAACCCGGACGCAGCAGCGAGAGCACTGGCGGGCGGCGCGACAGGCGCTGCAACGCCGCGGTCAGCTGAACCAGCGGGCGCTGGCGTTCGGCCAGCCGCGCGCGCAGGGCCACGCGCTGGCGGTCGATCAGCTTGATCCGCGCCTCGTTCGCGGCGATCGCGGCTTCGCCCTGCTGGATGCGGGCCGCGACGGCGGCGGCTTGTTCTGCGGTCTTGTCGGCCTGGGCAGTGGCTTTCGCAGCTTCGGCTTCGAGCGCTTCGGCCCGCCGCCGTGCGGCTTCTCCCTGGGCCTGGGCCAGGGTCAGCGCCTGCTGTGTATCCTCGACCGTTTCCAGCGCGAGGTGATCCTGGGCCACGAGGCCGCCCAGCGCGGCAAGCGCGGCCAGCGGCAACAGGGACAGGATCAGGCGCGGACGCATCGAAGTTGCCTTAAAGCGCGGCGCGGCAAATGGGAATCGCGATTGCGCGCCGCGCCCTAACCGGCGCGGTGATAGGGGTGCCCGGCGAGGATGCTGGTCGCGCGCCACAGCTGTTCGGCCAGCATCGCGCGGGCCAGCATGTGCGGCCAGGTCATCGCGCCGAAAGCGATCAGCAAGTCGGCCTGGTCGCGCGCCGGGGCGCCGTGGCCATCGGCGGCGCCGATCAGGAAGCGCGCCTCGCGCACCCCGTCGTCGCGCCATTTGCCCAGCAGCTGGGCGAATTGTTCGGACGAAAGCTGCTTACCGCGCTCATCGAGCAGCACTCCGCGGTGCGGGCTGAGCGGGGCTGGCAATGTGCCGCCCACGTCAGGCAGCTCGGTCAGCTTGAACGGCCAGGCGATCCGCTTGACGTAGCGATCGACCAGTTCCGCCTCGGGCGAGCGGCCGATCTTGCCCCGCGCGATGATGTGCAGGCGCATTGGGAGTCAGGCGTTGCCCGAATCCCCGAAGGCCCACATCCGTTCAAGGTTGTAGAAGCTGCGCACTTCCGGGCGGAACAGGTGAACGACCACGTCGCCGGCATCAACCAGCACCCAGTCAGCCGCGGGCAGGCCTTCGATGCGGACATGGCCGAAGCCGCCCTGCTTGATCCGTTCGGCCAGCTTTTGCGCCATGGCGGCGACCTGGCGGGTCGAACGGCCCGAGGCGATCACCATGTGATCGGCGATCGAGCTTTTCCCTTCGAGCGGGATCGAGACCAGGTCCTGAGCCTGGTCGTCATCGAGCGATTGCAGCACCAGCGCGTGCAGCGTGCCCGGTTCGGCATGCGGCAGCGGGGCGGGGGTTCCGGTACTGGCCGGATCGGTTTGGGCAGGGATAGTCAAGGAAATGGGCGCTCCAATGGGCGGGCAAGGCGGATGAGCGAACAGCCGCTCATGCGATGTCTGGATCGACAGGATGGTGCGTGACGGGATCGCGCCGGGCAAGGCCGCGATAACGAGCGGCCCAGTCTGGATCGGCGCGGCGCAGGGCCGTGGCCGAGCGCGGGTCCGGATCGAAACGCAGTTGTATCAGCGCGGGGGCGCTCCATCCTGCCCGGTGCTTCACACTGGCCGCAGACCGCCGGTATCGGCCGAGCCAGGCCGCCGCGGGGCTCGCGGCAGCGCGACCATCATAGCCGGGACGGGCGATAACCGCAATCGGCATGAGCCGGGCCACGTCGCGCCAGGCCTTCCACCGGTGGAACTGGGCCAGGTTGTCGCTGCCCATCAGCCAGATGAAGCGGTGGCGCGGATAGCGCCGCTGCAATGCGCGCAGGGTGTCGACAGTAAACCGCGTGCCCAGTTCGCGCTCGATTGCCGTGGCGCGAATCGGCGCGCGGCGGCTTTGCGTGCAGGCCGAGGCGAGCCGCGTGGCCAGCGGGGCCATCCCCGCCCGGGGCTTGAGCGGATTGCCCGGCGAAACTAGCCACCACACTTCGTCCAGCCCCAGCGCATCACGGGCAAACAGGCTGATCCGGCGGTGGCCGCCGTGTGCCGGGTTGAACGACCCGCCAAGCAGCCCGATGATGCTCAGGGCCTGACCTGCCCGGTGCCGCGCACCTGCCACTTATAGGTGGTCAGCCCTTCCAGCGCGACCGGACCGCGCGCGTGCAGGCGGCCCGTAGCAATGCCGATTTCCGCACCCAGGCCGAATTCACCGCCATCGGCGAACTGGGTCGAGGCGTTGACCATGACGATCGCCGAATCGACTTCGGCCAGAAATCGTTCAGCCGCCGCCACGTCTTCGGTGACGATCGCGTCGGTGTGGTTCGAGCTGTGCCGTTCGATGTGCGCCAGCGCCGCATCCAGCCCATCGACCACCGCGACCGAGAGGATCGCGTCGAGGTATTCGGTGTCCCAATCCTCGTCGCTGGCGGGGAGCACGCGCGGATCGAGCGCGCGGGCGCGGGCATCGCCGCGCAGCTCGCACCCGGCGTCGAGCAGATCGGCGACCACCGCCTGGCTGGCGGGAAACTGCGCGTCGAGCAGCAGCGTTTCCATCGAACCGCAGATCCCCGTGCGGCGCAGCTTGGCATTGCGGGCGATGGCGCGGGCCTTGTCCGGATCGGCGGCGGCGTGGACATAGGTGTGGCAGATGCCATCAAGGTGGGCGAGCACCGGCACCCGCGCATCGGCCTGAACCCGCGCGACCAGGCTTTTCCCGCCGCGCGGAATGATCATGTCGATCAGCCCCGCTGCGGTCAGCATCGCGCCCACTGCGTCGCGGTCCTGCGTGGGGAGCAGTTGCACCGCATCCCCCGGCACGCCCGCGCTCGCCAGCCCGGCAACCATTGCGGCGTGGATCGCGCGGTTGGAGTGAACCGCTTCCGAACCGCCGCGCAGCAGCACCGCATTGCCCGAACGCACGCACAGCGCGGCGGCATCGGCGGTCACATTGGGGCGGCTTTCATAGATGATCCCGATCAGCCCGACCGGAACCCGCACGCGGGACAGCACCAGCCCGTTGGGCCGGGCCACACTGTCGATCACCGCGCCGACCGGATCGGGCAGGTCGGCGACCTGGTCAACCGCATCGGCAATGGCGGCCAGCCGCCCCGCATCAAGCGACAGCCGATCGAGCATCGCCCCGCTCAGCCCGCGTTCGGCCCCGGCGGCCATGTCCCGCGCATTGGCGGCCAGAATCTCGGCCTCGGCCGCGCGCAGGGCGTCGGCGGCGGCGTGCAGCGCGCGCGCCTTGGCCGGGGCATCGAGCCGGGCCAGCACGCGCTGCGCGGCGCGGCCGGCCCTGGCCAGGCGGTCAACCAGCGCTGCGGCGCTTTCGGCGGCGGGATCGGTCAGGGCGTTCATAACGCCGCAGCGCCTAGCATTCGCGGCCCGGCTTGTCACCGCCGGGGCGCGAATCGCTACAATGGTTTGCAGGCAGTCCCGCCACGCGGGCCTGACAATTAGTAACCTTCACAAACGATTCGTCGCGCGAGTCTTTCGTTTCAACGACTCACGGCATCAGGAGATTCGCTTGCAGATGGGCAAGCTGCTAGCGCGCCGCCAACTGGAAGATCAGGACTTAGGGGTCGCTTTGCAAAAATTGGCCGACGGGCGGTTTACCGACCGCCTGCGAGCCTGGTTCCCCGACCGCGAATTTTTCATGCGGTCACAGGGGCAGGTTCGTTTCATCAAGCTTTCGTCGCGCCTGCAGATGCGGGTAGCCGGACTGGTGGCTGTGCTGCTGGTCGTGTGGATCGTGTCGATCGGCGGCATGGCGATCTCGCAATATCTGTCCAGCCGCGACCGCATGTCGCTGCTGGACCGCGAAGCCAAGGTCGCCAGCGCGGAAAGCCGTGTGTCCGAATACCGCGACGACCTCAAGGGCGTGGCCGACGACCTGGGCAAGCGCCAGGAATTCCTCGAAAAGATGGCCAAGGCCCACCTTGGCGACCTGCCGGTCGATGCCAAGGCCGGCGAAACCGTGTCGAATTCGTCGAGCGAAGCGGCCAAGACCGTCGACAAGGTCAGCGCGTTGCTACCCGAAGCCGGAGCCCTGGCCCGGATCGAGGCGCGCCAGCTGGCCTTCGTCGAAGCGCTGACCCGCGCCGCCGACCGCCGCGCCGCGCAGGCTTCGGACAAGATCCGCCGGTTGGGGATCAATCCCGGGATGATGCTCGCCGCGCTCGACGATCGCAGTGCGATGGGTGGTCCGCTGATCGAACTGGCCACCGGCCGCAAGGGACAGGTCGATCCGCGGTTCGAACGCCTGGGACTTAGCCTGGCGCGGATGGATGCACTGGAACGCGGCCTGGCGGGCATTCCGCAGGTGCTGCCAGCCAGCCTCGAATTCGTCTCGTCGGGCTTCGGGTTCCGGGCCGATCCGTTCACCGGCAGCGGCGCGTTCCACGCCGGGCTGGACTTCAAGGGACCGATCGGCGCGCCGATCTATGCCGCGGCCAAGGGCGTAGTCAGCTTCGCCGGGGTGCGCCAGGGCTATGGCAACTGCATCGAAGTCGATCACGGCAACGGGCTGCTGACCCGCTATGCCCACATGTCGCGCTTCGTGGCGCGGCTGGGCCAGCCGGTTTCGGCCGGGCAGGTGATCGGCGCGATCGGCAACACCGGCCGCTCCACCGGCCCGCACCTGCACTTCGAAGTGCGGCTGAATGACCAGCCGCTCAACCCGCGTCCCTTTCTGGAGGCTGCGCCCCATGTTCTCGAAAAAGGCGCCGTCGGCGCCGCACCGTCCGCAGGTTAACGCCATGGGCCATTCCACTTTCTCCGTGTTCGGCGCTGACACCCACATCAAGGGCGATGTCCAGGCCGGAGCCGATCTCCACGTCGATGGTGTGATTGAAGGCGACGTGTCCTGCACCTCGCTCGTCCAGGGCGAATCGAGCCGCATCGAAGGCGCGATCCGCGCCGAAAGTGCGCGGCTGGCGGGCACGGTCCACGGCACTATCACCGTGCGCGAACTGGTGGTGCTGAAGACGGCGCGGATCCGCGGCGACGTGCATTACGATGCGCTGACGATCGAACAGGGCGCGCAGGTTGATGGCCGCTTCGCCCCGCGCGCAGCCGGCGAGGACAGCACCGTGGTGCCGATCACCGCCTGATCCCGCCCGGCGGCGCTACAACCCCAGTTCGGCCCGCAGCGCCTTGCGATCGAGCTTGCCGATCATCGTTTTCGGCATGGTATCGCGCACCACCACCTGATCGACCCGTTCGTGCTTGCCGATCCGGGCGTTGAGCCAGTCGCGCAAGGCTTCGCCGCTGGTCTGCGCCCCCGCGTTCAGCGTGACATAGGCGCGCGGCACTTCGCCGAGGTAAGCGTCGGGCACGCCGATCACCAGCACTTCCTTGACCGCGTCATGGTCTTCCAGCACGGCTTCGACCTGGCTGGGAAAGACCTTGAAGCCGCCCACCGCGATCATGTCCTTGATCCGGTCAACCACCCGCAGGTAGCCGCCCGGTTCCAGCACGGCGACATCGCCGGTGCGCAGCCAGGCACCGTCAGGCCGCTGTGCAAAGGCGGCGCCGGCGGCATCGTGGCGGTTCCAGTAGCCGCGCATCACCTGCGGCCCCTGCACCGCCAGCTCCCCCGGTTCGCCCGGCGCGGCATCGACTTCAGGATCGTCGCGGCCGAGCAGGCGGATGCGCGTGCCGGGCAGCGGCTGGCCGATCGTGCCGACGCGGTTTTCCCCTTCATAGGGATTGGTCGAGACCACGCCCGAGGTTTCGGTCAGCCCGTAGCCTTCGACCAGCCGCGCACCGCTGGCCGCCTCGAACCGGTCCTTGACCGGGCCGGGCAGCGGTGCCCCGCCCGAAATGCACACCCTGAGCGAGGAAAAGTCGGTCCGCGCCATGGCCGGATGGTCCAGCAGCGCCTGGTACATGGTCGGCACCCCGGGGAAAGCGGTGGCCCGCACCCGCTGCAAGGTTTTCAGCGCTTGCCCGGCATCGAAGCGCGGCAGCATGGCGATGCACCCGCCGTTGACCACCGTGCGGTTGAGCACCGCGACATTGGCGAAGACGTGGAACAGCGGCAGCACCCCCATGATCACGTCGCGCTCCCCGGCGCGTGGGTCGATCGCGTTGACCTGGCGGGCATTGGCGCTGATGTTCTGGTGGGTCAGCATCGCCCCCTTGGGCGTGCCGGTGGTCCCGCCGGTGTACTGGATCAGCGCGAGGTCAACCTCCGGGTCGAGCGGCACGGCCTCAGGCGCGGCGGACGACAGCACCTGCGCCCAGTGCAGCACTTCCGGCCGCGCGGGGATCGGGGTGAGCGACTTGCGCCCGAACAGCCGCAGCGCCAGCCCCTTCAACGCCGGCAGCAGCGCGGGCAGCGAGCCGACCACCAGCCGTTCCAGCTCCGATCCTTCCAGCACTTTCAGCGCGGTCGGCAGCAGCGCCGCCGAATCGATCGTCACCAGCAACCGCGCGCCCGAATCCGCAACCTGCGCCTGCAATTCGTGCGCGGTGTAGAGCGGGCTGAAATTGACCACCACCGCCCCGGCCAGCAAGGCCCCGTAATAGGCCGAGACATAGAGCGGGACGTTGGGCAGGTAGAGCCCGATGCGGTCGCCCTTGCGTACCCCCAGCGCCTGCAGCCCGGCAGCAAAGGCGCGCGATTCGGCCAGCAGCGCGGCGTAGCTGAAGCTGCGCCCCATGAATTCGACCAGCGGACGGTCACCATGCGCCGCGGCGCTGGCAGCGAACATGGCCGGCAGGGTCAGCGGCGGAAACTGCTGATCCCAGACGCAGGGGTGGCCATAATGTTCGCGCCAGGGCTCTTCAGCTTTGCTTACAGTCATGTCAGCAGGATGCCCTGTGCGGCCATCGAGGGCAAGCATTTGGCGACGAAACGAAAAGGGGCCGCCCAGCCGGGCAGCCCCCTTGTTCCTTGCCCCGTGGGCGCGGCGGGATCAGTCCTCGCCGGCGGCCTCGGCAGCGCGCTTGGCTTCGAGCCAGGCCTGGGCTTCCGCTTCCTGCGCGGCTTCGGAGGCGGCCTTGGCCTGGGCTTCGCGCTGGGCGCGCAGTTCCTCGATCAGCGCCTCGCGGTCATCGCCCAGGCGAGCATCGTCGCCCGCTTCGTCCTGCAGACCGGCCTTCTTGGCCGCCTTGGCAACAATCGCGTCCAGCTCGCGCTGGCTGCACAGGCCCAGAGTCACCGGGTCCTTCGCCTGGATGTTCGAGATGTTCCAGTGGCTGCGATCGCGGATCGCGGCGATGGTGTTGCGGGTGGTGCCGATCAGCTTGCCGATCTGCGCATCCGACACTTCGGGGTGGTTGCGCAGGATCCAGGCGATGCCATCGGGCTTATCCTGGCGCTTCGACACCGGGGTATAGCGCGGGCCCTTGGTGCGGCTGACCGTGACCGGCGCCTTCTGCATCTTCAGGCTATAGTTGGGATCGTCCTGGCCCTTTTCGATTTCGGCCATGGTCAGTTCGCCAGCGCGCACCGGATCGCGCCCGGTGTACTTGCTGCTGGCGAGATCGTCGGCCATCGCCTGGACTTCGAGGATGTGCAGGCCGCAGAATTCTGCGATCTGTTCAAAGGTCAGCGCGGTGTTGTCGACCAGCCACGAAGCGGTGGCATGCGGCATCAACGGGGTCGGCTGGGACACGGTTTTTCTCCGTTACAAATAGATAGGGCCGCCCCTTGCGGAGCGGCCGTTCGCCCCTCGCTTTAAGGCGATTCATGCCAAAGGGCAAGGATTCTTCCGCGTTTCAGGCCACCTGCAGCACGATCTTGCCGATGTGTCTGCCCGCTTCCATCCGCGCATGGGCGGCCGCCGCCTCGGCCAGGGGAAAGGCCTGGTCCATCACCGGGCGCAGTTGCCCGCTTTCGACCAGCGGCCATGCAAGCCGTTCGATTTCCTGGGCGAGCAGCGCCTTGAACTGGTTCGAGCGCGGCCGCAGGGTCGATCCGGTCAGGTTCAGGCGGCGGCTCATCACCTGGGCCATATTGATCGTCGCCTGGAGGCCGCCCTGCACCGCGATGGTCACGTGGCGGCCATCTTCGGCGAGGCACTTGAGGTTGCGCGGCACATAGTCGCCCGCGACCATGTCGAGCACCAGTTGCACGCCCTTGCCGCCGGTGATCCGGGCCACTTCCTCGACAAAGTCGGTCGCCTTGTAGTCGATCGCGTGGTCGGCGCCGATCGCCAGCGCCTGGGCGCACTTGTCGGCCCCGCCGCAAGTGACGATGACGGTCAGCCCGAACAGCTTGCCCAGCAGACACGCCATGGTCCCGATCCCGCTGGTCCCGCCGTGGACCAGAATCGTTTCCCCTTCGCGGGCATAACCGCGTTCGAACACGTTGTGCCACACGGTGAACAGCGTTTCGGGCAGCGCGGCGGCCTGATCCAGTGGCAGACCTTCGGGCACCGGCAGGCAGTGATCGGCCACGGCCAGGCAATATTCGGCATAGCCCCCGCCCGCAACCAGCGCGCAGACCGGCTGGCCCAGCAGCGCCGCATCCACGCCTTCGCCCAGGGCTGCAATGGTGCCGGAAATCTCCAGCCCGGGGATCGGCGAGGCGCCCGGCGGCGGGGGATAGAAGCCCTGGCGCTGGATCACGTCGGGGCGGTTGACCCCGGCATAGGCGACCCGCACCAGCACCTGTCCCGGCCCCGGCGCGGGCACCGGCAGCGTCTCGATCCGCAGCACCTCTGGCCCGCCGGGCGCGTCAAAGCCCGCAGCCTGCATGAATTCAGGAATGGTTCCAGCCATTTGGATTGCCCCGTTGCGCAAGTGCCACGCCTGTGACGCGTAACGCGCTGCTCGGTTGACAGCAAGCCCATCAGGCCCGATTCTGCCTGGCGATGGACGATGATGATCGCCCCCGCCCGCGCGGCGATGCCGCCGACGCGCTCAGCCGCGAAAGCCTCGACAGCTATTCGCAGGACGAATTGAGCGCGCGAATCGCCTTGCTCGAAGCAGAGATCGCCCGCGTCCGCGCCCACCGCGACAAGGCCGCCGCGCACCGCGCCGCCGCCGATGCCCTGTTCGGGCCGCGAAGCTGACCATGCACGGCGCCCCTCCCCTTTTTGCGGAGGCGCACCATATAGGGTTGGTTAACCACGCCTGTTCATACTCCTCCCGCATCGGGGGGAAACCTTCGCCAGTGAAAGTCAGCTGATGCCCAGTTTCGCGCAAAGCCTTGAAAAGACGCTCCATGCCGCGCTCGCCAATGCGTCGGAGCGCGCGCACGAATATGCGACGCTCGAGCATCTGCTGCTCGCCCTGATCGATGATCCGGATGCGCTGCAGGTGATGCAGGCCTGCGGAGTGGACCTGGGCGAACTGGGCGACGTGGTGCGCCAGTACCTCGACCAGGAATACCAGAGCCTCAAGACCGAGGAAAAGGGCGACCCTGCCCCCACCGCGGGCTTTCAGCGCGTGATCCAGCGCGCGATCCTGCACGTGCAAAGCAGCGGCAAGGACACCGTGACCGGCGCCAACGTGCTGGTCGCGCTGTTTTCCGAACGCGATTCCTATGCGGTCTATTTCCTGCAGCAGCAGGACATGAGCCGGCTCGACGCGGTCAGCTATATCAGCCACGGCATCGGCAAGGGCGGCAAGCGGATCGAGGACCGCAGCCCCAAGGGCAGCGACAGCGAAACCCCTGCCCAGGACGAAAGGGCCCAGGCCAAGGACGGCAAGAAGGAAACCGCGCTCGACCAGTTCTGCGTCAACCTCAACGAGAAGGCGCTGAACGGCAAGGTCGATCCGCTGATCGGGCGCGGCCCGGAAGTGGACCGCACGATCCAGATCCTGTGCCGCCGGTCGAAGAACAACCCGCTCTATGTCGGTGATCCCGGCGTCGGCAAGACCGCCATCGCCGAGGGCCTGGCGCGCAAGATCGTCGAAGGCGAAGTGCCCGAAGTGCTGAGCGAGGCGGTGATCTATTCGCTCGACATGGGCGCGCTGCTGGCCGGCACGCGCTATCGCGGCGATTTCGAGGAACGGCTCAAGCAAGTCGTCAACGAACTGGAAAAGATGCCGCACGCGGTGCTGTTCATCGACGAAATCCACACCGTGATCGGCGCCGGGGCGACCAGCGGCGGGGCGATGGATGCGTCCAACCTCTTGAAGCCCGCGCTGTCGGGCGGGACGATCCGCTGCATCGGGTCGACCACCTACAAGGAATTCCGCAACCACTTCGAAAAGGACCGCGCGCTGCTGCGCCGGTTCCAGAAGATCGACGTCAACGAACCGACGATCGAGGACACGATCAAGATCCTGAAGGGTCTGCGCACGGCCTTCGAAGAACACCACAAGGTCAAGTACACGCCCGACGCGATCAAGACCGCGGTCGAACTGTCGGCGCGCTACATCAACGACCGCAAGCTGCCCGACAAGGCGATCGACGTGATCGACGAAGTGGGCGCGATGCAGATGCTGGTCCCCCCCAGCAAGCGCAAGAAGACCATCACCGCGCGCGAGATCGAGGCGGTGATCGCGACGATGGCGCGGATCCCGCCCAAGTCGGTGTCGAGCGATGACCGCACCGCGCTGGAACACCTGGAAAAGGACCTCAAGCGCGTGGTCTTCGGCCAGGACCAGGCGATCGAGGTGCTGTCGAGCGCGATGAAGCTGAGCCGCGCCGGGCTGCGCGATCCGGACAAGCCGATCGGCTCGTTCCTGTTTTCAGGGCCCACCGGCGTCGGCAAGACCGAAGTGTCGAAGCAGCTCGCCGCGATCCTGGGCATCCCGATGCAGCGTTTCGACATGTCGGAATACATGGAACGCCACTCGGTCAGCCGCCTGATCGGCGCGCCTCCGGGCTATGTCGGCTATGACCAGGGCGGGCTGCTCACCGATGCGATCGACCAGCAGCCGCACTGCGTCCTGCTGCTCGACGAAATCGAGAAGGCCCACCCCGACCTGTTCAACATCCTGCTGCAGGTGATGGACAACGGCCGGTTGACCGACCACCACGGCAAGACGGTCGATTTCCGCAATGTCGTGCTGATCATGACCACCAATGCCGGCGCCAGCGACATGGCCAAGCAGGGCATCGGCTTTGGCGACGTGTCCAAGGCGGACGCGGGCGACGAAGCGGTGAAGCGCATGTTCAGCCCGGAATTCCGCAACCGGCTCGATGCGGTGGTGCCCTTCGCCTACCTTGGCACCGAAGTGATCGCGCGGGTGGTGGACAAGTTCGTGCTTCAGCTCGAACTGCAACTGGCCGACCAGAACGTCCACATCCAGTTCGACGGCGACGCGCGCGAATGGCTGGGCAAGCGCGGCTATGACAAGCTCTATGGCGCGCGGCCGATGGCCCGCCTGATCCAGGAAAAGGTCAAGCAGCCGCTGGCCGAGGAACTGCTGTTCGGCAAGCTGCGCCACGGCGGCGAAGTCCACGTCAGCGTCAAGGACGATGCCCTGGCCTTCGAACTGACCCCGGCTCCGCCCAAGCTGGACCGCAAGGCGAAGAAGGCCGCCTCGGGCAAGGCGAAGACCGCCGGCAAGGGCAAGGCCGAGCAGGAACCCGGCGGCGAAAGCGACCTAGATTGACTGAGGCTGATTGAGGGTAGCGGATTGACCTTCGTCAATTCGCTTACCCCCGGCCCCGGCTAGGCACGGACTGCAAAGTCCTGCCTGAGAGAGTGCGCGAAGTGAGCGAAGCCCAGACCATTGATGCCCCCGCCGCCACCCCGTTCGAGCGTATCGGCGGGCTGGATGTGCTGCGCGAAATCACCCAGCGGTTCTACGACCTGATGGAGCAGGACCCGGCCTATGCCGAGCTGCGCGCGATGCACGCCCCGGACCTGACCGAGATGCGCCGCGCGCTCCCGCTGTTCCTGGCCGGCTGGTCGGGCGGCCCGCGCACCTGGTGGGAGGAAAACCCCGGCAAGTGCATGATGAGCGCCCACGGCGGCTTCCGCATCGACCAGCGGACCGGCGCGCAGTGGGCCGAAGCGATGCGCCGCGCGATTGCCGATACCCCCGTGCCCGACCGCGAAATCGGCGATGCCATGGCCGACGTGCTGGACCGCATGGCCCGGGGCATGGCGCGCGATTGACTTGTGGGGAGCAGCCCTGACGGGTTAGGCTCCGCCCCATGCACAGCTACGACATTCCGCGCCGCGCCCTAGCCGTGGCCGCCGCGACCTTGGCGGGCTATGTCGATGCGGCCGGGTTTCTCTCGGCCAATCGCTATTTCGTCTCGTTCATGTCGGGCAATACCACCCGGCTGGGGGTCGACCTGGTCGAGGATCCGTCCGCCGCGCGGATCCCGGCGATGCTGCTGGCGCTGTTCGTTGCCGGGGTTACCGGCGGGGCGCTGCTGGCAGGCAAGGCGGGCGAACGGCGCAAGCCGATGGTGCTGAGCGCGGTGGCGCTGCTGCTGGGACTGGCAGCCACGTCCCATGCCCTGGCCCTGCCCATGGCCACGCTGGCGCTGCTGGTGCTGGCGATGGGGGCGATCAACAACACCTTCCAGCGCCAGGGCGAAGTGGCTGTGGGGCTGACCTACATGACCGGCGCATTGGTCAAGCTGGGCCAGGGACTGGCAGGCCGGATCATGGGCCAGCGCGACACCCGGTGGAGCGGCTGGCTGCTGCTGTGGTGCGGGCTGGCATCAGGCGCGGTGGCCGGGGCGGCGAGCTGGCTGCACTGGCCGGGGCTGGCGCTGTGGCTAGCCTGCGGCTGGGCCGCGGTGCTGGCCTGGTTCGCCGCGCGGCTGCGCTAATCGCTCAGTTGCACCAGCTTGTCGCGCCCGGTTGCGCCGCGCAACATCCGCAGTCGTGACGTCGCGATCCCCAGCGCCGCCGCCAGCAATTCCAGCACGGCGGCATTAGCCTTGCCGTCCTCGGGCTTGACCCGGACCTTCATCAGCAGCTTGCCTTCGCCCAGTTCCACGCTTTCCACCCGCGCGCCGGGGGTAACGCGCAGCGCCAGCCGGCCTTCACCATCGGCCAGCGCGCGGATCGCCTCGGCCGGGGGGAAATCAGCCCTGGGCCGGGCCATCGCTCATCGCGTCCAGCGCGGCCTGGTGGTTCTTCGCGTTGACCACGTAATGCTTCACCCCCAGCTGCAGGCCAGCCAGCGCCGGGTCGGTCAACTCGCGCATGAAAGTGGCGGGGCGGCCGCTCCACAGCTGGCGACTGGGAATGCGCTTGTTCGGGGCGAGCAGCGCCCCGGCGGCCAGCATCCCGTCCGCCTCGATCACGCAGCCGTTCATGGTCTGCGCGGCAAAGCCGACGAAGCCGCGATCTTCGATGACCGTGCCGTGGATCATCGCCATGTGACCGATCAGCACGTCTTCGCCGATCAGCGTGGGGAACCCATCGGGCGCGCCGGGCATCGGGCTGTCGCAATGGATCACCGTGCCGTCCTGCACGTTGGTGCGCGCGCCGATCACGATCCGGCTGACATCGCCGCGCAGCACGCAGTTGTACCAGATGCTGGCATCGGGCCCGATCTCGACATCGCCGATGATCCGGCAGCCGGGGGCAACGAAAGCGCTGTCGTGGATGCGCGGGGTCTTGCCGTTGATGGGGATGATCGAAACGTCAGTTCGGGCGGTCATTTGGGTGCTCCCAGGAAATTGCGCCACTGCACATAGGGCAGGATCGAGGCGTGGTCATCGGTCCAGACGCGCGGCGCGGGCTTGACCAGCGGTCGCCACTCCTTGTCCGGCGCGGCCTGCATGATCCGTTTCAGCACTTGCGGATCGCGGCTGACCGCGACGAAGCTGGACGGGGTCCATTCGCTGTCAGGATCGGGATAGTCGTCGCGGACCATGGCGTGCAGCCCGCGTTCGGCCAGCAAGGCGGCCAGCGGCGGTTCCAGATCGATGAAGCGGTTGGAAATGTGGACCACGATTACCCCCCTGGCGCTAAGCGCGCGCAGGTAGACCCCGAAGGCTTCGTGGGTGAACAGGTGCAGCGGAATCGCATCGGATGAAAAGGCGTCCATCGCCAGCATGTCGAAGCTGCCCGGCGGCAGCTTGGCCAGGGCCAGCCGGGCATCGCCCAGCTCGATCCGCGCCCCGGGCGTGCACTGGCGCAGGAACGTGAACGTTCCCCGCGTGGAATAGGCCAGCACGGCCGGGTCGATCTCGAAGAAGGTCCAGTCCTGCCCGGGCCTGGCAAAGCAGGCCAGCGTGCCCGTGCCCAGCCCCAGCACGCCCATGCGGGCATGCGGGCCGAACAGGGCCTGCGCCTCGCCAAAGGCGATCGCCACGCCCGAGCCTTGGCCGTAATAGGTCAGCGGGGTGCGGCTCAGCGCCGGGTCGGTCGATTGTTCACCGTGCAGCGTGGTGCCGTGGGCCAGGGTGCGCAGGCGCTTGTCCGGATATTCGCGCACCGTGTTGATCCCGAAATAGGAGCGGGTGCGGATTCCATCACGGCTTTCCTGCAGCGTTTCCAGTCCGCCCTGGGCCAGCATCGCCCCCAGCAGGACCGGCAACACCAGCATGCGCCAGGGAACCAGCGCAAAGCCGATCAGCGCCAGCGCCGCACCCCACGGACCGCGCAAATGCTCGGTTTCCTGGTACTGGGTGACGTCATGGATCTGCCACAGGCACAGCATGGCCAGGCCCAGCAGAATGGCGAGGCCGAGCCGCACCATGTCGGGCTCAAGCCCCGGCAGGCGGCGCCAGTCGGGAAAGGATTCGCGCGGGAGCAAGGCGGCGGCAGCCAGGACCAGCAGCGGATGTTCCCACACCCAGTCGAACAGCACCGGCGCGACCAGCGCGGTGAACACCCCGCCCAGCGCGCCGCCGGCCGACATGGTCAGGTAGAACAGGGTCAGCTGATCGGGCTCGGGCCGAAGATCGTACATCCGTGCGTGCAGCGCGGTGCAGACGAAGAACAGCAGGGTGATGCTGGCGATCACCGGCAGCAGCCCCTGTGAGCCGCGCGCGATCATCGCCAGGCTGCCGGCGGTGAGAATCGCGCCCCAGGCCAGCGCGGAAATCACGTGGGCGGGAACGCGGTTGTCGGCAAAGGCGATCGAGAACGACAGCAGATAGATCCCCAGCGGGATGACCCACAGCAGCGGCATGGCGAACAGGTCGGTCGTCAGGTGCGTGGTGGTCGACAGCATCAGCCCCGAAGGGACCATGGCGAGCAGCAGCCACAGCGCGATCCGGCGGCGCGGCACCGGCGCGGCCGTGGCAGCGGCGGGAGCCTGCGCTTCCGGCGCGGACCAGCGGGCGCGGGCGCACAGGGCAATCAGGATCAGCAGCAGGACATAGCCCGCGCTCCATGCCCATGACTGCGCGTGCAGCGGCAGCAGCGGTTCAGCCAGCAGGGGATAGGCGATCAGTCCGCCAAAACTGCCAAGGTTCGAGGCGGCATAGAGCGCCCAGGGCTGCCCGGCCTGCGGATCGGCGGCAAACCAGCGTTGCATCAGCGGCGCCTGCGCCGACACCAGGAAGAACACCGGGCCGATCGACAGCGCCAGGAGCGCGGGCACCCACAGCACTTCCATGCCAGGACGCGGCGCGGCCAGGTCATACAGCCCGACCGGCAGGGTCAGCGCGGCCAGCGCGAACAGGGCAAGGTGGATCCGGACCTGCCGCTGCAGCGGCAGCTGCGACAGGCGGTGGGCATACCAGTAACCGCCCAGCAGCAACGCCTGGTAGACCAGCATCGCGCTGTTCCAGACGTTGGGCGCCCCGCCCAGGCGCGGCAAGGCCATGCGTGCGACCATTGGCTGGACCAGGAACAGCAGGAAGCTGCCGGCCAGGATGGTCAGGACGAACAGCGGGCGCGCGGCGCGAGTCATGCCGGCCGGTCAAGCCGATAGGTGACGTGGCGCAGCAGCGGATCGCCGGGCGCCAGCTTGGGATGATCGAAATCGAGCCCCGGCTGATAGGCCATGCCGAGTCGTTCCATCACCGCGCGGCTGCGCAGGTTGCCGCTGCTGGTGATCGCCCAGATCGCCTCATCGGCGCGATTGGCGAAGAACCAGGCGGCGCAGGCAAGCGCGGCTTCGGTGATATAGCCCTGCCCCCAGCAGTCCGAGGCCAGCCGCCAGCCGATCTCGGGCAGGTCGAGGATCGGTTCGACCCGCCCGCGAATCACTCCGCACTTGCCGATCAGCCGCTGGTCGGAGCGGCGTTCGACCACCCAGAAGGTGTGGCCCAGCGCGGCTTCGAAGGCGCGCTCGCGCGCGACCAGGGCTTCGGTTTCGGCCAGCGACATGACCGGCCCGAGCGTGGCCATGACCACCGGGTCGCGGCAGATCGCGTGGAACGCAGCGATATCCTCATCGCGCCACGATCTGATCACCAGCCGCTCGGTTTCGAGCCGGAACTCAGCCAAGCAGTTTCGCCGCGTGCGCCGCGTGATAGGTCAGCACGCCCGAGCAGCCGGCGCGCTTGAAGCTCATCAGTGTTTCCAGCACCAGCGCATCGCGCTCGCCCGCACCGGCCGCGACGGCGGCTTCGATCATCGCGTATTCGCCGCTGACCTGGTAGGCAAAGACCGGCACTTCGAAGGCGTCCTTCACCCGGCGAACGATGTCGAGATAGGGCAGGCCGGGCTTGACCATCACGCTGTCGGCGCCTTCGGCCAGGTCCAGCTCGACCTCGCGCAGGGCTTCCTCGGCATTGGCCGGGTCCATCTGGTAGGTCTTCTTGTCACCCTTCAGCAGGCCCCGGCTGCCGACCGCGTCGCGGAACGGGCCGTAGAAGGCGCTGGCATACTTGGCGGCATAGCTCATGATCTGGACATTGGGATGGCCCGAGCTTTCCAGCGCCTCGCGAATGGCGGAAATCCGTCCGTCCATCATGTCGCTCGGCGCAATGACGTCAGCCCCGGCCGCCGCCTGGTTAAGGCTCTGCCCGACCAGCACCTCGACCGTCGCATCGTTCAGCACATAGCCGGCGGCATCGACCAGGCCGTCCTGCCCGTGGCTGGTATAGGGGTCGAGCGCCACGTCGGTCAGCACGCCGATGTCATCGCCGCAGGCCTGCTTGATCGCGCGGATCGCGCGGCACATCAGGTTGTCGGGGTTGAGCGCTTCCTTGCCGTCCTCGCTGCGGCGATCGGGCTGGGTGTTGGGAAACAGCGCCAGGCACGGAATGCCCAGGGCAACCGCTTCCTTCGCGCGGGCGACGATCAGATCGACCGACCAGCGCGACACGCCCGGCAGCGAGGCGATCGGTTCTTCCACGCCCGTGCCTTCGGTAACGAACAGCGGCCAGATCAGGTCGGCGGGGGTCAGCACCGTTTCGCGGTGCAGGTTGCGGCTCCACGCGCTGGCGCGGGTGCGGCGCAGGCGGGTCAGGGGATAGATTCCGGTCATGGGCAAGTCCCTAGACCCGCGCGGGCAGGGCTTCAATCACTTCCCAGCTTGTCGATTTCCCGCCCGGAGGCCAGGGCGACCGTCGCCTGCCGCGGGGCCAGGCTGACCAGCGCCGCCCCCGGCTGGACCGACCTGAGCGCCGCAAGCCGCGCCTTGAACGCGGCCAGCTCCTTCTGGTCGACCTGGTTGCTGACCGTGAAGCGCACCGACAGCGGGTTCACCGTCGCGCCGCCCTTGTAGAGTTCGTAATGCAGGTGCGGCCCGGTCGACAGCCCGGTCGAACCGACATAGCCGATCACCTGGCCCGCGCGCACACGTCCACCCGCGCCCACCGCGATCCGGCTCATATGGCCATAACCAGTGCCGAATCCGCCGCCGTGTTCGAGCCGCACATAGTTGCCATGGCCGCCGTGCCACCCGGCAAAGGACACCACCCCATCGCCCACTGCGTAGATCGGCGAACCATAGGCCGCGCCAAAGTCCACCCCGGCGTGCATCCGGGTATAGCCCAGGATCGGATGACGCCTTGCACCATAAGTGGAAGTGATCCTCCCGACCACCGGCATGATCAGCCCGGTGCGGTGCGCGCCCATCCCGCTGGCCTCGAAGAACTGGCCGTCGCTGCCCCACCGCAGCAACTGCGCCTGCGGCCGCCCGCCGCGTTCGACCCCGGCATAGAGCAGCTCGCCCACCTGGACCTCGCCGCTGCCCGACCGCTTGTAGGCGACCACCATGTCGAAAGTATCGCCCGGCTCCACCGCGCTATCGAGCGAAAGGTGCTGGTCGAGCACCTGGAGGTATTGCTGGATCGCCTCGATCGGTGCCCCGGCGGCCCGCGCGGAACGGTATAGGCTGGAGCCGACCGTGCCGCGAATCCTCAAGGGCGTGGTATCGACGGTGATCGGCTGGGGCTTCATCAGAAAGCCAACGGGCGCGCGCTCGATCGCGAGGTTGAGGTCGAAGCGCGCGCGAAAGGCGATGCGCTCCAGCGGGCGGCCCTGTGCGGCAGCGTCGCGGCGGCCCAGCGTGATGTCCACTTGCGTGCCGGGCAGCAGGTCGCCCAGCGGGACGACGCCCGCAACCATCCCTTCCACCCGCGCCGCATCGCCTGCGCCGACCCCGGCGCGTTGCAGCACGTGGGCAAAGCTGTCGCCCTGCCCCAGCGTTGCGGTGACTTGCACCAGCGCACGTTCCGGCGCGGATTGCAGCGGCACGACCAGGGCGGACGGCCCCATCCGCGCGCCGCTATCGCCCCCCAGCGCCAGCGGGGCGATGGTCTGGCTGCGGAACTCGTCGCGCTGGCGCGCATCGAGCGGCATGGCCGGCGGCGCCGTGATCGCGGTGAAATCGGGCCAGAACGAGAGCGCGCAAAGCGCCAGGCCCAGCATGGTCCCCAGTCCCCGGAACCAGCGGCGGCTGCCGATGTCCTCGGCGAGGTCCGGCGCCAGGTCATAGCGCTGCAGGCGGTAGAGCCAGTCATCGCGCAGTGCAATAATTCGCGCTGGCCAGGCCGTTTCCGGTTCAGGACTGTGGATTAAGGCGTGCGTCAGCGCCGCTGCTCCAGCGGGCGGGCCGCCATGGCCCGATTCCGGCACTTCGCGCGGCTTGAACAAGGCCGTGTCCCCATTTCGCGTAACGCACGGAAATCCCTGCACAAGGAAAGTTAATCTTGTCCTAATACGAGACAATGTCGTGCCGAATCAGGCACAAAGGGGAATCGCTTCCCGGCCCGCCTTGCCGGGCGCGGGGGCACTGTGTCACACCTCGGGCGTGAGCGCGCATAGCAAAGCAAGTGGAACGGACGGCCGGATCAAGGCCGTGCTGGGTCCCACCAACACGGGCAAGACGCACCTGGCGATCGAGCGGCTGTGCGCGCATTCGTCAGGTGCGATCGGCTTTCCGCTGCGGCTGCTGGCACGCGAGGTCTATGACCGGGTCTGCGCGATCAAGGGCCCGGAGCGCGTCGCGCTGATCACCGGCGAGGAGCGGATCGAGCCTAGACACGCGCGCTGGTTGCTGTGCACCGCCGAAGCGATGCCGGTGGAGGCGGACCTCGCCTTTGTCGCGCTGGACGAGGCCCAGCTCGCCGCCGATCGCGAACGCGGCCACGTGTTCACCGACCGGCTGCTCCACGCCCGCGGGCGCGAGGAGACGATTATCCTGGGTTCATCCACGCTCGAACCGCTGGTGCGCAGCCTGCTGCCCCAGGCGGAAGTGGTCAGCCGCCCGCGATTTTCCACCCTGACCCATGCCGGGGCGCGCAAGCTGTCGCGCATTCCGCCGCGCAGCGCGATCGTCGCCTTCAGTGCCGAACAGGTCTATGCCGTGGCCGAAATGCTGCGCCGTTTCCGGGGCGGGGCGGCGGTGGTAATGGGTGCGCTCAGCCCGGAAACCCGCAACAAGCAGGTAGCATTATACCAGTCAGGCGAAGTCGATTACCTTGTCGCCACCGATGCGATCGGGATGGGGCTGAACCTCGACATCGGCCATGTCGCCTTTGCCGCGCTGTCCAAATTCGACGGGCAGCGCCAGCGCCGGCTGACCCCCAGCGAGATGGCGCAGATCGCCGGTCGCGCCGGGCGGCACCAGCGCGACGGGACTTTCGGCACGCTCGCCGGGACCGGCGGGCATGACGCGGAATTCACGCCCGAGGAAATCTACGCGATCGAGGAACACCGCTTTCCCCCGCTGACCAAGCTGTTCTGGCGCGAAGCGGATCCCGATTGTACCAGCCTGCGCAGCCTGATCGCCGATCTTGAGCGTGGGCCCGACCGGCCCGAACTGGCCCCCGCCCCGCTGGCGATCGACCTGGCCGTGCTGAAACGGCTGGCGGAGGAACCCGACACAACCGGCGCGGTGCGCGGCGCGGCGATGGTCCGCCGCCTGTGGGAGGCCTGCTGCCTGCCCGATTTCCGCCAGGCCGGGGTCGATACGCACAGCCGCTTCGTGGCGCGGCTGTGGCAGGACCTGCGCCATGGCCAGCTGGGGACCGACTATGTCGCCCGCTCGATCGCGGAACTGGACAACCCGTCGGGCGATATCGACACCCTGCAGATGCGCATCGCCGCGATCCGCAGCTGGGCCTATATCAGCCAGCGGCCGGACTGGGTGCTGGCGCGCGAGGAAATGGCCGCCCGCGCCCGCGCCGCCGAAGCGCGCCTGTCGGACGCGCTGCATGCGCGGCTGACGGAACGCTTCGTCAACCGCCGCACCGCCGTGCTGATGAAGAAGCTGGGCGGCGATGCCGCGCTGCTGCCGGTCACCCTGCGCGAAGACGAGGTGCTGGTCGATGGCGAGATGATCGGCCACCTCGCCGCGTTCCGCTTTGCGGTCGATCCGCAGGCCCGGCTCGCCGACCGCAAGCTGCTGCTGGCCGCGGCCGAGCGGCACCTGCCCGCGCTGCTCGCCCAGCGGGCCGCCGCTTTGGCGGCAGCGCTGGCCGATGGCACGACGTCATTGCAGCTCGACGGCGCGGCGGTGCGCTGGGACGGCGAGGCGATTGCCCGCCTGCAACCCGGGCGCGCCCGGCTGGATCTGAAGCTGGTCGGGGATCGCTCGCTCGATGCGCTGCCTCCGGAATGGCGCCAGCAGGTGCTGGCCGCGGCCGATCGCTGGCTGGCCGAAACCCTGGCCCCGCTGGAGCCGCTGCGCACGCTGGTCGCGGCCAGCGCCGATCCTGCCGCCGGGCCGGAACTGCGCGCGCTGCTGATCCGGCTGGGCGAGGGCGGCGGAGTGCTGGCCCGCACCGAATCGGGCCTCGACACCCTGTCGGCCGAACAGCGCGCGCGGCTGCGGCAGCTGGGCGTGCGGATCGGCGGGCTGGACCTGTTCCTGCCGGCCATGCTCAAGCCCGCGCCACTGGCTGCCTGGCGCGCCTTGCAGGCCGCGCGCGGGGTGGACCTGGCGGTGCCCGTGCCGAACATGCCCGTGGTGGTGCCCCTGCCCGGCAAGACCCGACTGCCCCCCGGCTACCGCGCCCTGGGCAACCAGGCGATTCGCATCGACATGGCCGAACGGCTGCTGCTGGAAGCGCACGAGGCGCGCAACCGGGCCAAGCGGCGGGCCTGGCCGCTCGATCCGGCCCGCGCCGTATCGATGGGGCTGACCGAAGCCAGCTTTGCCCGGTTGCTGTGGCTGGCAGGCTTCCGCCCGCAGCAGCCCCGGCATCCGCTTCCCGCCGGAGCATACGGCCCCCCCGCCCCGGTCCTGTGGCGCTGGCTCGCGGCCGCGACCCGGCGCAAGGGCGATGGCCCAGCCGCCGCCGCGCCGCCCGCGCCGACCGGCGCCTTTGCCGCCCTGGCAAAGCTGGTCCGGTAGGGCGCGTCCGGGCATGCGGATCGACAAGCTGCTGTGGTTCCTGCGGCTGACCAAGACCCGCCCCATGGCCCAGGCCCTGATCGGCGAAGAGCACATCCGGCTCAACGGACGGCGGGTCGAAAAACCCGGCACCGCGATTCGCTGCGGCGACGTGCTGGCCCTGCCCCTGCCGCGCGGGGTGCTGGTGATCGAAGTGCTGGCACTGCCGGAACGGCGCGGACCGGCAGCCGAAGCGCAATCATGCTATCGGGTGCTTGACGAGCGCAGCGCAGTTCCCTTAGCAGCAGGTAACAACGAAACGCCTCAGGGGATCCGCCTGCCATGACCTATGTCGTCACCGAAGCCTGCATCAAGTGCAAGTACATGGACTGCGTCGAGGTCTGCCCGGTGGACTGCTTCTACGAAGGCGAAAACATGCTGGTGATCAATCCCAGCGAATGCATCGACTGCGGCGTGTGCGAACCCGAATGCCCGGCCGAAGCGATCCTGCCCGATACCGAAAGCGGTCTGGAACAGTGGCTTGAACTGAACGCCAAGTATTCGGCCGAATGGCCCAACCTGACCTCGAAGAAGGACACGCCGCCCGACGCCGACGAGCACAAGGGCGAAGAAGGCAAGTTCGACAAGTACTTCTCGGCCGAGCCCGGCGAAGGCGACTGATTCCGGCGCGAATCGGGCTGCCGCAGGCGGCCCGGTGCGTCATCGATTGCAGCTGAAAGCCCCTGTCCCGGCGCGTGATTCTGCGCGCTGGCAATATTGTTGCGGATATGCTATATAATCCGCGACTGCCGGGGCCGCGCGCCCCATTCGGCAGCCGACGATCATGAAAGGCAGGGCTGGCAAGACGGTTGATGGACACATCGGACCGGGTCGCAATTCTTTACCCGTTCGCTGTCCCAGTGCCCCGTTTGCAACGCGCGAAGTTCCGCGCATGGCAGTCCTGACGAGTGAAAGGACGTTACATGGTGGCCAAGGCGCACGCCTTCGAAGTTGGTGACTACGTCGTTTATCCCAAGCACGGTGTCGGGCGGGTGATCGAACTGCTTGAGCAGGAAATCGCCGGGATGACGCTGGAACTTTATGTACTGCGGTTTGAAAAGGAACGCATGACCCTGCGCGTGCCGACCAACAAGGTCGAAGCGATCGGGATGCGCAAGCTGTCTTCGGACAAAACCCTGCGCGAAGCGCTCGATACGCTGAAGGGCAAGCCCAAGGTCAAGCGCACCATGTGGTCGCGCCGCGCCCAGGAATACGAAGCCAAGATCAATTCGGGCGACCTGGTGTCGATCGCCGAAGTGACCCGCGACCTGTTCCGGGCTGACGATCAGCCGGAGCAGAGCTATTCGGAACGGCAGATCTTTGAAGCCGCCTCCTCACGCCTCGCGCGTGAACTGGCAGCGATGGAAAAGACTGACGAGCCGGCCGCGCTGAAGAAGATCCTCGCGATCCTCAACGAGCACGCGCCCAAGTATTACGCGGAGCAGGCTACGGCCTGATCCTGCCCGGCCCATGCCGGCTGAAAGGGGCCGTCCCACAAGGGGCGGCCCTTTTTCGTTGCGCGGCGACCCTTGAAATACCCGCTTTGCCGTATTACTACATTAACACACATGGCAGGAGGTAACGATGAAGCTCAAGCTGGACAGGATCGCCAGGGCGCTCGCCCCGGCATTTGCGCTGGTGCTTGCCGCCGGGGTCTCGGGCTGCGACGGCGCGACGATCAAGATCAATGGCGATGAGGGCAAGCCCCTCTCCGAACTCGACCTGTCGGGCACGCCGCCGCAGGAACTGGTGCTGCTTGGCCCGGACGAAGTCCGAATCACCTCGGGCGACAAGCTGGCGATCAGCGTCGACGGCGATGCCGAGGCAAAGGACGCGCTGCGCTTTACCCTCAAGGACGGGTCGCTCGGCATCCTGCGCAAGGACAAGCTGCTGGGCAAGGACAGCAAGATCGCGGTGATCACCGTCACCATGCCCGCCCCGCGCGAAGTGGTGATGGCCGGTTCGGGGAAGATCCAGGCCGATGCCCTGGCCAGCGAAGCCAAGGTGACCATCGCCGGATCAGGCAACATCGAATCGCCCAGCGTGACGGCAGAAAAGCTCGACCTGACCATTGCCGGATCGGGCAATTTCCGCGGCGCAGGCAATGTCAGGAAACTCGACGTGACGGTCGCCGGCAGCGGTTCGGCCGCGATGGATGCGCTCAAGGCCGAAAGCGCCAAGGTGACCATCGCAGGTTCCGGCGACGCCAGCTTCGCCTCGGACGGCGAAGTCGAGGCCAGCATTGTCGGCTCGGGCAATATCACGGTCAAGGGCCGCGCGCGCTGCAAGCTGAGCGCGATGGGTTCCGGCAAGCTGGTCTGCGAAACGGTTACCAAGGGCGAATAGGCCGCCCTGCCCCAAACTTGCGATGAACCACCGCCCCCGGTTCATCGCAGTGCAACCCCGCGCTGCTACGAAGTCACGGATCGTCATGCAGTGCGGGGTTGTTTCATGTCTGGACGAATGGCTGCGGCCTTGCTGATCCTGCCGCTGGCGGGCTGCGGTGCGGCCGGGGCGGTGGTCGATCTGGCCAGCATGCCGGTGCGCGGCACGGGCCGCGCGATCGACGCGGGCAGTACGCTGGTCGATGTCGCCACGGTCAGCCAGTCGGAACGCGATGAAAAACGCGGCCGCGAAATCCGCCGCCGCGAGGAACGCCTGGGGCAGCTTGACCGCGAATATCGCAAGCAGAGCGAAAAGTGCGGGCGCGGCGACGCCGAAGCCTGCCGCAAGCGCGAGACCGCCTGGTACGAAATGCAGCGCCTGATGCCGAGCGTGCCTTACGAAGCGCGCTAAACCGCGGCGCGGCGCAAGCGGTCGTTGATCGCATTGCCGATGCCTTCATCGGGGATCGGCGCAATGGCGATACGCGGTTGGGACGCCGCTGCCGCCTGGTGCAGACAGTCGTAGAGCCGCGCCGCCGCTTCGGCCAGGTCGCCCGCAGGCGACAGGCTGATCGCGCCCGCGACAGGACCAAAGCCGATCAGGAACTCGTCCGGCCGGGCTGTCGAGGCGTTCAGGCGCACCGGCTTGCCGGGGGCATAGTGGCTTGCCAGTTGTCCCGGCGCTTCGATCCGGTCTGACGTCACGAGGCCAGCAGGCGCGCCAAGAATGGCGGAAATCTGGGCCTCGGTGATCGGACCGGGGCGCAGCACCTGCCAGCCACCATCGGCGCGCAACGCAACGATGGTCGATTCGATCCCCGCCGCACAGGCCCCGCCATCGAGAACCAGCGGCACCCGTTCCCGCAGCGATTGCACCACATGCGCCGCCGTGGTCGGACTGACCCCGCCGCTGCGGTTGGCCGATGGAGCGGCCAGCGCCAGCCCGCTTTCCTCCAGCAGGGCGCGCATCGCCGGATGCGCGGGGCACCGCAGCGCCAGGGTGGGCAGGCCCGCAGAGACGGCCGGGGCGATTCGCGCGCCATCGCGCAGCGGCAGGACCATGGTCAGCGCCCCCGGCCAGAACGCGGCGGCCAATTTTCTGGCGCGATCGTCGATCAGGACCAGTTCCTCGGCCCGGGCCAGGTCGTTGACGTGGACGATCAGCGGGTTGAAATCGGGCCGCCCCTTGGCGCGGTAGATTGCCGCTACGGCATCGGCACTGTCCGCCCGTGCGGCCAGGCCATAGACCGTTTCGGTCGGCACGGCGACCAGCCCGCCGCCACGCAGCAAGGCCGCCGCAGCGGCGATTCCCGCCGCATCGGCCACGCGCACCTGGGGACTGTCATGCTTGCCGGACATGGTCCTCCCGCTATAGGCGAAGGGAACCAAAGCCAAGGAAAAGCGCGCATGGAATATACCGCCGCCACCGCCGACCAGATCCTGGCCATCCGCGTCAACGCGGGTATCGAGGAGCTGGCCGCGCATGATCGCTTCGCTGCCGCCAGCCCCGACATGGTCGAAGCCATCGTCGAAGGGATCGGCCAGTTCGCCGCCGGCGAATGGGCGCCGCTCAACCGCCTGGGCGACCAGCAAGGCGCCGTGCTCGCCGATGGCCGGGTAACCCTGCCCGCCGGCTTTGCCGAAGCGTATCGTGCCTATGTCGAGCAGGGCTGGAACGCGATTTCCGGCGACGTCGAATTCGGCGGCCAGGGCCTGCCGTTCACCCTTGCGGCCAACGTGATCGAGAATGTCGGCACGGCCAACATGGCCTTCGGCCTGCTGCCGATGCTGACCGTCGGCGCGATCGAGGCGCTGAGCCACCATGGCAGCGCGGCGCAGAAGGCGCTCTACCTCGAAAAGCTGATCAGCGGGCAGTGGTCGGGCACGATGAACCTGACCGAGCCGCAGGCCGGCAGCGATGTTGGCGCGCTGCGCACCGCCGCCGTGCCGATCAGCGAAGGCGAACATGCCGGCAAGTACCTGATCAAGGGCACCAAGATCTTCATCACCTGGGGTGAGCATGACCTGGCCGAGAATATCGTCCACCTGGTGCTGGCCCGCACCCCCGGCGCCCCGGCGGGCAGCCGCGGGATCAGCCTGTTCGTGGTGCCCAAGTTCCACGTCGCGGCGGACGGGACGCTGGGCGCGCGCAACGACGTTCGCGTGGTCAGCCTGGAACACAAGCTGGGGATCATGGCCAGCCCGACCTGCGTGATGAGCTTTGGCGACAATGACGCTTGCGTCGGCGAACTGGTCGGACACGAGAACGAAGGCCTGAAGGCCATGTTCACGATGATGAATTCGGCGCGGATCAACGTTGGTAGCCAAGGCGTGCAGATTGCCGAACGCGCGCTGCAGCAGGCGCAGTATTACGCCCGCGAGCGCGTGCAATCAGCCCGTGCCGGCGCGCCCGGCAAGGACCCCGTAGCGATCGTCGAGCATCCTGACGTGCGGCGCATGCTGCTGCGGATGCGCGCGCTGACCGAAGGGGCGCGGGCGCTGCTCTACTACACCGCCGGCCAAGTCGATCGCGGCGCACTGGGGACCCTGGGGGCGCAGGCCCGGGCCGATTGCCTGGTGCCGCTGATCAAGGCCTGGGGCACCGACGTGGGCTGCGAAGTGGCCAGCCTGGGGGTGCAGATCCACGGCGGCATGGGCTTTGTCGAAGAAACCGGCGCGGCCCAGCATTACCGCGACGCGCGGATCGCGCCGATCTATGAAGGGACCAACGGCATCCAGGCCGCCGACCTGGTGACCCGCAAACTCGGCTATGAAGGTGGGGCAGTGCTGATCGCGCTGCTGGCTGACGTTGCCCGCGCCGCCGATGGCGCGGCCCCCCAGCTCAAGGCGCTGGCGGACGACTGCATCGAGGTCGCGCGCTGGATGGCCGACGAGGCAAGCCTTGACGACAAGCTGGCCGGATCGGTCCCGTTCTGCACGATGTGCGCGGTGGCCGTGGCCGGGTGGCAGCTGCTGCGTCAGGTTGGCGTGGCCGAAGGCAAGCTGGCGCAGACCAAGCCGGTGATCGCGGGCTATTTCAACACCCACCTGGTGCCCGAAGCGCGCGGACTGAAGGCTGCGGCCACGGCCGGGGCCGGACTGCTCTATGCCCTCGGTGCAGAGGCGCTGGCCGGATGAGCGATCAGGGCGAACCCCTGGCGCGCATTGCCGCCGCGCTGGAACGGCTGGCCCCGCCCGCTGTCCCGGTGCCCGACTGGAACGCCGCCCCGGCCTATGTCTGGGACCAGCACGGCGCGCGCGCCGTGGCCCGGATCGTCGCCCCGCCGCTGGACCTGCTGCAGGGGATCGACGAGCAGAGGCAGCGCGTGGTCGACAATGTCGCCCGGCTGGCGGCAGGCCACGCTGCGCATGACATGCTGCTGTGGGGATCGCGGGGAATGGGCAAGAGCGCGCTGCTGCGCGCCAGCGTGGTTGCCGCGCAGGCAGGCGATCCGGGCCGGGTGGCCCTGGTCCAGGTCGCGCCCGAGGCGTTGTCGGCGCTGGCCCCGCTGTTCGGCCAGCTGGGCCGGCTCGACCGCCGTTTCCTGGTGTTCATCGACGACCTGGGCTTCGAGGATGGCGATTCGGCCGGACCGCGCGCTCTGCGTTCGTGGCTGGAAGGCGGGGTCGAGGCGCGCCCCGGCAATGTCCGGCTGGCGGTGACGTCGAACCGCCGCGCCATTGTTCCCCGGCACCTGGCCGAACAGGACGACCCGATCAACCCGCGCGACGCGGTGGACGACCGGCTGGCGCTGGCCGACCGCTTTGGCCTGTCGATCGGCTTCCACAACTGCACCCAGGACCAGTTCCTGGCGATTGTCGGCGGCTATTGCGCGCAGCACGGCCTCGACTGGAGTGAGGGCGATGCGCTGGAATGGTCGAAGCGGCGCGGCCAGCGTTCGGGACGGGTCGCCTGGCAGTTCGTGACCGAACTGGCCGGGCGGGCGGGAAAAGCGCTTTAGAGTCCCGATTGGGTGCACCCTTTGCATCCGCAAAGGGTCTGGCAACACCAGCCCGCTCCCCCGGCCCAACCACCCATAGGGTAACCTGAAGCGGGTGGTTGGGCCGGGGGAGCGGGTTGGTGTTGCCAGGGAAGGCCATATGGCCTTCCCGCACCGGCGTCAGCCGGACAAGCGGCTTCACCCCTTCCCTTACTGCTGCTTGACCTGGCCTTCCTTGCCGAAGGCGCCGCGATATTGCGCGCTCGGATCGCCATTCAGATTGCGCTGCGGGGGCATGCGGCCGACCTTGACCGGCTGGACCGGTGCGGCGGGCGCGGCGCCCGGCGCTTCGACGCGCCAGACGATCCCGGCGGTATCGTCGCTGACCAGCAGGGCGCCGGTCTTGTCCCAGGCCAGCCAGGTCGGGCGGCCGTGGGTGGTGCCTTCACCGGTCAGGAACCCGGTCAGCACCGGGATCGGCTTGTCCTGGGGGTTGCCGTTGGCATCGAACTTCACGAAGACCACGTCATAGCCCGACAGCGGCTTGCGGTTCCACGAGCCGTGGCGGGCGATGAACGCCCCGTTGGCGAATTGCGGCCCCATGCGCTGCCCGCCGGTGACGAAGACCAGCCCCAGCGGCGCAACGTGCGCGCCCAGCGCATATTCGGGCTTGCGCACGAAATCGTCGAAATATTCCGGCGGCGCGGCGACGACGCGGTCATCGTCGAACTTCTTCCAGTAGACCCACGGCCAGCCATAGTGCGCGCCGACCGGCACGTTGGTGAGGTAGTCCGGCACCAGGTCCGGGCCCAGCTGGTCGCGTTCGTTGACCACGGTCCACAGTTCCCCGGTCGACGGGTTCCAGGCCATGCCATTGGGATTGCGCAGCCCCTGTGCATACTGGCGCGGATAGCCGGACTTGAGATTGAGCTGCCAGATCGCGGCGCGGCCCTTTTCGATGTCCATGCCGTTTTCGGCAATGTTCGAGGCCGAGCCGACCGCGACGTAGAGCATCGCGCCATCGGGCTGGAGCACCAGGTTGCGCATCCAGTGGTTGCCGGCCGCCGGCAGGTCCATCAGCTTCTTCGGTTCGCCCGCCAGGGTGTTTTCACCCAGCTTGTAGGCGAAGGCCAGCACGGCATCGTGGTTGGCGACGTAGAGCGTGTCATTGAACCAGGCCAGGCCCGAGGGCGAGGCAAGGCCATTGCCCTGGCGCAGGGTGATCTTCTGTTCGGCCACGCCATCGCCGTTTTCATCGCGCAGCAGCACCAGCGCGTCGGCGGACTGGCCGCGCGCGCCGGCGCGCTTCATCAGCATTGCGCCGATCTTTGCGGTCAGCCCGCCGCCAAGGTTGCCGGCCGGGGCATCGGCCAGTGCCGCAATCACATCGCCATTGGGCAGGGTATAGAGCACGCGCGGGTGATCCAGCCCTTCTGCGAAGCGGCTGACCTTCAGCCCCTGCGCCGCCTGGGGCGCCTCGCCAGCGGCCCAGCCCACCGGCTTGGCGATGGCGACGCTGGGAATCTCCTCGGGCTTGGGTTCGACCAGCACCGGATCGCGGCCGGACAATTCGTCCAGCGTGTGCTTGGCCGGCACGCCGCGCAAGATGTAGAAAACGAACCCTCCGATCACGAGCAGGAACACGGCGAGGGCAACAAGCAGCTTGCGTTTGGTCGACATGACCCAAAGGATAAGCGCAGCGCGGCTAGGCGGCAACCGTTGTCTGGTTTAGGAAGACCCCATGTTCGACTTCCAGCCCGATCCCGCCCAGCCCAAACCAGAAATGTACCGCGAACTGGTCGAATCCGCCCGCGCGCTGACCCATGGCGAGCACGACGGGGTGGCCAACATGGCCAACCTGGCGGCGCTGGTCTGGCAGTTCCTGCCCGCGCTCAACTGGGCAGGGTTCTATCGCGTGGTCGATGGCGAACTTGTGCTGGGGCCGTTCGTGGGCAAGCCGGCCTGCATCCGCATTCCCTTTGGCCAAGGCGTGTGCGGCGCAGCGGCGGCCAGCGGGCAGACCCAACTGGTGCCAGATGTCCACGCCTTTCCCGGCCACATCGCCTGCGATGCGGCCAGCCGGTCGGAACTCGTGGTGCCGGTGCTGCGTGACGGCACGGTGATCGCGGTGATCGACCTCGACAGCCCCGAGCCCGCCCGGTTCGATGCCGAGGACGCCGCCGGGATCGAGGCCCTGGCCAGGGCGGTTGCCGACCTGATCTGACCCCACGCAGCCTGCTCCGAAACGGGACAGGCGCAAGACAGTGGCCGCCCCTGCCTTGGTTTCGCGGGGCAGGCGATGCTAAATTCCGCGTTAACACCGGGAATCGCTCCGGCTTTAACAGGGGATTGCCATGTCGCTCCGCCTTCTCGTTTCGCCGCTTGGCCTGGTTGGCGCCCTGACGCTGGCCGGAACCGCCCAGGCCCAGATCGCGCCCACCACTGGCGTCATGGATGCGGAAGGCCGCGTGTTCGGCAATGCCGTGCCGATGCCGCCCATGCCCGCGCCGTCGATCGCCGCGCCGCTGCCGGCCCCGGCCATTCCCCGTGTCGCCCCGCCAATGGCGGCGCCGCTGCCGCAGCAGCGGCCGATGCCGCCGGTCATGGCACCGCCCGCCCAGGTTGCCCCCGGGGCCGCGCCGGGCTGGGACCATCCCGCCTGGCAGGCCGCCCGGGCCGACTGGCTGGATGAATGCCGCCGCCGCTATCCCGCTGGCAAGAAGAGCACCACGCTGGGCGCGGTGCTGGGCGGCGTGGTAGGCGGCGTGGTCGGCAACCGGGTGGCCGGGCGCGGCAATCGCACTGTGGGCACCGTGGCCGGGGCCGTGGTTGGCGGCGTGGCCGGCGGCGCGATCGGCAATTCGGCGGATCGCAATCGCTCGCGCGATTACTGCGAAAGCTATCTTGAGGACTACCTGGCCCGCCAGCAGCCCTATGGCTATGGCTCCTATGGCCATGCCCAGCCGGGCGTGACCTATGGCTATGCTATGCAGCCGGTGATGATGATGGTGCCGGTGATGATGATTCAGCAGCAGGGCGCGGCCCGCCCCCAGCGCGAATGCAAGGAAACGATCGTGACCGAGGAATGGGTGCCGGTGAAAGCCAAGCGCCGGGTGATCCACCGTCCCGTGCCTGACAAGCGGGTGCGGATCGTCCCGGACAAGCGCGTCCGCATCGACTGACCGGCTACGCCAGCCAGATATGACAAGGCCCCGGATCGCTCCGGGGCCTTGTTGCATTCAGGGATCAACCGATCAGAGCGAACGCCCGATCAGTTCCTTCATGATTTCGCTGGTCCCGCCGAAGATCCGGGTGACGCGCGCGCCGCGCCACTGCTTGGCGATGGCATATTCGTTCATGAACCCGGCGCCGCCGTGCAGCTGCAGGCACTTGTCGACCACTTCGCCCTGCAGCTCGGTGTGCCACAGCTTGGCGCCCGAGGCTTCGACCGGGGTCAGCTCGTGCTTGATGTGGCGGGCGATGCACCAGTCGATGTGCGCCCAGCCGACCTGAAGCTTGGCCTTGAGGTCGGCCAGCACGAAGCGGGTGTTCTGGAAGTCGAGCACCGGCTTGCCGAACGCCTTGCGCTCGCGCGTGAATTCAACGGTCATGTCGAAGGCGCGCTGGGCGGCGGTCTGCGCCGAAATGGCGATGCCGAGGCGTTCCTGCGGCAGCTCGCTCATCAGGTAGATAAAGCCCTTGCCTTCCTCGCCCAGGCAATTGGTGATCGGCACGCGCACGTCCTCGAAGAACAGTTCCGAGGTATCGGCGGCATCCAGCCCGACCTTGTCGAGGTTGCGGCCGCGCTTGAACCCGTCGCGGGTGGCTTCGACCAGGACGATCGAGACGCCCTTCCACGCCGGCTGCACTTCGGTATCGGTCTTGCAGCAGACCAGGATCAGGTCGGCGTTCTGGCCATTGGTGATGTAGGTCTTGCTGCCGTTGATGACATAGTGGTTGCCATCCTTCCTGGCCGTGGTGCGCAGGGCCTGCAGGTCCGAGCCGGTGCCCGGTTCGGTCATCGCGATGGCGGTAACGATCTCGCCGCTGACCATCGCGGGCAGCCAGGTCTGCTTCTGCTCTTCCGAGCCATACTGGATCAGGTAGTTGGCGACGATGTCCGACTGCAGCGAGAAGCCGGTGGCAACGTCGGTGCCATAACCGATTTCCTCGTCGATGATGGCGTTATAGCCGAAATCCAGTCCCAGCCCGCCGTAGGCTTCGGGCACGGTCGGGCAGAGCAGGCCCAGTTCGCCCGCCTTGGGCCAGACATCCTTGGGAATGATTCCGTCTTCGTCCCACTTGGCGGCGTGGGGTTCAAGCTGTTCGGCCACGAAGCGGCGCACGGTGGCGCGGAACGCTTCGTGATCCTCGGTATAGCAGGTGCGGTTCAGGCTATCGAGCGACATGGGCGTCTTTCCTCTCTCGGGTCTTGCGGATTGCCCCAAGGGTTAAGGCGCGGTCGCGGGCCGGGTCAAGCCGAATTTAATCGCGCGATTAAGAACCGCTGGCCGCGACTTGCGCCGGGGCGTCCGACACCAGCCGCAGCCGCCCGAGCCGGAGCGAGGCATGGTCACGATCGAGCCTGAACGACCCGCCCAGTTCTGCCCGCACGCCCAGCACCGCCGCGCTGCCCGCCGCCACCCGCAGGCGATATTGGCCATAGGGCACCGAATCGAACAGCAGATAGCCGTCGAAGTCACTCGGCGCAGTCAGCACGGTCCGGTCGCTCGCATCGACCAGTTCGACCGGCACCCCGGCGCGCGGTTCGCCGTCCGGGCCAAGCAGCACGGCCTCGATCTCGCCGGTCGGGGCGAGCGGCAGCACCACCCGGGCCGCCACGCCCGGACGCGGCACCACCACCATGCCCTTGCCCTTTGGCTGGAGCAGCGGATCGGGGAGCGTGCCCGCGTCGATCGATACCAGCACGGGAACATAGGGCATCAGCCCGTCGATCACCGCGCGGCCGGCCTGGTTGGTGGCCCGATCGGCGTGTCGGAAGCCCGCTTCGATGTTCACCCCTTCGACCGCCGCTTCGCCGGGCTGGCGATAGCCATCGCCATTGTCGTCGCGGAACACCTCAATGCTCGCCTGGCCGTCCTCGGCCAGCCGTTGGCGCGACATGCGCCAGCCGCCATCGACCGGATCCGGCCCCAGGCTGAAGCCCAGGGTCAGGCCCAGGCTCTTGCGCCCGTTGCTGTCGGCGCGCGCTTCGGCCCGCAGGGCAAACCGGCGGAACTGCTGGACATAGCCGAGCATCCATTCCCCGCGCCCGGCGGTCTTGTCATACTCATAGCCGCCGCGCAGGGTCGAAGCGCGGCCCAGCCCCTTTTCCGCCACCAGCTGCACCGCTTCGAACCCCTGGCGCGGGCCGGACAGCGCGAACCGGGTCGTCCCGCGCAGCCGCACCCCGCCAAGCGCGGTGTTGCCGATCAGGTTGAGCTTCGTCCCCATGTCGTCGCGCGCCAGGCCCAGCGCCGGGCCGCTGGCGCTGCGGCGCAGCAGTTCGGCCGTCAGTGTCACCCGGCCGGCATGGAAGGCGCCGCGCACTAACCATTCGTTAACCTTTGTCCCGTCGCGGGTCAGCGTCTGGCGCACCGCCCCCTCCACCGGCAGGCGCCAGTTGCCAAGGTGCAGCGTGGAATTGAGCCGCAGGCTGTATTCCCGGCGCTGCTGCGCGGTGACCAGTTCGCTTTCGAAGTCGCCCTGGACCCACAGCACCTGCGCATCGAAGCGCACCGGACCAAGCCGGCCCAGCGCATCGGCGCGCAGCGCGCGGCCACCGCCGAGCTGGCGCGCGCCAGCCACTTCGAGCAGCATCGGCCCCACGCCGCGGCGCAGGGTGGCTTCCAGATAGTGGCGGCGGCGTCCGCCCAGCATCAGGCTCTGGTATTCCAGGCCCAGCGTGGTTCGTCGGTCGATCCCGCGTTCCACCCCCACGCCCCAGCGCCAGCCGGTCTGCGGACTTACGAAAGTGCGCGACAGGTCGATCAGGTCGCGGTGCGAATCGAGCACCCCGGCCCAGTATTGCGTCTGCCCCGGCGTGACGTTGTCCTGCCCGACCGGCATCGACGAACGCTCGCGCTTGATCTGGCCCTGCGGACCATAGAGCACCACTTCGAAGTCGTTATCGCCAAACAGCAGTTCGATATCGTCGAACTGGTAGCGCCCATCGCCGCGATCGGCCTGGAAGGCGCGCAGCTCACCATTGCGGTAGAGTTCGGCGTCCCAGCCGGCCGGCAGCGTGCCGCGCAGCGAGGTCAGGCCAAAACGCGCGCCGCGCGCCAGCGGCTGGTTCGAGATGAACACCCCGCGGCCATAGGTCCCCTGCCCGGTCAGCCCACCGCGCAGCGTCTCGACATCGCCCAGCGCGACCTGGGTGGCCTGCATCGGGCCGAGCATGCCGCCTTCGGGATCGTTGCGGAACAGGCGCAGGCGCAGCGAATCTGGCGAAAGGCCGTCATTCCCGGCCAGGCGCGCGGTAAAGCTCATCCCCAGCGCCTCGCCGGCGGCAAGCGCTTCGTACTGCATGGTCGCGCCGCTGCGGTTGTTCCACTGCCCCTGGATCTGCACATCGACCGATGGGGTGCGCCAGTTCTGGTAGGGCGCCTGCGCTTGCGGCAGCTTGGCCAGATCGAATTCGGCCAGCGCCGGGCTGCGAAGTCGCGCGGCGCGACTTCTCCGCTCGATCGCTTCAAGAAACGGCAGCTTGCGATCGGATTCCAGCTTGATCGCGAGATTGCCCAGATCCGCCTTGAACCGGACGCCCATCCAGGTGGACAGGGCAGCCAGGTCCATGCACCAGCCTTCCGGGGTATCGACAATCGCCCCGGCGGCGATCCCGCGCGAACTGTTCACGGTTTGTACTGTATTTGAATCACGGTCGAGGATCAGCCGCTGATCCTCCGCAAACAGCCACCCGGTTGCGCGGCGCGACTTCTTGTCAAGTCGTACCGGCAGGTCGAGCGCCTGGATCAGGTCGGCAAAGTCGACGCAGACGCCCTGCGGGGTCTGGTAGCCGCGCAGCGGCTCGCCCAGGCGATAGGCCCCGCTGCGCAGTTCCAGCAGCAGTTGATCCTCGGGATCGGGCGCCCAGTCCTTCGCCTGCGCCGGCGCGCTCACCCAAACGCCGAAAGCCGCTGCCAGCAGAGCAGCGGCCTTGGCCAGGGTGGGAAGGCGCCGGATCATGACGTCAGTTCGCTATTTTTCCGTTTTCTGATAGATGTTTAGCGAATGGCCGACGTCATTTCGGCGATCAGCTGTCCGCCGTTTTCAGGCATCTCGCGGTATTCGATCTTCACCGGGCCAGCAGCGATCCGGGCTTGCTGTTCGGGGTTCAGCGGGATCCGCACACTGCGCGCTGCCACTTCGGGATAGACCGCCACGCCGCGCAGGTTGAACAGCGCCTCGCCGCGCGCCGACTTGCCGATCAGCTCGCCATAGACCGAACGGTTACCGCTGCGGTTGACCGTGACTTCAAGGAAGGAATCGTTGCCTGACTTGACCAGATGCGGATTGGCAAGGCTCGCCCCGGCCTGGAGCTGGCCCTTGCGGACGAAGACCGGGATGGTGATGCCATAGACCGGAGTCAGCCGGATCATCAGCCCGCCGGCGGCGGCCTGCTTCTGCGCCTCTTCCGGGCTCAGCGCGGGGGGAATCGCGCGGAAGCTCATGTGGACGCGGTATTCGCCGTCGGGCAGTTCCGGCGCGGGCCGGGCCGACAAGCGGACCGACTGCGGCTGGCCGGGCAACAGCGTGATGCGGCGCGGGGCATAGCGGACCATCTCGGCCGCGGCCTTTTCGGTCGCGTTGGCCTCGGTATCGTTGACTTCGACGAAATCGCCGTCATCGGTCATCCGGCGCAGTTCCACGCCGATGCGATAGGTCGCCTCGGTGGTGCCGATGTTGCTCAGCACCAGTTCGGCATTGCCGCCGCCCGTCAGCACCACCCGCGTCGGCGCGACCAGCAGGTCGCCCTGGGCCTGGGCTGGCACAGCCAGCAGCGGTGCGGCAAGCACGGCGGCGGTCATGGCAAAACGGCGGAAAAGCTGGATATTCGGCATCGGCAGTCCCTGCGACAAGTGAACGCGGGACCAAGTCAGACCCACGCAAATCTGCGTAGGGTCTAGGAAATCAGGGTTAATTTTCGGATAATCACGCGCCAGAGCCGGACAAGCGAAAGGGCCGCACCCGCGCTGCGGATGCGGCCCTTGCCTGGTCAAACCCGTCCGTTGGACGGATCGGACTTACTGGTATTCAACCGAGACGTTGAAAGTGCCGCTGTAGACGCCGGCAACCTGGGCGTTGCCAACCGTCAGCGTGCCGCCGACCGCAAAGGTCGCCGAACCGGTCGTGGCATCCAGCTGGAAGGCGCCGTTCGGGTTGCTGTTCCAGCCCGACAGGCTCATCGTTTCCGTGCCGTTCGAGCGGGTCAGCGTCGCGGCGCTGGTCGGCAGCGTCACGGCCACCATTGCGCCCTTGCTACCCACGACGGTGAAGCTGGCAGGCGCGCGGGTGCCAGTCGAAACCAACGCGCCGGTCTTCGACACGGTCGAATCGGCGTTCACGGTCACGGTACCGCCGGTGTTGGCAGCGATCTGGCCGAAGTCGAGGGCGCTGTCAGCCGACACCGACAGGGTGCTCAGCACTTCAGCGGTGGCAGTGGCGGTCGCGGAGGTGGCAGCGTTGGCGGCCGAAGCGATCGACAAGGCGCCCAGCGCGGCGCCGACAACAGCAAGACGAAGCGAAATACGCATAAATTTCCTGGTCCCTTATAAGCATTCACGAGCAATGCAGCGCGGGAATGCGCCGCCCCGAATGGACGGCTTGCCCCCATTCGCAGGACCCTAAGTAGAACTGCGATGTTCAGCCTTTGCTTTTGATCATGGTTAACAGGATCGGGCTATTCGTTAACACCTTGCCCAGGCGAATCCCGCAATTCCGCGGATCTCAGATCCCGCCGCCGGTCAGCCGCTGGCAGATCAGGTCCAGTTGGTCGAGTGTGCGATAACGGATTGTAACTGCACCCGAACGTGGATCGGCATCGGCGTTGATTCGCACCGACAGCCCCAGGAACTCCTCAAGGTGGCTTTGCACCGCGGCAATATCCGCCGTGGCCGCCGAATCGCGCTCACCGCGCGCACGGCGCGGGGCAGAACCGGCAGTCGGACGCCGCCGCGCGAGCTTTTCAACCTCGCGCACCGACAGTTGCCGGGCCACGGCCTGGTCGGCCAGGGCCTGAGCATTGTCCAAGCCGATCAGCGCCCGGGCATGCCCCATTGACAGCTGGCCCGTCTCGACCAGTGCCATGACCCCTTCGGGCAGAGCCAGCAGGCGCTGGATATTGGCGACGTGGCTGCGGCTCTTGTCGACCAGCTTGGCGATCTCGGCCTGGGTCAGGCCTTCGTCCTCGGCCAGGCGGTGATAGGCCCGCGCTTCCTCGATCGGGTTGAGATCCTCGCGCTGGAGGTTCTCGATCAAGGCCAGCGCCATCACTTCGCGCTCGCTCAGATCGCGGATAATGGCAGGAATTTCATGCAGTTGCGCGCGTTGCGCAGCACGCCAGCGGCGTTCCCCGGCGACCAGGCGATAGCGCCCCCCGCCCAGCGGCGTGACGATCACCGGCTGGATCACCCCGCGCGCGGCGATCGAGGCGGCCAGTTCTTCCAGCGCGGCCTCGTCGAAATGGCGTCGCGGCTGGCCGGGCAGCGGGACGATATGAGCCACGGGGATCGTGGCCAGCCCGCTGGTCGGTGCCTGCCCTGCCGCGGCGCGCGCGCCTTCGCCATCGGGCTGGACCACCAGCGGCTCCTCGCGGCGCGATTCGCCGAGCAGCGCACCCAGCCCCCGGCCCAGCGCGGGCGGGCGCTTCTTCGCCGCAGCAGCAGCCTGGGGCGCGATCTGGGGGGTGACGGTTTCGTCGCTCATGCGGCTTTCTTTCGTTCGGGCAGGCGGGAAATCAGCTCGCGCGCCAGGGCCATGTAGGCGCGGCTGCCGGTACAGGTGTGGTCATAGACCAGCGCGGGCAGGCCGTGGCTGGGCGCTTCGGACAGGCGGACGTTGCGGGGAATCACCGCGTCGAACACCAGTTGCCCCAGGCACGAGCGCACGTCATCGGCGACCTGGTCAGTCAGGCGGTTGCGGCGATCGAACATGGTCAGAGCAACACCGACAATGCCCAGCGCAGGGTTGAAACGCTGTTGAACCCGTTCAACAGTCTGCAACAGCTGGCTGAGCCCTTCGAGCGCGAAGAACTCGCACTGCAAGGGAACCAGCAACGTGTCAGCCGCGCACAGGGCGTTGAGGGTGAGCAGCCCCAGCGACGGCGGGCAATCGATGAAGCAAATGTCGTAACCCGATTCACCGCCGAGCGCAGTGCGCAGCCGGTCGGTGCGATTTTCGACCGCGACCAGCTCCACTTCGGCGCCAGACAGGTCGACCGTGGCGGGCACGATATCGAGGCCGGGTATCCGGGTCTGCATCACGCATTCAGGCAGCGGGGCCTGATCGACCAGCAAGTCATAGGACGAGGTGGTGCGGTCGGCCGCGCCGATGCCGATCCCGGTCGAGGCGTTACCCTGCGGATCGAGGTCGATCAGCAGCACTTTCCAGCCGGTCGCAGCCATGGCCGTGGCGATGTTGATAGCCGTGGTGGTCTTGCCCACCCCGCCCTTCTGGTTGGCGATCGCCACGCGAATCACGGCAGTTTCCCCTTTCCTGCGAGCTTTCCGCCAAGCGTGCCAAGAATCACCCCGGCATCGGCATCGGTCAGCGATTGTTCCACGTGGAACATGTGCCGCCAACCGCGAAGTTCGGACAATTCTTGGGCCGCAGACCGCCCCTTGGGCAACAGCCAGATGGTGTCGGCTGTGGAAAATCGTGCGGATAGATCAAGCAAGCGCGGCAACGGCGCGAAGGCCCGTGCCGAGATGGCACGGACTGGACGGGTCGGCACGTGCTCCAGCCGCGCGCCGATCACGTGCGCATGGTCCAGCCCCATGGCGATTCGCGCGCGCTCCAGCCAGTCGATCCGCCGCGCCCGCGATTCGACCATCAGCACTTCGGCTTCGGGCCGCAGAGCCGCGATCACCAGGCCCGGGAACCCTGCCCCCGTGCCAAGATCGAGCCAGGGCAAGCCTGTTTCACGTGGAACATGGGTCAGAAGCTGCGCGGAATCGGTGATATGCCGCCGCCAGACCTCATCCAGACTGGCCGCCGAAACCAGGTTCTGGACCTGGTTCTCCTCGGCCAATAACCGCACCAGCAGTTCCAGTCGCTCAGCCGCAGCCGCATTCCATTCAGGCAGCGCCATCAGCCAGGCGCGCGCCTCGGCCTCGTCCCGCAAGATCATGCCGCGCGCCGCCGGGCATGGACCAACAGCGCCGCGAGCGCCGCCGGGGTGACTCCAGGCACGCGGCCGGCTGCAGCCAGCGTTTCCGGCCGGGCCTTGCTCAGGCGTTCGACCATCTCGCGCGACAGGCCCGGGATATCGGCATAGGGGAAGTCATCGCCCAGGGGCAGCGCCTCGCCCGCGCGCAGGTCACGCAGTTCGGCCTCCTGCCGGGCGAGGTAGGGGGCATAGGCGGCGTCCTCGGCCATCTCGGCGGCAAGGTCGGGATCAACCTCGGCCGCGTCACCCAGCCACGGCGCCAGTGCAGCCAGGTCGACACCGGCAAAGCGCAACCATTCCCGGAAGGTCAGCCGCCCGGCATCGGGCCGCACCGGCAGCCCTGCCCCGGCCAGTTCGGCACTGGTCGCCATGCCATCGAGCGCGGTGTCGAGCCGCGCGCGTTCCGCTTCCCGCCGGGCGAACCATTCGGCCCGCACCGGCCCTATGCAGCCGGCGCTCAGCCCCAGCGCAGTCAAGCGGCTCGTCGCATTGTTGGCGCGCAGCCGCAGGCGGTATTCGGCCCGAGCGGTGAGCATACGATAGGGTTCGCTCACCCCATGCAAGGTCAGATCGTCGATCATCACCGCCATGTAGCTATTGGCCCGGTCCAGCACCGGGGCATCGCGGCCGAGCACGGCAGCGGCAGCGTGCATCCCGGCGACCAGCCCCTGCGCCGCCGCCTCTTCGTAACCGGTGGTGCCATTAAGCTGCCCGGCGCAATAGAGCCCCGGCATAGCCCGCAGCTCCAGCGAGGTGCGCAGCGCGCGCGGATCGATGTGGTCGTATTCCACGGCATAACCGGGAACCTCCATCACCACCTGTTCAAGCCCCTCCATCGTCCGCAGCATGGCCAGCTGGACATCGGCGGGCAGCGAGGTGCTGATGCCGTTGGGATAGACCAGGTGGGTGGATAGGCCTTCCGGCTCCAGGAACACCTGGTGGCCATCGCGGTCGGCAAAGCGGTGGATCTTGTCCTCGATCGACGGGCAATATCGCGGCCCCGAAGCCCCGATGGCCCCCGTGAACAGCGGCGAGCGATGCAGGTTGGCGCGGATGACATCGTGGCTGCGCTCGTTCGTGCGGGTGATCGCGCAGAACAGCTGCGGATTGACCCGGCCCCGCCCCATTGCCGACATGCACCACGGCTCCACGTCGCTGGGCTGTTCTTCCAGCCGCGCCCAATCGATGCTGCGCCCGTCAAGGCGCGGCGGCGTTCCGGTCTTGAGCCGGGCCATCGGCAGGTCCGCTTCGCGCAGCTGCGCCGCCAGCCGGTGGGCCGAGGCTTCGCCGATGCGCCCACCAACGATCCGTTCCTCGCCCCGGAACAAGATACCGCCCAGGAAGGTGCCGGTGCACAGCACCACCGCACGCGCACCCAGCGCCGTGCCATCGGCAAGTTCGATCCCGCTGACCCTGCCCCCGTCCATACGCAGCGCCGCCGCTTCGCCCGCGACAAAAGTGAGGTCACCCTGGCGGGTGAGCAGGTCCTGCACCGCCGCCTTGAACAGCTTGCGGTCCGCCTGCACGCGCGGCCCCTGCACCGCGCTACCCTTGGAACGGTTGAGCATGCGGTAGTGGATTGCGGCGGCATCGGCCGCCCGTGCAATGATCCCGTCAAAGGCATCGACTTCGCGCACGAGGTGGCCCTTGCCCAGCCCGCCGATCGCCGGGTTGCAGCTCATCGCGCCGATCGCGGACAAGTCGAAGCTGACCAGGGCGACCTTGGCCCCCATCCGCGCTGCGACTGCCGCCGCCTCGACGCCGGCATGGCCGCCGCCGATCACCAGAACATCAAACTGCTGCATGGGTCCCCCTTAGCGCAGTTGTGTTCCACGTGGAACAGGCTTGCGGGGATCGATTTGAAACGGATCAGTGTTTCACGTGAAACACGTTACTTGCCGATGCAGAACCGGCCGAACAGCGCGTCGAGCATGTCTTCGGTCGTCGTCCGGCCAAGCAAGGCATCGAAGGCCACGCGCGCCAGGCGAAGGCTTTCGGCCACCAACAAGGGATCGGTCAGGCTGGCCGCGCTGTCCAGCGCCTCACGTGCCTCAACCAGCAGACGGTGCTGACGCTGGTTGAGCGCCGCCTCACCCGGACGCGGCATGGCTTGCCGCGCGGTGGCGATCAGATCGGCGCGCAGGGCATCAAGGCCCTGCCCGGTCACGGCTGACAACTGGTGGCGCGCGTGCGACTTGTGCGGGTGATCCGCCCGGTCGGCCTGCGCGGCAATTTCCCAGGCTCCGACTGGCCCCTGCCCTTCCGGGCCAAGCCACAGCACCAGGTCGGCCTGGCGCATCGCGCCCTGCGCCCGCTCGATCCCGATGGCCTCGATCGCATCGCCAGTTTCCGCGCGCAGCCCGGCCGTATCATAGAAGCGAAAAGGTATGCCGCCCAGCGCCACCGGGTGAGTCAGCACATCGCGCGTGGTGCCAGCGGTGGGCGCGGTAATCGCCGCCTCGCTCTCCACCAGGGCGTTGAACAGGGTGCTTTTTCCGGCATTGGGCGGGCCGGCCAGCACCACCCGGAATCCTTCCTTCAGCACTTCGGCGCGGGGGCGGCCCAGCCATTCGCCAATCTCTGCCGCAAACGCCGCGATCCGGGCGATGAAATCGTCCGGCAGCAGGGCCACATCATCCTCATCGCTGAAATCGAGCACCGCTTCGACCGAGGCCGAAAGCGTGAGCAACCGCTCGCGCCATTCGGCCACCTGGGCGGAGAATTGCCCCCCGGCCATGGCCATGGCGGCTTCGCGCTGCAATTCGGTTTCGGCGGAGAGCAGGTCGGCCAACCCCTCGGCTTCGGCAAGATCGATCCGTCCGTTGGCAAAGGCGCGGCGGGTAAATTCGCCCGGCTGCGCCGCGCGCAGTCCCGGCACCACGGCCAGCGCCTGCTCCACCGCGGCGAGCACCGCTCTGCCCCCGTGGCAATGCAGTTCCAGCGTATCCTCGCCGCTCGCGGTCTGCGGCCCGGGCAGCCACAGCGCCAGCGCCCGGTCAAGCAGTCGGCCATCCCCGCCGCGCAAGGCAACCGCCACGGCGCGGCGCGGCGGCAGGCTGCGCCCGGCGAGCGCCGACAGCGCGGTCGCGGCCTGCGGACCGCTGACGCGAATCACGCCGATCGCGGCGGGCGGCGCGCCGCTCGACAGGGCGAAGATGGTATCGATCACGACGCGGCGGAGAGGACGATCCTAGTCGTCCTTCTTCTTTGCGCCCGAAGTGAAGGCATTGCTGTTCTCGACGAATTGCTGGAACAGCTTGAGGCCCATCTGGCCCATCGGCGCCAGCCCCTTGGCGAAGTCCTGCAACTGGTCGACGTTAGCCGCGCCCTTCATCCCCTTGGCAATGGCATCGACATAGAACTGGTTGGCCTTGGACACATCGGGCAGGCCCAGAAACTGGCGCGCTTCCTCGGGCGTGCAATCGATCTCGACATTGATCTTCATCGGCATGGCTCCCAAATCGGCGGCACCAGTCATCCCCTGCCGACACGCTGGCACAAGGCCTTGGCAAAGTCCACGCCAAGCGCCTAGGGCGAGGGGGTAACCCGCACGATGGAGAAGAACATGTCCGAACAGGTCCAGATCCCCGCCTATGACGACGAGGGCACGATTCCCGCCTATGTCGCGCGTCCGGCCGGCACGCCCAGCGCCGCGATCATCGTGATTCCGGAAATCTTCGGGGTGAACCCGGGCATCCGGCAGAAGTGCGACAAGTGGGCCGAAATGGGCTATCTCGCGGTCGCGCCGGACATCTTCTGGCGCTTTGCCCCGGGGGTCGAGCTGGATCCCGACGTGGACGCCGAATTGCAGCAAGCCTTCGGCTATTTCCAGCAATACGATGCGAATGACGGGGTCTACGACATCGAGGCGACGATCAAGTGGCTGCGCTCGACCCAGGGCGTCGGCAAGGTCGGCTGCGCGGGGTACTGCCTCGGCGGACGGCTGGCCTACATGGCGGCGGCGCGCACCGACATTGACGCCGCGGTCGGCTATTACGGCGTGATGATCGACACCATGCTCGACGAAGCCCACGCCATCGCCAACCCGCTGATGCTGCACATCCCGACCGCCGATCACTTTGTGGACGAAAAGGCCCAGGCCGCGATCCACGCCGCGCTGGACAGCCATCCCAAGGTGACGCTGCACGACTATGCCGGGCTGGACCACGGCTTCGCGGCCGAAATGGGCAACCGCCGCGATGAAGCCGGGGCGCAGCTGGCCGATGGGCGCACGGTGGAATTCCTCAAGGCCAACCTGGCCTGATGATCGAGGCAGGGGCCCCGGGCGGCCCCTGCCCTTATTCGTAGTCGCCGATCGCCTGGAAGATCCGCCCGATCGCCTCGCGGTCCGCCTCGTCGATTTCCGGCCGCCAGATCTCGAACAGCAGGATCACGCGTTCCTGGCTGCCGTCGTTCTTCGCCTCGTGGTTGATCGAATCGTCGAACACCAGCGGCACACCATCAACCCAGCTGCGCGTTTCGCTGCCGACCCGAAACCAGCATTGCGGCGCGGTCAGGATCGGGATGTGGCAGATCAGCCGGGTGTTGAGCATCCCGGTGTGCGGGGCAATGTGCGCGCCGGGCAGCAGGCGCGACCAGTGCGCATTGGGCGAACGGCCCGGAATCCGAGGCAAGGGCGCATGGCCCAGCGCTGCCATCGTCGCCGGGCAGCGCGCGGCATTCTCCTCGTCCAACACGCCGTCGCGCCAGAAATGGAACGCGGTCCAGGCCTGGTTGTCGAGCAGCGGCGTGTTCGGCGCGGGGCGATTCGGTTTGCGATGGACATAGGGGGAGAAGCCATCCCCCCCCTGCCCCAGCACTTCGGCCAGTTCGGCCTGCATCTGCGGCACCAGCGCCAACATCGGCTCCAGCCAGGGAAAGTCGGCAGGATCGTAGAAGCGCTTCTGCGGCAGCCCCGGGTAATAGAAAACCGAGGGTTCCTGCAGATAGAGTTCGCGCTTGCCGGTGAGCAGTTCGATCGCCTCGGTCATGGTCGGGGACAGCGATTGCCCGACCGCATCCAGCAGATAGGCTTCGAAGCCGGAATTGGCCTCGGCCAGGTAACGCGCCGCGTGAGCGTGGAGCGCGCTGAGCGCCGGGGGCACCACCCCATCCACTGCCGCCTGGTTCAGCGCGGTGCGGTAGAAACTGCTCGCCGCGCGGGCATCGCCGGCCTGTTCGCGCAGGTACGCTTTCAGCAGCAGCGCCCCCACTTCGCGCGGGGCGATCAGCAATTGCTGGTCGAGTGCCTGTTCGGCCCCGTCATTTTGCCCGCTGGCCATTTCGGCATTGGCCAGCGCAATCCAAGGCATTTCGGCAGCAGGGGCCACAGCGGCGGCTTCGCGCAGCAGGCTGACGGCGCGGGGCATGTCGCGCGCCTGCAGGGCCTGCAACCCCTGGGCGATGGCAGTGCGAAAGTCGCTGGTCATGGCCCAAGGCATAGGGCACCCTGCAACGCCTGGGCAAGGAGAGGTTCAAGACGATGAGCGCACGCGCAGGGGTTGGCCGCTGGCACGACTACATGAACAGCAATGCCGATGCGGCACTGCTGGCCGACATGCTGGCCGATGACGCGGTGTTCCATTCTCCGGTGGTCCACAGTCCCCAGGCAGGCAAGCCAAAGGTCATGCTCTACTTGCTGAGCGCGGCCAAGGTGCTGGGCGGCGATGGCTTCCGCTATGTCCGCGAAGTGATCGAGGGCAACGACGCACTGCTCGAATTCGAAGCCGAGATCGACGGCGTCCACATCAACGGGATCGACCTGATCCGCTTCGATGATGACGGAAAGATCAAGGATTTCAAAGTTATGGTCCGCCCGGTCAAGGCGGTCAACAAGCTGTGGGAACTGATGGCGGCGCAGCTCCAGGCCGCTCAGGGCTGAAGCAGGCTGCGCACGAAGTCCAACCGCTCGTCCACCCCGGCCAGCGGCAATTCGGTCACCTCATAGCCATACCGCTGCCACGCCGCAGTGACCGCCGCGTCACTGGCCACGGCCTGCTCCCAGTCCTGGATCCGCTCGGCATCCTGGACATAGATCGCCGCCCAGGCCGGGGCGCGCAGGATCGGTCCGTGATAGCGCAAGGTCCGGCAGGCGCGCTCGACGCCGGGCGGCACGGTGAGCCCCGATACGTCGAGGAATCCCACCACATCGGGCAGGCCGCGATCGAACAGCACCGGCACAGGCGCACCGGCGTGGCGTTCAATTTCGCGGATGTGGGCTTCGGCCATGGCCTCGGCAAAGCCGAGCGGGTCGCGCTGGCGCAGGTCCATCCCGCCGGGCTGGCGCAGCAGTTCACGCGCCACTTCAGGTGAGGTGCGCAGGCCCGCTGCGGCGGCGGCATCAAGCAGGGTGGTCTTGCCCGCCCCCGGCGCGCCAGTCAGCACCGCGCAGCGCGGCAGCTTCAGCTCAGGCCCCGGTGCGCTGCCCATCGCTGCCGACCCGGCATCCGCCGTTCGCCTGCCATTCATCGGCCAGCGGGGGTTCCCACATGCCTTCCATGAAATCGAACATCGACCGGTCAACTTCCATCGCGAAAGTCTCGCCGCGCTCGGCATTGCGGCGGCTGACGCGCTGCCAGCGTTCATCGACCGGCACATCGAGGAAATGGACCTGCACCGTCAGCCCCGCTTCCGCAGCCATTGCCCGGAACCGGTCGCGGTGGTCTTTGGTGGTGAAGCCCAGGTCAAGCAGCGCCGGAACCCCGCGCGCGGCCAGTTGCCGCACCGTGGCCATGATCTGCGCCTCGCAGCGGGTGATCCGTTCCATCGTCCATTCGAACTGGATCGGCTGCGGGCTGTCGGCCCAGAACAGCGTGGTCATCCATTCGTCGATGGAAAAGCGCACGCCGCCCAGCTCGTCGGCCAGGCGGCGTGAATAGGTGGTCTTGCCGGCCCCGGTGCAGCCGACGATCAGGATCATGTCGGCTGCCATCGTAAGCTCCTGCACGGAAATCCGCCGATCCGGCGGATTTCAGACAACACCGGCCCGCTCCCCCGGCCCAGCCACCCGACAGGTTACCATATGGGTGGCCTGGCCGGGGGAGCGGGCCGGTGTTGCCACCCAAAGCAAGGAATCCCTTACTGGTTCATCGTGGCGAAGAAGTCTTCGTTGGTCTTCGAATCCTTCATCTTGTCGAGCAGGAATTCCATCGCGTCGATCGTGCCCATCTGCATCAGGATGCGGCGCAGGACCCACATCTTCGACAGCTTGTCCTTGCCGACCAGCAGTTCTTCCTTGCGGGTGCCGCTCTTGCCGACATCGAGCGCCGGGAAGATGCGCTTGTCCGCAACCTTGCGGTCGAGCACGATTTCCGAGTTACCGGTGCCCTTGAACTCTTCGAAGATGACTTCGTCCATGCGGCTGCCGGTATCGATCAGCGCGGTGGCGATGATCGACAGCGAACCGCCTTCCTCGATGTTGCGCGCCGCGCCGAAGAAGCGCTTGGGGCGCTGCAGGGCGTTGGCATCCACACCGCCGGTCAGCACCTTGCCCGACGAAGGGACGACGGTGTTGTAGGCGCGGCCAAGACGCGTGATCGAATCCAGCAGGATCACCACGTCGCGCTTGTGCTCGACCAGGCGCTTTGCCTTTTCGATAACCATTTCAGCAACTTGCACGTGGCGCGTGGCGGGTTCGTCGAAGGTCGAGGAGATCACTTCGCCCTTCACGCTGCGCTGCATGTCGGTGACTTCTTCCGGGCGTTCGTCGACCAGCAGGACCAGCAGGAACACTTCGGGATGGTTGTCGGTGATCGCTTTGGCGATGTTCTGCAGCAGCACGGTCTTGCCGGTGCGCGGCGGGGCGACGATCAGCGCGCGCTGGCCCTTGCCCTGCGGGCTGATGATGTCGATCACCCGCGCCGACTTGTCCTTGACCGTCGGATCGACCGTATCAAGGTTGAGCCGTTCGTCCGGGTAAAGCGGGGTCAGGTTGTCGAAGTTGACGCGGTGGCGGACCACTTCGGGATCGTCAAAGTTGACGCTGATCAGCCTGGTGATCGCGAAATAGCGTTCGCCGTCCTTGGGCGCGCGGACTTCGCCTTCCACGGTATCGCCGGTGCGCAGGCCCCATTTGCGGACCTGGTTGGGCGACACATAGATGTCGTCCGGACCCGCCAGATAGTTCGCCTCGGGGCTGCGCAGGAAGCCGAAACCGTCGGCCAGCACTTCGATCGTGCCCTGCCCGATGATTTCCTCGCCGTCCTCGGCCAGTTCCTTGAGAATCGCGAACATCAAGTCCTGGCGGCGCATCGTCGATGCGGCTTCAACCTCAAGCTCTTCGGCCATTTCGACCAGCTCGGCGGGGGTTTTCTTCTTGAGTTCTTTTAGGTGCATGATGGATCTGGTCCGGTAATCTGAAAGATTCAACGCTGGGATGGCCGACTGATCATTGGGCTTGGAGAAAGCGGATCACGCCGCGGCTTGGCGCGGTCTTGTGTCGGTCAGCGCGCGAATAGGCCCTGGCGGGCAGGTCTGTCAACGCATCTGCGTCAGGCCGAGCGGAACGCGTTGGTGATCGGATAGCGCCGGTCGCGTCCGAAATTGCGGGTGCCCAGCTTGACCCCCGGCGGGGCCTGGCGGCGCTTGTATTCGGCCAGGTTGAGCAGCCGTTCGATCCGCACCACCACGTCGCGCTCGAACCCTTCGGCAACCAGCTGGTCCACGCTTTTTTCGTGTTCGACCAGGCCCAGCAGGATCGCGTCGAGCACCGGATAGGGCGGCAGCGAATCCTCGTCCTTCTGGTCGGGGCGCAGTTCGGCCGATGGGGGCCGGGTGATGATCCCGTCCGGCATGACCGGGCCATCGGGGCCAAGGCCGATCTTGGGCTTGTGCTGGTTACGCCACTTGCTGATCGCGAAGACGGTCATCTTGTAGGCGTCTTTCAGCGGGTTGTAGCCGCCCGCCATATCGCCATAGATCGTGGCATAGCCGACGCTCATCTCGCTCTTGTTGCCGGTGGTCAGCAGCATCGGCCCGAACTTGTTCGACAGCGCCATCAAGGTCACGCCGCGAATGCGCGACTGGACGTTTTCCTCGGTCAGATCGACCGCCTTGTCGGCAAAGCTGCCGGCCAACATCTCGTCGAACGCCTCGACCGCAGGCGCGATCGGGATCGTATCATAGCGGCAGCCGATCAACTGCGCGCATTCGGTCGCCAGATCGAGGCTCAACTGGCTGGTGAAGCGGCTGGGCAACATCACGCACCACACCCGGTCAGGCCCCAGCGCATCGGCGGCAATCGCGGCGCAGATCGCAGAGTCGATCCCGCCCGACAGGCCCAGCACCACGCCGGGGAAGCGGTTGCGGTCAACATAGTCGCGCAGCGCCATGACCATGGCGCAATAGATGTCCTCGGGATGGTCGGCTAGCCGCGCCACTTCGCCCTTGTCGCAGCGCCAGCCCTGGGCAGTGCGAGTCCAGCGGGTGGTGACTTCCTGCTCTTCCCAATCGGTCATCTGCACGGCCAGGCTGCCATCGCCGTTGACCACGAAGCTGGCCCCGTCGAACACCAGTTCGTCCTGCCCGCCGACGCGGTTGAGATAGGCCAGCGGCAGCCCGGTATCGACCGCGCGGCGCTTGGCCACGCCGTCGATCCGCAGGGTGTCCTTGTCGATCTCGTAAGGGCTGCCGTTGATGCAGATCAGCAGTTCCGCACCGAAATCGGCCAGATGCCGGCACACGTCCGGGTGCCAGATATCCTCGCAGATCGGCAGACCGATCATCACGCCCTTGAACACCACCGGTTCGGGCAAGGGGCCGGGCTGGAACAGGCGCACTTCGTCAAAGGTGCCGTAATTGGGCAATTCATGCTTCAAGCGCACTGCCGCGACCTTGCCCTGGTCAAGCAGGGCAACGCCGTTGTGCAGGCTCCCATCGCGCACGAAGACCGAGCCGACCAGCATGGCCGGGCCGCCATCGCCGGTCTGCGCCGCCAGCCGCTCCAATTCCAGCGCCGCGCGTTCGATCAGCGCGGGTTTCAGCACCAGGTCTTCGGGCGGATAGCCGATCAACTGCATTTCGGGGAAGACGATCAGGTCCGCGCCCTGCTCCCGCGCCCGCTCGCGCGCGGCCAGCATCGCCGCGGCATTGCCGGCAATATCGCCCACCGACTGGTTGAGCTGGGCAAGGGTGATCGAAAGCGTGTCTGCCATGGGTTCACCCTAGGCGGGGGCAATGGCGCCTTGCAAGTGCGCTCAGAACGGGCGGACGATCACCATGATCACGATCACCGCGGCCGCCAGCCCGGGCACTTCGTTGACGATCCGCAGCATCTTGCCGCTCCAGCGCCGCTCGCCGCGCTCCAGCGCCTGGGCATAGCCCGCCAGCCAGAACTGGTAGGCCGACAGCGCCAGCACGGCCGACAGCTTCACGTGGAACCAGCTTTGCCCGAAATAGCCCATCTGCCAGGCGATCAGCAGCCCCAGCACCCAGCTGACCGCCATCGACGGCCACATGATGATTTTCAGCAGGCGCTGTTCGCGCGCGATCCACAGCGCGTTATCGGGCGATTCCGGCGCGGTTTCCTGATGATAGACGAACACGCGCGGCAGCATGAACAGCCCCGCCATCCAGAAAATCACGAAAATGACGTGGCCGGCCTTGAGCCAGAGATAGGTCACGCTAAGCACCCAATTGACGAGATCGATCATACCTAGCCCTTTTGCGCATGCCCGCAAGCCCGGGTGTCATGCGCAAATCTGGGGAGCGTGACCTATTTTCGCCAGCCCCTGACCAGCGCCAGCAGTGCGCCGACGTTGTCGAGCGGGGTGGTCTGGCCGATCCCGTGGCCCAGGTTGAACACGTGCGGGCGATCGGCGAAGGCATCGAGGATGCGCAGCGCCTGGCGTTCCAGCTCGGCACCGCCCGCCAGCAGCAGCAGCGGATCGAGATTGCCCTGCACTGGCAGGCCAGCGGGCAATTCGCGCGCTGCCCACAGCGGGTCGATCGTCTCGTCGATCCCGACCGCATCGACCCGGGTCTCGCGGGCATAGGCGGGCAGCTTTTCGCCCGAACCCTTGGGAAAGCCGATCAGCGGCACTTCGGGAAAGCGCGCGCGGATATGGCTGACGATCGCGGCGTTGGGCGCAATCACCCAGCGTTCGTATTCCGCCGGGGCAAGGCTGCCGGCCCAGCTGTCGAACAGCTGCACCGCTTCGGCCCCGGCCTGAATCTGCCCGGCCAGGTATTCGACCGTCACCGCGACGATGGCATCGATGATCGCCTGGAAGGCTTGCCGGTCGCGGTAGGCCATGGCGCGGGTTTCGTGCTGGTCGCGGCTGCCCTCGCCCGCAACCATGTAGGTCGCGACCGTCCACGGGCTGCCGGCAAAGCCCAGCATGGTCTTGTCCGCTGGCAGAGCGGCGCGAACCAGCCGGACGGTCTCGTAGATCGGGCTCAGCCGATGCGGCACGGCGGTCAGGCTGGACAGCGCGGTATCGACCAGCCGGGGCGAAAGGTGCGGCCCCTCGCCCGCCAGGAATTCAAGGTCCTGGCCCATCGCGTAAGGCACGATCAGGATGTCGGAAAACAGGATCGCCCCGTCAAAGCCGAAGCGGCGGATCGGCTGGAGAGTGATCTCGGCCGCAGCCTCGCTGTCATAGACGAGCGGCAGGAATCCACCCTTGCTGGCCCTGAGCGCGCGGTATTCGGGCAGGTAGCGCCCGGCCTGGCGCATCAGCCATACCGGCCGCTCGGGTGCGTTCTCGCCGCGCAGGGTACGAAGGAGCAATCAGGGCATCGAAACGGGTTCCAATCCAAATACAAATAAGATTCTTTAAAGAAGGATGTTGTCTGTTGTTGGCCTGTGGAAAGCGCGAACAAGCGGCCCTTGCCCGATTTGTCCCGCGCTGAACAGAGGGCACGCACAGATGCGACTCTGTGAGCCGCCATGGTCAAGCCGGACTTATCCCACCTATCCCCAGCCTGTGGGAAAGGCCGTCCACATGTCCACAAGTGCCCCGCTGGAACGCGGACAGGGGGCAGGAATCCCCTCCCCGAACTTGTCCGCATGGTTCTCCCGTGGTTTATGCAGGGCTCTATCCACAGGGATAACCCATGCCCCGGCTCAACCTCCACCTCCTGTCCGATTCCACCGGCGAAACGCTGGAAGCCATCGCCAAGGCGGCGCTGGCGCAGTTCGAAGGAGCCGACGTGATCCGCCATTTCTGGCCGATGGTCCGCTCGCAGCAGCACCTTGACCGGATCATGGGCGATGTCGCGGCCAAGCCCGGCCTGGTGTTCTATACCATGGCCAGCGCCGAACTGCGCGAAAAGCTGGTCGAACGCTGCACCGCGCTCTGCCTGCCGGTGGTCGCCGTGCTCGACCGCGCGGTCGAAGCGCTGGAATCGGCACTGGGCCAGCATCCCCGCGCCCGCCCCGGCCGCCAGCACGTGATGAACGAGGCCTATTTCGCCCGCGTCGATGCGATCCATTACACCATCGCGCACGATGACGGCGTCGCCTGGGAGGACTGGGAGGAAGCCGACATTGTGCTGGCGGGCGTTTCGCGCACGTCGAAGACGCCGACCAGCATTTATCTGGCCAATCGCGGCTACAAGGTCGCCAATATCCCGATCGTGGTGGAAAGCCCCCCGCCCCCGGCCCTGTTCGGGCTGCGCCACCCGCTGGTCGTGGGGCTGACCACTGCGCCCGACCGGCTGATCCAGGTGCGGCGCAACCGGCTGCTGTCGCTCAACCAGGCGCCCGAGACCGCCTATGTCGATCAGGACCGCGTCGGGCGTGAGCTGTCCTATGCCCGGCGGATGTTTGCCGACAACGACTGGCCGGTGATCGACGTCACCCGTCGCTCGATCGAGGAAACCGCCGCGGCGGTGATCAATCTCTACAACCAGTGGCGCGGGCAGTCGCGCGGCGACAAGGACGAGGGAACTCTCTGATGCTGGTACTCGCCTCGCAAAGCCAGTCGCGCCGCGCCATGCTGGACGCCGCCGGGGTGGCGTTCGAATGCGCCCCGGCGCACGTTGACGAACGCGGGATCGAAGCTGCCCTGACCGCCGCCGCCCCTGCCGAAGTGGCCCTGGCCCTGGCCGAAGCCAAGGCGCTCGCCGTATCGCGGCAGCGCCCCGGCGCCTTGGTGCTGGGCAGCGACAGCCTGGTCCAGATCGGCAGTCGCCGGTTCGACAAGCCCGCCAGCCGCGACGATGCCGCCGCGCACCTGCGGTTCTTTTCCGGCCAGGCGATGGAGCTGCACAGCGCCGCCGCGCTGGCCCGCGATGGCGAAGTGGTGTGGCGCCACGGCGAAGTGGCGTGGCTGCAGGTCCGCCCCCTTTCCCCCGAGTTCATTGACGGCTACCTCGCCCGCGAATGGCCGGCTGTGGCGGGCTGTGTCGGGGTGTTCCGGATCGAGGCGCTGGGGGTGCAATTGTTCGAGAAGATAGAGGGAAGCCACTTTACCGTGCTCGGCATGCCTCTGCTGGCGGTGCTGGGCGCGCTGCGCGAATTCGGGGAAATGGCGGCATGACCGGACGGACCGACCGCCCCCTGCCCTTGCTTGCCGGGCTGATCGGCTGGCCGGTGGCGCAATCGAAATCGCAGAAGATTCACGAATTCTGGCTCAAGCGGCTGGGGATCGACGGGCATTACGTGCGCCTGCCGGTGCGCCCGGGCGAAGTGGCGCGCGCCTTTCAAGGGATGCTTGCACTGGGCTTTACCGGCATCCAGGCGACCATGCCGCACAAGCGCGACTGCTTTGAACTGGTCGATCGCCACACTCCGGCGGCGCGCGCGCTGGGCGCGGTCAACACCGTGATTGTCGAGGATGACGGCAGTCTGACCGGCGAGAACACCGACCTGCCCGGCTTCATCGAACCGCTTGCCGGGCTGAACCTGGCGGGCGAACGGGTCACCGTGCTGGGCGCGGGCGGCGCGGCGGCGGCGGTCATCGCCGGGCTGGTCAGCCTGGGCGCGCGCGACATCGCCGTGGTCAACCGCACCCCCGAAGGCACCGCACGGCTGCTGGGTGACCTCGCCGAAACGCTGACCGACTGCCGGGTTGAGGCGCTGGGCTGGGACCAGGCGCAGCAGGCCGCCGATGCCAGCGTGCTGGTCGCCAATGCCAGCTCGCTGGGCATGGCAGGCTTTCCGCCCCTGACGTTGCGGGTCGACAGCCTGCGCAGCGATGCAATTGTCTATGACATCATCACCCACCCGCACGAAACACCGCTGCTGCGCGAGGCCAGTGCGCGGGGCCTGCGCACTCACGACGGGCTGGAAATGCTGGTCGGCCAGGCGCGCGAGGCGTTCCGCCGGTTCTATGGCGCGGAGCCGCCCAAGGATGGCGATGCCGATCTGCGCGGACTGTTGATCCAATGAGCGCGGGCAAACCCTTCATCCTCGGCCTGACCGGATCGATCGGGATGGGCAAGAGCGCGGTTGCGGCCATGCTGCGCGGGCTGGGCGTGCCAGTGTTCGACGCCGATGCCGCAGTGCACGAATTGCAGGGTCCGGACGGGGCCTGCATCGAACCGATCGAGCGCGCCTTTCCGGGCACCACCGGGCCGCAGGGGGTGGACCGGCAGAAGCTGGGCGCGGCCGTGTTCGGCAATGCGGAAGCACTGCGCCTGCTCGAATCGATCGTTCATCCCGAAGTCGCCGAAATGCGCCGCACCTTCCTGGCCGACAATGCCACTGCGCCGCTGATCGTGTTCGATATTCCGCTGCTTTACGAAAAGACCGGGCAGCACGGGCTGGATGCGGTGGCGGTGGTTTCCGCCCCGGCCGAAATGCAGCGCGAACGGGTGCTCGCCCGGCCCGGCATGACCCCGGAAAAGTTCGAGCAGATCCTGAAGCTGCAGGTCCCCGATGCGGAAAAGCGCGCCCGCGCCGATTACGTGATCGACACCGGCGTTTCGCTCGCCGAAACCCGCCATGCGGTGCAGCGCCTGATCCATGCGATTACCGGAACACTGCCCGGAAATTAAGGCCCGCCCCCCCTTGCCAGCCGCCCCGGACAGGCCCATGTTTGCCCTGTAATGCGTGAGATCATCTTCGATACGGAAACCACCGGCCTCGATCCGCGCAGTGGTGACCGGCTGGTCGAAATCGGCTGCGTCGAAATGGTCAACCGGGTGCCCACGGGGCAGACCTATCACTGCTATTTCAACCCCGATCGCGACATGCCCGCCGCTGCCGAAGCGGTCCACGGCCTGTCCGCCGCCTTCCTGGCTGATAAGCCGCGCTTCCATGAAAAGGCCGCCGAATTCCTAGAATTCATCGGCGATGCCAACCTGGTGGCGCACAATGCCGGGTTCGACTTCGGCTTCATCAACATGGAACTGGAAGCCTGCGGGCTGGACCCGGTCAGCAAGACGCGGATGATCGATACCGTGGCGCTGGCCAAGGTGCGCCATCCCGGGGCCAAGCTGTCGCTCGACGCGCTGTGCACCCGCTATGGCATCGATCGCAGCCACCGCACCAAGCACGGCGCGCTGCTCGACGCCGAACTGCTCGCCCAGGTCTATGTCGAACTGACCGGCGGGCGCCAGATCGGCCTGTCGCTGGCCGCCGATAATACCCAGGTTCTCGCCGCTCCGGTCGAACGCCCGGTGCGCGAGCGCACTTTCCGTCCCGCCCGGCCGCACGCGCCGAGCGAGGCGGAACTGGCGGCACACGCCGCCTTTCTCGAGACGGTGAAATCGCCCCTGTGGAACGAATGAGCCGGCTCGCACGATAACGACAGGAGAAGGTATCGCATGGATATTCGCGTTTCCGGCCACCAGATCGAAACCGGTGAAGCGCTGCAGGCGCACGCCCGTGACCGTCTTGCCGCGATCGCCGACAAGTACTTCACCGGCGCCATTTCCAGCCAGGTGACGTTCAATCGCGCCCCGGCGGGTGCCTTCCGCTGCGATATCGTGACCCACGTGATGCAGGGCCTGATCCTGAAGGGCGCGGGGATCGCCCACGATGCGCACGTCGCGCTCGACCAGGCGGCGGAAAAGATTGACAAGCAGCTGCGCCGTTACAAGCGCCGGATCAAGGATCGCCACGAACAGGTGGCCCATGCGCTGAAGGCCGAGGAAGCCGCCTACACCGTGTTCGTCGAACCCGACGAGGAAGCTGAGGAAGTCACCGTCGATGCCCCGGTGGTGATCGCCGAAACCCGGGTCGACGTGCCCGAGGCGACCGTTTCGGACGCGGTGATGATGCTGGACCTGCGCAACACCAACGCGCTGCTGTTCAAAAACGCTGGCACCGGCAAGCACAATATGGTTTATCGCCGCGGAGACGGTTCCATCGGCTGGGTTGAACCTTCGTAGCGCCAGAGGTAAAGGCGCGCACAAATTCCGGGTGAGGGCGGGGGTTTTTCGCTACGATCGTTTTCGTGGCCCCAGGCCCCTGTCCTGCCCTGCCTAGCAATTTTCGGAACATCGTGCCCGCCTATGACCGCACTATTCAACCTGTTGCCCGAAGCCGTTGGCACGATTGATGCCGACAGCAAGCAGGCCATCCTCGAACAGCTCGCGAATCGCTTTGCCCAGGTCTACGGGCTCGATCCCGTGCTGGTGCTCGAACGGATCGAGGAACGCGAAAAGCTCGGTTCGACCGGCTTTGGCCGCGGCGTGGCGATTCCCCACGCCCGGATTCCCGAGCTGGCCCGCCCGGTTGCGGCTTTCTTCCGGCTGGCTTCGCCGGTCTCGTTCGATGCCGCTGATGGCATGCCGGTGGACATGGTGTTCGGCTTGCTTTCGCCCGAAGGCGCGGGCGCCGCGCACCTCCACGCGCTGGCCGCGATCAGCCGGATGATGCGGGACGAGCAGATGCATGCCGCGCTGGGCGAAGCCCCGGGGGCCGAAGCGATCTACGCACTGCTCGCCAATGTCATCGACCGCGACGCCGCCTGATCCGGCCCCGGTCGGGGCGGAGCTGCACTGGCGGGCGCTCGAGGCGCTCTACGCTTCCGCGCCGATCAACGCCCTGTTCGATTCCGTTCTGGAAGTGTCGGGCGAAGGCCGGGCGCGCATCACCTTCACGGTCGATCATCGGTTCTACCATGCTGCCGGGGCGGCGCATGGCACGATCTATTTCAAGATGCTGGACGATGCGGCCTTCTATGCCGCCAACACCCTGGTGTCCGACCGCTTCCTGCTGACCACCTCGTTCAACCTGCACTTTTCCCGCCCGGTCAAGTCCGGCCGGGTGACGGCGGAAGGCCGCTGGATTTCGGGCCATCGCCGTGTGCTGGTGGCTGAAAGCCGCCTGATCGACGCCGATGGCGAGGAGATCGGCCGCGGCACCGGGACTTTCCAGCGCAGTCGCATCGCGCTGTCCTCGTTGCCGGGCTATTCCCCGGCCCAGCTTGGCTGACCGCTTGGAACCGCGCCTTCCCGCCCACCTCGAAGTTGGCGCGCTGATTCGCCGGGTGGCGGCCGAAGGGGGCTTTGCCAGCGTGCTCCACAAGGGCGAGGCGGACGCCGGCACCGTGCTCCTGGTGCTGACCGAAAGAGGCGTAAACGCAAGGGTTTACGAGCGGATGCCCGATCCCCAGGGACACCGCCTCTGGACCCGTTCGCGGACCGAGAACCCGGACGACAAGCGGGAATTGTCCGACTGGCTGGACCGCCGCGCGGCCAGTGATCCGGACTTGTGGATAGTGGAACTGGACATCGCGGATGGGGAACGGTTCATCGGATTGACAGGTTCGGCGGGTTGACTCTGCTGCGCTGCGGCATGAAGGGGCGCCACTTTCGTTGCGCAGGCAGCTTTCGGGGCATTCAGGTTTCCGGGGCAGGCACGCAGACGGGGGGCAGCCGGCAGGATTTCCGGCTTGGAGCATAGGCGGCCAACCGGCCGGTAAACTCCAACTGATCCTGCGCCGGGCGCGTCCACCGCACAGTTTGAATTCTAAATGAGTAAGCAGCTTAACCGGGCTTCGGCGATCGCCGTTGCCGCAACCATGATTACGGTACTGATTGGCGCCAGCGGTTCCGGCGCCTCTGCGGAGAGCATGACTCCCGTGGAAATCAAGCAGGAACCCTCCCTCATCACCATTCCGATGCCTGTGGCAGAGGCGCAGCCCGGCGAAGACGCCGCGAAGGCTGGCCCCCATGACCAGGCCGATGCCGATACCCTGCCCGCCGCCACCTTGGCCGCGCTGGTATCCGCCCAGCCCCAGCCGGCCGAGCTCCCGCGCGAGCTGAACTGCCTGGCCGGTGGAATCTATTTCGAAGCGAAGAGCGAACCGCTCGCCGGACAGCTGGCTGTCGGCCGCGTGATTGTGGCGCGTTCGAAGTCGGGACGCTTCCCCGATTCGTATTGCGGCGTGGTGTTCCAGCCGTCGCAGTTCTCGTTCGTGCGTGACGGCAGCTTCCCGGTGATCCAGAAGAAATCGCCGCAGTGGAAGAACGCCGTGGCCCTGGCCCAGATCGCCCACGAAGGCAGCTGGCGCAGCCCGGTCGAAGGCGCGCTCTATTTCCATTCGGCGCAGGTTTCCCCTGGCTGGCGCATGAAGCGCCTGGGCCGGGTCGAAAACCACGTATTCTATCGGTAAACGGGATCAAGGGCCGGATTTTCCGGCCCTTTCCTTATCCGGGGCCCTATCCCGGGTCCTTCTTCAGCCGCACCCAGATCGGGGCGTGGTCGCTGGCCTTTTCCCGGCCGCGGTGGTCCTTGTCGACACCGCAGGCCTCCAGCCGATCGGCCAGTTCCGGGCTGAGCAGCGCATGGTCGATGCGAAAGCCGTGGTCGCGCTGCCAGGCACCGGCCTGGTAGTCCCAATAGGTCCAGACGCCGCCCGCCGGGTTGTGCGTGGCAATCGCGTCGGTCCAGCCCTGGTGCAGCAGCCGCATGTAGGCATCGCGCGATGCGGGCTGCATCAGCGCGTCGTCGGCCATGGCCCCGGGTGACCAGATGTCGCGGTCATGCGGGATGACGTTGAAATCGCCGGTGACGATCGCGGGCACTTCCTCGGCCAGGATCGCGGCCATGCGGGCGTGCAGCCGTTCCATCCAGGCCAGCTTGTAATCGAACTTCGGTCCGGGGCAGGGATTGCCGTTGGGCAGGTAGATATTGACCACCCGCAGCCCGAACACGTCCACTTCCAGATAGCGGGACTGTTCGTCGTCCGGATCGCCGGGCAGGCCGCGCTGCACTTCGACCGGCGTGGCGCCATCGGCCAGGATGGCGACGCCGTTGAAGCCTTTCTGGCCGTGCCAGACGGCGTGATAGCCCAGCTTCTCGAACTCGTCGGCGGGAAAGCCGGCGTCCTGGGTCTTGATTTCCTGGAGGCAGGCCACGGCCGGCCGCGTTTCCTCAAGCCATTCGAGCAGGCGCGGCAGGCGCGCCTTGATCCCGTTGATGTTGAATGAGGCAACCCGCATCAGATGGCGAAGCTGGAACCGCAGCCGCAGCCCGAGGCAGCCTGGGGATTTTCCACCTTGAACGCCGCACCGCCCAGCGATTCGACGTAATCGACCACGCTGCCGGCAACCAGGTCGAGGCTGACCGGATCGACTACCAGCGTGACCCCGTCGGTCTCGACCGCCAGGTCATCCGCCTCGGCCGCCTCGGCCAGGCCGAACTTGTATTGGAAACCGGAACAACCGCCGCCTTCGACCGACAGGCGCAGCACGGCGGGCTTGCCCTGCTTCGCGGCAATCGCGGCGACCCGCGCGGCGGCGGCGGGGCTGAGAGTCATGGTTTGAGCGTCCATGCTCGGTGATGTAGGCGCTGGGCGCGCCCACGGCAAGGAAGTCAGGCGCTCTGGATATAGCTGCGCATCGCTTCGGCTTCGCTTTCGATCCGGTCGATGCGGTATTTGACCAGGTCACCGATCGACACGAAACCGCGCACCGTGCCCCCCTGCACCACCGGCAGGTGGCGGATGCGGCGGCGGGTCATCAGGGCCAGCGCGTCCATCACTTCGGTGCCGGGATCGACCGTGATCGCCGGGGCGGTCATCACTTCGCCCACTGTCTTGTCGAGCATGGCGGGCCCGTGCGCCGCCAGCTGGTAGACCACATCGCGTTCGGAGAAGATGCCGGCAATCTCGCTGCCCCGGAACACCGGCAGGGCGCCGATCCGCCGCTCGGCCAGCAGGGCCACGGCTTCGCGCACGCTCATCCCGGCGTCGCAGCTGACAAGTTCCTGGGAACGTCCTTCGATCAGGCGCGCAATCGTCATCACCGCTCTCCCGTATCTTTATGGGGGGCAGGATGTCACGATTCGCCCAGCTTGGCGAGTCTGCGCTGTGATCAGCCCGATTCGGGCCGCAGGCGGTATTCTTCTACCGGCACGCCGCCGACCAGGTGTTCCTGGATGATCCGTTCCAGCACGGGTTCGGTGCAGGAATGATACCAGACCCCTTCCGGGTAGACGACCGCGACCGGCCCGGCGGCGCAGATCTTGAGGCAATCGGCCTTGGTCCGGGCGATCCCGCCCTCGCGGTCAAGCTTCAGTTCCTTGAGCCGCTTCTTGAGGAACTTCCACGCCGGCGCGCCGATGGCGGCCGGGCAGCATTCGCCCTTCCGGGCTTCCGCACACAGGAAGATGTGGCGGCGGATACCGTCGCCCCCGCTCGTTGCCAGTGCGGCGCGGGCGCGGGCCAGCGCTGCCGGATCGGCGGTCATGGCCGCAGGATCCATTGTTCCAGCGCGCCGCGGAACAGGTCCGGCAGCGGGGCGGGGCGATCGTCGCGGATGCAGACCAGGGTCGAGCGGGCAAAGGCGATCAGCTTGCCGTCCTGGACCAGCACCTGGACCACGGTCCAGCTGCTGCGCCCCAGCGCCTCGACCGCGCAGTGCACGGTGATCGGCAGGGGAAAGTGGCCTTCGGCAAGGTAGGCGATTTCCGTGCTGGCAACCATCGCGCGGTGGCCGTCCATCCCGCGCTTGAACCCGCTGCCCTGGTTGAAGCGCACGCGCCCGTCCTCGAACATCGCCGCCAGCGCAACGTTGTTGAGGTGGTTGTTGGGATCCATGTCCGCAAAGCGGGTCGAGATCTCGTGGCGGAAGGGGTAGCGCGCGGGATCAAGCAGCGCGGGATCGGGTCTGGCCATGGCGCGCTATTTAGCCGGCTTCAGCCAGCGGTCCAGCCAGCCCAGCACGGTCTGGTGCCATTGCTTCGAATTCTTCGGCTTGAGCACCCAGTGATTCTCGTCCGGGAAGACCAGTAGCTCGCTCGGCACGCCCTTGCGCTGCAGGGCGGTGAAGGCGGCCAGGCCCTGGGTATAGGGAATGCGGAAGTCCTTTTCGCTGGTGATCACCAGCATCGGGGTCTGCCACTTGTCGACGTGGTTCACCGGGTTCCACTTTTCATATTCGGCCGGCGCCTCGTGATAGGGCTTGCCGCCGTGTTCCCACTCGTCGAACCACAGCTCCTCGGTTTCATAGGCCATGGCGCGGGCATCGAACACGCCGTCGTGCTGGACCAGGCACTTGAAGCGGTCGGGCCACTTGCCCGCGATCCAGTTCATCATGTAGCCGCCATAGCTTGCGCCGAGCGCGCAGGCGTTGGCGCCGTCCAGCTGGGAATCACGCGCCAGTGCGGCGGCCAGGCCCTTTTGCAGGTCCTCCAGCGGCTTGCCGCCCCAGTCGCGGTTGATCGCATCGGTGAAGGCCTGGCCGTAACCGGTTGACCCATGGAAATCGACCGAGACCACGGCATAGCCCTGGCTAGCGAAGACCTTGGGATTCCAGCGGAACGACCAGGCATCGTTGAAGCTGCCCTGCGGCCCGCCGTGGACGAACAGCAGCACTGGCAGCTTGCCGCTTGCGCCCGCGGGCTTGTGGACCTGGCCCCACACCGTGTCGCCCTGCGCCCCGGCAAAGCTGAACCGGCTGGTGGTGACCGGGGCGATTGCTGCCAGCCGCGCGGTGTTGGCCTGGCTCAGCTGCTGGCCGCTCTTGCCCTTTGCAGCGATGAACACTTCGGCCGGACCGGCCACCCCGTCGCGAGTGTAGAGCACGCGGCCGTCCTTCAGCACGCTGACATTGGCCACGTGGCCTTCGGTCTGTCCCTTGGCCGCGAGCGCCTGCCGTTCGACCTTGCCGCTGGCCACGTCGATGCGGAACAGCGGGGTATCCAGCACGTCTTCCGCCGTGGCGAGCAGCGCTTTCGAATCCGGCGTCCAGGCGAGCGAGCTGACCGAACGGTCCCAGGCCGCGGTCAGGGCGCGGCGCTCATGCGTCTTGAGGTTGAGCAGCTGGACCACCTGCCGGTCCGCCTCGTAACCCGGGCGGGCCATCGCCACCCAGGCCAGCCACTGCCCGTCGGGCGAAGGGGTGGGCAGGGTATCGGCGCCCTTGTTGGCCAGCGTCGGGCTGTGCGGTGCCTTGCCGTCGAGCATCGAATGCCAGACGTTGGTATCGGTGGAGAGCGGCTCGCCCCGGTCAGCCTGGCGGGCGACAAAGAACACGCTTTGCGAATCGGCCGCCCAGGCCAGTTCCTCGGCCCCGCCGAACGGCTTGGTCGGGATGTCGCCGGTCAGGGTGCCGACCGGGCCGTCCAGCGCGATCGCATCGCCAGCCACCTTGCCCGCGCCGTCCAGCGCCAGGGCAAAGCCGCGGCTGTAATTGCCCGGCGTTTCCCAGGCGTCCCAGTGGCGGACAAAGCCCGCGCCGTCCTTGTAATGGCGGCCGCTGCCGGGGCCGGGCTGGCTGGTGTCGCCGCTGCTGTCGCAGCCCAGGGTAGGGCAATCGCGCGCCACATCGCCCCAGACGAGCACCCGTTTGCCATCGGGCGACAGCTGGAATCCCGCGACATCGGCCTTGAACGCGCTTGCCTGGACCGGCGCGGCGCCGGGCATGGTCAGGTCCAGAAGCCACAGCTGGTCCGAACCCGACTTGCCCGAGATGAAGTAGAGCCGCTTGCCATCCGGGCTGAACGCCGGGCTGCTCTCGCCCGCATCGGGCAGGTCGGCCACGCGTTCAGCCGTGCCGCCTTTGGCTGACACGCGCCACAGCCCAGGGGTGCGCTTGTAGCTGGCGGGATCGGTGTCGGTCTGCTGCCAGACCACCCATTTGCCATCGGGCGATGCAACCGGGGCGGCGACGCGCTTCAGCGTCAGCAGGTCCTCGATCGACATGGCGTGGGTGGATTGGGCCAGCGCGGGGCTGGCAACCAGGGCGAAAGCGAGCGCGCCAAGCGCGACGGACAGGTGCTTCATGCCGCAAGGACTAGCGCCAAGCGGCGGGGGTGGAAAGGCTTCAGCCCTTCTTGCCAACGATCCGCGCGATTTCCGCCGCGACCATGCGTTCGACCAGCGGCGGCAGGTTCTTGTCCAGCCATTCGGCCAGCGCCGGGCGCAGCAGGTCGCGCGCCAGCCCTTCGAGCGAGGTTTCGCCCGAGCGGACGATCTGCGGGCGGGCGGAAGGTTCGGCCAGCATGGCCAGCGCGGCGAGCGATTCGCGCATCGAGCTGGCGGCGTCCTGGTTCAGCAGCGGGCTTTCGGCTTCGGCCGCGGCCGCGGCTTCCTCGATCAGCACGGCTTCGGCGCCCAGTTCCAGCACCCCGTCATCCGCCTGGGCGGCGGCGGGGGCGGACACGCCGCGCTTTTCGCGTTCCCGGCGTACTTCGGCGGCATCGCTGCGGTTGTCGCGCGCGATCACCTGCTTGATCGATTCAAGGATTTCCTCGACCGACGGTTCACCCACCTGGCGCATCGCCCACGTACCCCCAAGCAGTCCCGATCCGGGACAGAATCACTTGCCCGGTACTGAACCGTCCTGCGGCTTGGTGTCAACGGTGCGGGTGGCCTGCGGCTTGGGGGCGGGATCGTTGGCCCAATCGAACACGTTGTCGGCCACGCGGTCGTAATTGACCACCGGATCGTACAGCGCGCCGCCGTCCAGCCCCAGGTCGCGCGCTTCGGCCTTGCCCATCGCCGCCAGCAGGTTGAAGCCCGCGACATAGGCGTTGCGCCGCGCCGTTTCGAGCTGGACCTGCGCGCTCAGCAGTTCCTGCTCGGCGTTCAGGATGTCGAGAATCGTGCGGTTGCCGACGGTGTTTTCCGCGCGCACGCCTTCAAGGCTGAGCGTGGCGGCATCGACCGCGGCCTGGGTGGTGGTAATGATCTCGCTCGTCGCGCGCCAGCTGGCATAGGCCGCGCGGACCCCCGCGATGACCTGGCGTTCGGTGCCGATTTCCTGTTCCAGCACCGCGCTTTCGCGCGCTTCGGCCTGGCGCTTCTGCGCGGCGGGCAGGCCGCCCTGGAACAGCGGAATCGTGGCGCGCACCCCGGCCGTGGCCGAAGTGAAGCCCTGCTTGGTCACATTCGATGCCGGGCCGCCATTGGTGCCCATGTAATCGGTGTAGGTGCCGCTGGTGAACACGCTGACCTTGGGCAGGCGGCCCGCGGCGGCGGCATCGCTGTCAAACCCGGCGGCCTTGCTGCGCTGGCGCGCGGCCAGAAGGTCGGGATTGTTGTCCAGCGCGGTCTGCATCGCTTCCTCGGCCGAACCGGGCAGGCCGGGCAGGGCGGGCGGCACCTGCAGGTCGACCGGCTCCTTGCCGACCACCTGGATATAGCGTTCGCGCGCGGCGATCAGGTTCGCTTCGGCGCTACGGGTCTGGCCCTGAGCGAGGGACAGGCGCGCCTGCGACTGGGCCACGTCGGTGCGGGTCAGGTCGCCGATCTCGAACCGGTCGCGGGTGGCCTGCAGGTTGACCTTGAGCACGTCGACCTGGTTGCGGTTCAGCGCCACGACCCGCTGGGCCAGCAGCACGTCCATGTAGGCGGCGACCGTCTGGCTGAACACGCCGCTTTCGGCGGCGCGCAGATCGGCGCGGCCGGCTTCGACCCGGGTCTTGGCGGCGCGGATCGAATTCTTGATCGCCCCGCCGGCATAGAGCGGCAGGCCCAGCGTGGCGCTGGCATCGAGCGAACGGTCGGGCGATGCCACATTCGGCGTCGCCAGCTTGGCGAATTCGGTGAAAGTCGCCGTGCCGCTGAGCGAGGGCAGGGCCGCCGCCTTGGCGATCGGCACCCCGGTGTCCACCGCGCGCTGCTGGGCGCGGGCGGCTTCCAGCGTGGGGTTGGTGTTGTAGGCCAGGGTCAGCGCCCCGCGCAGGTCATCGGCCAAGGCCGGAGCGGCGGCCAGGGCAATCCCCGCCAGCAGGACAATGCGGCCCGTGCGCTGCATGCTCAGAAGCTCCAACCTTTGGGCGCCGCGAATTCGGGCAGCACCGGGATGCCGATGTCGGCCAGCGGCAGCAGCGCCACTTCGCCGCCGATCTTGCGGCCCGAAGCGAGCCGGGTGACGCCGCGATCCACCAGCCCGGTGACGATCCGGCCGCCTTCGGCCAGTTCCGCCGCCAGGCCGGCGGGCAGTTGTTCGATCGCGCCGTCGATCACGATCAGGCTGTGCTGGCCCATGCCCTTGGTCTGGGCGGCGGCAGCAGCGGCGCTGACCACGTCGAGCGTGGCGACCAGCGGGCGCAGCAGCGCTTCGAGATAGGTGCTGCCGCAGCTGACCAGCAGCGCCTTGTCGCCCGGCCTGGGCGCGGCTTCGCTCAGCAGCTGGCCGTGAACCAGCGGGGCGGGCAGGGCGTGGACATCGTCCAGCGGGATCGCCCGGTCGATATAGGCATGGGCGCGGGCCTGGGCGGGGACGTGGTCTTCGCGCGGCACGCGGTCCATCGCGGCCAGCACCCATTCGGCATTGACGCCGCTGACGCGCAGCTGGCTGTCGATCATGGCGCGGCGCGCGGCGGAAAAGTCGATCTTGGCTTCGGTGGCAACAGTCATCGTTCAAACCCTTAGGCCATGCTGTATTGCACAGATAACACAGCAGGGCAATCGCCTGCCTTCTAAGCGATGCGGCTGGCAAGGCCAAGCGCTTTGACGGGGGAAATTGGCGGGCCTATGGGGGCGTCGAATCCCGACGTGCCCCAAGGAGCTTGTGATGGCCGAAATGGTGACGATCCGCGAACAGGACCTGATCGACAGTGTGGCCGATGCGCTGCAATTCATCAGCTACTACCACCCCATGGACTATATCCGCGCACTGGGCGAAGCCTACCAGGCGGAGCAGGGCCCTGCCGCGAAGGACGCGATTGCCCAGATCCTGACCAACAGCCGGATGTGTGCCGAAGGGCACCGCCCGATCTGCCAGGACACCGGCATCGTCAACGTGTTCGTCGAATGGGGCCAGAACTGCCGGCTCGAATCGGACAGGTCGCTGCAGGAAGTGGTCGATGAAGGGGTGCGCCGCGCCTACAACCACCCGGAAAACAAGCTGCGCGCCTCGGTCCTGGCGGACCCCGCCTTCACACGCCGCAACACCCGCGACAATACGCCTTCGGTGCTGCACGTCACCATGGTCGCAGGCAGCAAGGTTTCGGTCGACGTCGCGGCCAAGGGCGGCGGGAGCGAGAACAAGAGCAAGTTCAAGATGATGAACCCCAGCGACAACATCGTCGACTGGGTGATCGAGATGCTGCCGCAGATGGGCGCCGGCTGGTGCCCGCCGGGGATGCTGGGGATCGGTATCGGCGGCACGGCGGAACATTGCATGCTGCTTGCCAAGCAGGCGCTGATGGAGCCGATCGACATGGCGCAGCTGAAGCAGCGCGGGCCCCAGACCGACATCGAGGCGATGCGGATCGAGATTTTCGACAAGGTCAACGCGCTGGGCATCGGCGCGCAGGGCCTGGGCGGCCTGTCGACCATTCTTGACGTCAAGATCATGGACGCGCCGTGCCACGCCGCGTCGAAGCCGGTGGCCATGATCCCCAACTGCGCCGCCACCCGCCACGCGCACTTCACGCTCGACGGCTCGGGGCCGAGCTTCCTTGAAACCCCGAAGCTGGTTGAATGGCCCGAAGTGCACTGGACGCCCGACAAGGCGGCCAAGCGCGTCAACCTCGACACCCTGACGGCCGAGGAAGTGCGCGGCTGGAAGCAGGGCGACCGGCTGCTGCTCAACGGCAGGATGCTGACCGGCCGCGATGCTGCCCACAAGCGGATCAAGGACATGCTGGCCAAGGGCGAGCCGCTCCCGGTCGAATTCAAGGGGCGCGCGATCTACTATGTCGGTCCGGTCGATCCGGTGATGGGCGAAGTGGTCGGCCCGGCTGGCCCCACCACCGCGACCCGCATGGACAGCTTCACCGACATGATGTGCGAGCTGGGCCTGCTCACCATGATCGGCAAGGCCGAACGCGGCCAGGGCGCGACCGAGGTGATCGCCAGGCACAAGGTCGCCTACCTGATGGCGGTCGGCGGCGCGGCCTACCTGGTGGCCCGCGCGATCCGCGAGGCCAAGGTCGTGGCCTTCGAAGACCTCGGCATGGAAGCGATCTACGAATTCACGGTCGAGGACATGCCGGTGACCGTCGCGGTCGATAGCGAGGGCAACAATGTTCACCAGCTCGCCCCGCTGGTCTGGAAGGACAAGATCGCCAAGGAACACCTGCTGGGGTGATGGAGTTTCTTTCTGGTTGAGTCCTTGCCGGTTGCGCTGATCGCCTGCGCGATCAGCTTGGCCTGGCCGGCCCGCTCCCCAACTCGACCAACGCCCTTGGCGGGTCGACAAAGCCGCTGGCCTTGTCCCGGTGCGGCGCGGTAACGCTGGCGGGCGATGAATCCGTCCGCCCCCTTGCCGCGCGTTCCGGCGCGCACCGTGATCGCCTCGATCGTGGCGCTGTGGCTGACCTATTTCGTCCTCGCCACCTTGCGCGGCTGGCTGGTCGGGCTGGAACTGCTCGACGCGCTGCTCTGGCGGCGGCTGCTGGTGATTGCCGGGTCGATCGCCGTCACCCTGGCGCTGTGGCCGCTGCTGCGGCTGCTCGACCCCCGCCCGGTCTGGCAGAAGATCGTTGCGGTGCTGCTGGTGGCGCTGCCCGCCTCGCTGGTGCTGGCGGCGATCAACCAGGCGGTCTTCGCCTCGATCGAGGAGCAGGTGGTTGCCAAGATCGGCGAGCGCGAGGGGCTGCGCGTGCGCAGCGACGAAAGCGGCAACCTGCTGGTCGATCCGCTGGACCGCGCGGAAGCGCCGCCGCCCGTGCCGGTCCCGCCACCCACGGCCGAGCCGACCCCGGCGATCACCATCGATGCCGAAACGGTCGAGGACAACCGCTGGCGCCAGCTGACCGACGTGGCGCTGGGTCGCTACTTCCTGCTGATCGCCTGGGCGGCGCTCTATTTCGCGCTGGTCAATGCCGAACAGGCCCGCAGCGCCGAACGCCGCGAGGGCGAATTCCGCCGCGCGGCCAAGGCGGCGGAGCTGCGGTCGTTGCGCTACCAGGTCAATCCGCACTTCCTGTTCAACACGCTCAATTCGCTGTCCGCCCTGGTGATGACCGGCAAGGCCGAGGCGGCCGAACGGATGATCCAGACCCTGGCGACCTTCTATCGCCGCAGCCTGGCGGACGATCCCACCGGCGATGTCGCGCTGGAACAGGAAGTGGCGGCACAGCGGCTCTACCTGGAAATCGAGGCGGTGCGCTTTCCCGAACGGCTGGTGATGGCCTTCGCGATTCCGGCCGACCTGGGCGATGCGCGGGTGCCGGGGATGATCCTGCAGCCGCTGGTCGAAAACTCGGTCAAATATGCCGTGGCCGCCACCAACCGCGCGGTTACGATCCGCGTCGCCGCGCGCGAGGAATATGGCCGGCTGGTGCTGGAAGTGACCGACGATGGCCCGGCCACGGGGCAGACGGCCAGCGACGGATACGGGATTGGCCTGGCCAATGTCCGCGACCGGCTGGGCGCGCGCTATGGCGATGCCGCGCAGCTCGGCAGCGGCCCGGGCGAAGGGGGCGGGTGGCGCACGGTGCTGCGCCTGCCGCTGGAACGCCATGGCGGATAGTGTGCTCAAGACCCTGATCGTCGATGACGAGCCGCTGGCGATCGAGCGGATGCGGGTGATCTGCGCCGGCCTGCCGCGGATCGAGGTGGTCGGCACCGCGCTGGACGGCAAGGCCGCGCTCGATGCTATCGATGCGCTGCGCCCGGACCTCGTCCTGCTCGACATGACCATGCCCGAGCTGGACGGCCTGGCGGTGGCCCGCGCGCTGGTCCGGGGCGAAAATGCCCCGGCGGTGGTCTTCGTCACCGCGCACGACAATTTCGCGGTCGAGGCCTTCGATCTCGACGCGGTCGACTATGTGCTCAAACCCGTCACGGCCGAGCGGCTGGAACGCGCCGTGGTGCGCGCGGCGGCGCGGCGCGGCGCGCGCGCGGCGGGCGGGGGCGACTGGCTGACCGAGTTCTGGGTGCCCCACCGCAGCGAGCTCTTGCGCATCGCCGCCGCCGATGTCGACCGGATCGATGCCGAACGCGACTATGTCCGGCTGCACGTGGGCGAACGGTCCTACCTGCTGCTCCAGACCGTTTCCGGGCTGGAGGCGCGGCTCGATCCCGACCGCTTCATTCGCCTGCACCGCTCTACCATCCTGCGCCGCGACCGCATCGCCGGGCTGCGCCACGACGGGCTGGGAGTGTGGTCGGCCGAACTCAGCGATGGCACCACGGTGCGGATCGGGCGCACTTACCTGGCGCGGGCCAAGGCGATGGCCGGGCGCTGACAAGCGCCGCGCATCGGCCTATGGCGGAGCGTAATGGCTCTGTTCCTCGTCCTCATGTTCGGCATGGCCAATTTCGCGCTGCACCGCGCGGTGCTGGACAGTGGGCACCAGCTGCTCGATCGCACCCGCTGGTTCCAGCTGCTGGGCGGCAAGTTCAGCCTGACGCTGGAATTCGCCATGCTGTTGGGCGCGGCCCTGCTGGTGGGGCAGGGCGCGCAGGGCTGGGCCTGGTTCTATGCGCTGTACAGCGCGGTCAACGCCGCTTCGGCCTGGCTGATCCTGAGCGGGCGGATATGACCGCCCCTTGCCACGGCGGCGCGAAGGCGGAATAGGAACGGTCATGGCCGACGCCCTGCTGCTTTACCACGTCAGCGACGTGCACTTCGGTTACGAGGACCGCGGGGCGCTTGAGTGGTTCGCCGCCGAAGTCGCGCACGAACGGCCGGCCATGGTGATCTGCACCGGCGATCTGACCATGCGCGGTTCGGCGCGCGAATTCGCCCTGGCGCAGGACTGGCTGGGCGCGCTGCCCGCGCCGCTGGTGCTGACCCCTGGCAACCACGACGTGCCCTATTACCACCACATGCTGCGGCGCCTGACCCGGCCCTATGCCCGCTACCGCGCGCTCGAAGCCGCGCTGGGTCACCAGACCGGGCACGATGGAATCGCGGTTGTCCCGCTCAAGACCATTGCCCGCGCGCAGCTGCGGCTGAACTGGTCGAAGGGGCGGGTCAGCGCGAACGATCTCGATGCGGCGCTGCAGGGGCTGGCGCACCAGGCGGGCAAGCCACTGCGGCTGGTGGCGGGACATCACCCCCTGGTTGATGCCGATACCGCAAGCAGCGGTTCGACCCGGGGCGGCAAGTCAGCATTGGCCGCACTGGCCCGTGCAGGGGCGCAGGCGGTGCTGTCGGGGCATGTCCATGATCCGTTCGACATGACGCTGGAACTGGACGGCCAGCCGATTCGCCTGATCGGGGCTGGCACCCTGTCTCAGCGGCTGCGCAGCAGCGCGCCCAGCTTCAACCGGCTGGTGTGGAGCGCGGACCAGGGCCTGACGGTGGAAGCCCGCCGCTTCAGCTGAGCTTGCGTGCGCGCACCCGGCCTTCAACCGCGTGGATCAGCGCGAGCAGGTCATCCCGGCTGACGTCGAGCACTTCGTCCCATTCCTCGAGCACGGCGTCGAGATCCGCGTCGTCGATGTGGCCCGACCAGTTGGGCACGGCCGGCACCGCGGCGGCGTGGTGCGGATAGGAATGGCCGCTGAGCCGGTGCCAGCCCCAGCCGCCGGCGATCAGCAGCAGCGCGTTGAGCGCGATCGGCATGACCAGGAAATGCCAGCTGGATGCGGCGATCTGCTGGCTGGCCAGCGCCGTCAGCAGCGCCGTGCCACCCGCCGGGGCGTGCAGGCAGCGCGCCATGCTCATCCCCGCGATGGCCAGGCCCACCGCCAGCGCGGCGGCCAGCCAGGGAACGGGCAGCAGCACATGGCAGACCAGTCCGACAGCAGCGGCGAGCAGATGCCCGCCCAGCACCGGCCAGGGTTGCGACAGCGGCGATGCGGGCAGGACGAAGATCAGCACCGCTGACGCCCCCATCGGCGCGACCAGCCAGGGCAGGGCCGGATCGCCGTGCAGCAGCTGGTGGCTGATCCAGCCGGTCAGCAGGATTGCCAGCCCCGCGCCCAATGCGCCCGGCAGCCAGCCGATCCGGCCGATCATCGGCATCCGTGCGGGCGTGGCCGCGGCGTGTTCGGCGCTCATGCGTGTTCCCCCCAACGAAAAAGGGGCCAGCCTTGCGGCCAGCCCCTGATTCGACAAGCCTTGCGGCCCAGTCCCGAGCTTAGCGCTTCGAGAACTGGAAGCTGCGGCGGGCCTTGGCGCGGCCGTACTTCTTGCGTTCGACGACGCGCGGGTCGCGGGTCAGGAAGCCAGCGGCCTTGACCGCGCTGCGCAGCGCAGGCTCGAACTTCGACAGGGCCTGGGCGATGCCGTGCTTGACGGCACCGGCCTGGCCCGAAAGACCGCCGCCCTTGACGGTGGCGATCACGTCGTACTGGCCGGCGCGGTCAGCGACTTGGAACGGCTGGTCGATGACCAGGCGCAGGGTCGGACGGGCGAAGTAGACTTCCTGGTCGCGGCCGTTGACGACGACCTTGCCGGTGCCCGGCTTGATCCAGACGCGGGCCACGGCGTCCTTGCGGCGGCCGGTGGCATAGGCGCGGCCCTGGGCGTCGACTTCCTTTTCACGCAGCGGCGCTGCGGGAGCGGCGGGAGCAGCCGGGGTTTCGGCGATGTTGCCGAGGTCGGCCAGATCGGTGACGGTGTTGTCGGACATTATGCACCCACCTTGTTCTTGCGGTTCATGGCAGCAACGTCGAGCGCTACGGGCTGGGTGCCCGCATGCGGATGTTCGGCGCCGGCGTAGAGATGCAGGGCGCGCATCTGCGCACGGCCCAGCGGACCGCGAGGGATCATGCGCTCAACCGCCTTTTCGAGCACGCGCTCGGGGAAGCGGCCTTCCAGCACCTTGGCGGCGGTCACTTCCTTGATCCCGCCGGCATAGCCGGTGTGCTTGTAATAGGTCTTGTTCTTGAGCTTGTTGCCGGTCAGCCGCACCTTGTCCGCATTGATCACGACCACGTGGTCGCCGCAATCGACGTGCGGGGTGAAGCTCGGCTTGTGCTTGCCGCGCAGGTGGTTGGCGATGATCACGGCGAGACGCCCGACCACCAGACCTTCGGCATCGATCAGATGCCACTTCTTTTCGACCTCGGCCGGCTTGATCGACCGGGTCTGCTTGCTGAGCGCCTTCATGGCTTCGAATTCCTTTGGTCAGTTCCAAAAGCCCCGCCCCGGAATCGCTTCCGGTGGCATGGGAAGGCGCGCCCTTTCGCGGATGGCGCCCGCCAAGTCAAGCAAATCGGGCCATTTGCAGAGAGGTAAAATAATACCGAGACGCACTGGGGCGGGTCAGCGCGGGCCCATCGTCCACGTTTCGCGGGTGGTGCTGTCGGTGCCGCCCAGCGAGATGGTGACCGTGCGTTCGAACGAGCGGGGCACATGCCCGGCGCCGTGCCGATCGACCGAGATCGAGACTGCGATCCGGCCCATTGCGCCACCGGGCAACTGCACCTCGCGGGTCTGTTCGCCTCTGGCGGCGACCGGGTTGAACAGGTCTGCCGGCCATGCCGTGCCGGTGCGGGCCGCGCCGATCACTTCGTCCAGCACCGCCCGGGTCTGCTGGCGGACCTGTGCGGGCAAGGGTGCGGCGCCGACCAGTCCGGCCGCGGCGCGCGCGGTGGGCCGGTGATCGGCCGGGGCCGGGGTCGGGCCGGGCACGATCCGCCCGGCCCGGTCCAGCCGGAACGGGAACACGTCGGTTTCCACGCGCTTGCGCTCCAGTTCGGCCAGCACGGCCACGGCGGCCGGTGCATCGACCGCAGTGTCGATCAACCGGCCGTCCACCAGGTAGCCATCGCCATCGGCGCGGATCGTTACGGCATAGGACCGGGTCACCTCGATCGCCTTGCCATCGTGCAGGCCGCGCCAGACGGTGCGGGTCAGCACCATCGGACCGAGAGGGGGGGGCAAAGGCCTGCGCTGCGTTGTCATCGGCCGCCGCCCGGACCGGACCTGCCGGCGGCAGCAGGCTTGCCGCGCCCAGCAGCAGGACATGGCCCGGCTTCAGCATGGCAGGGTCCCCAGCCAGCTTAGCGTTGCCGGGGCCGCGCTGTCGCAGCGCCAGCCCAGGATCGCCGGGGTTTCATAGGGGTGCAACTCTGCCAGGCGCCCAATCGCGCGATCAAGCAGACACGTGCTGGTCTTCAGCAGCACTCCCGTTTCCTCTGCCTCGCCCCGCTCACCCTGCCATCGGTAAACTGAGTATATTTGCGGAAGGATATTCGCGCAGGCAATCAGGCTTTCGTCAAGTAGCCTTTCGATTGCGGTGCGGGCGCTGGCCGGATCCGGGAACGGGCACCAGATCAGCGCTCCGCCATTGACGGGCGCGGCTGGCGCCGCTGCACTCACGCCCGGGCCCGGCCCAGCGCGTGGACGCCCCAGGTGGTCGCGGCCAGGGTCAGCGCGCCGGTCAGCTGGTGGCCAACCGCCAGCCACAGCTCCATCCCGCTCCACACGGTCGCCACGCCCAGCAGGATCTGCGTGCCAAAGGCGCTGTGGATCGCGATCGAGGCGGCGCGGTGCTGGCTGCGGACCAGCCGGGCCAGCACCACCAGCACGGCCACCACCACCCAGGCCCACCAGCGGTGCACGAAATGGACCAGGTAGGGATCGTTGACCAGGGCGTGCAGGCCGCCCAGCGCCCAGTCGATCCCGTCGGGCAGGAAGCTGCCCTGCATCAGCGGCCAGGCGTCCCAGTTGAACCAGCCCGAACCCGCGACATAGCCGGCGCGCAGGCCCGCCACCAGCGCGCCCAGCACCAGTTGCAGCGCCAGGACCCCCAGCGCCAGTGCGCCCCAGCCGGTCAAGCGGGCGCGCGGTTCGCCCCGGGCCAGCGCGCGCAGGTCCAGCGCGGTCCAGATGATCGCGGCCATGGTGACCAGCGCCACCATCAGGTGCGTCGCCAGGCGGAAGTGGCTGACCTTGACGTCGTTGACGATGCCCGACTTGACCATCCACCAGCCGATCGCGCCCTGCAGCACGCCCAGCACCAGCAGGCCCAGCAGGCGCGGCTTGTAGCCTTGCGGGATCGCGCCGCGCACCCAGAACCAGGCCAGCGGCAGGGCAAAGGCAAGGCCGATGGTGCGCGCGATCAGGCGGTGGAACCATTCCCAGAAGAAGATGAACTTGTAGGTGGCCAGCGTCATCCCCGCCGGGCCGTTGATCTGGATATATTGCGGGGTCTGGCGATAGGCGTCGAATTCCTCCTGCCAGGCCGCCTCGGTCAGCGGGGGCAGAGTGCCGGTCACGGGTTTCCATTCGGTGATCGAAACCCCGCTTTCGGTCAACCGGGTAATCCCGCCGACAGCCACGATTGCCACGATCAGGGCGGCGACAACGAGTAGCCAGCGCGCCAGGGCCAGGGGGCGCGGGGCCGCTGCGGAATGCTTTGCGTCCATGGCCGCGCTCCCTGCGTCGCGGCGCGCAAAAGCGCAAGTGTCCGTTGAGGAATCGCGCCAGGATGCGCGCCTTCCCCTTGCTAGATGTTACATCGTCACATACATGGGCGTTGCAATGCGCGAGGCCCTCGTTTCGATTCGCAACCGGCTGGACCGGTTTGGCGTGCTCCTGTCGGGGCTGTGCGCGCTGCATTGCCTCGCGGGGCTGCTGCTGGTGGCGGGGTTGGGGCTGGGCGGCGAATTCGTCCTCGCGCCGGCGATTCACCGCATCGGCCTGGCGCTGGCGATCGCGGTCGGTTCGGTCACCCTGGTGCTGGGCGTGGCCCGCCACGGCGATCCGCTGCCCCTGCAGGTCGGCGCCGCGGGCATCGCGCTGATGGCGACCGCGCTGTTCACCGGGCATGGCCTGGCCGAAGCCGTGCTGACCATCACCGGGGTCAGCCTGCTGGCCTGGGCGCATCTTCGCAACTTGCGTCATAGCTGCTGATCGCTATCTGCGTGGGCATGACTGCCCAGCTTGCCCTTGTCGTCAACGGTGAACCGCGCCGCGCCGCGCCCGGTTCGATCGCCGATCTCGTCCGCAGCCTCGAACTCGATCCGGCCAAGGTCGCGGTCGAACGCAATGGCGAGGTGGTGCCGCGCTCCACCCTGGCCGAAGTTGCGCTGGGCGATGGCGACGTGCTGGAAATCGTCCATTTCGTCGGCGGCGGTGATCACTCCGCTTCGGCGGATGACAGCTGGACCGTCGCGGGCCGCACCTTCCGTTCGCGGCTGATCGTCGGCACCGGCAAGTACAAGGACTTTGCCCAGAACGCCGCCGCGCTCGAAGCCTCGGGTGCGGAAATCGTCACCGTGGCAGTGCGCCGGGTCAACGTGTCGGACCCCAAGGCGCCGATGCTCACCGATTTCATCGATCCGAAGAAGGTCACCTACCTGCCCAATACGGCCGGCTGCTTCACCGCGGACGAGGCGATCCGCACCCTGCGCCTGGCGCGCGAGGCGGGCGGCTGGGACCTGGTCAAGCTGGAAGTGCTGGGCGAGGCGCGCACGCTCTATCCCGACATGCGCGAAACGCTGAAGGCAACCGAAGTGCTGGCCCGCGAAGGCTTCCTGCCGATGGTTTACTGCGTTGACGATCCGATCGCGGCCAAGCAGCTGGAAGAAGCTGGCGCCGTGGCGGTCATGCCGCTGGGGGCGCCGATCGGCTCGGGGCTGGGGATCCAGAACCGGGTGACGATCCGCCTGATCGTCGAAGGGGCGAATGTGCCGGTGCTGGTCGATGCCGGGGTCGGCACGGCCAGCGATGCCGCCGTTGCGATGGAACTGGGGGTCGACGGCGTGCTGATGAACACCGCCATCGCCGAAGCGAAGGATCCGATCCGCATGGCCCGGGCGATGAAGCTGGCAGTCGAGGCCGGGCGCGAGGCCTATCTGGCCGGGCGCATGGCGACCCGCAAATACGCGGATCCTTCCAGCCCGCTGGCAGGCCTCATCTGACTATCGTGGTTAACCCGATGGTAACCATCTTCTGGTGAATTGGCCCCCATCACCTTTGGGGGCAGATCGATGGCCAATACCGGGACCGCTTCGCTGACGATCAACGAGCTGCGCGAATTCGCCAGCTTCACCGCCTGCGAGCAGCGCTACATCAAGCGCAGCCTCGATGTCGGGCTGGGGCGGCAGGACGCGTTCAAGCTGTGGGCGCGCGATGCGGCCGAAAGCGCCTCGATCCGCAGCCAGTATATCGCCTACCAGGAACTCAAGTCGCTGCGCGGCAGTACGCCGGTCGGCAGCTCGTTCGACAGCCTCGAAGGTTACCTGGGCAAGCTGCTGCGGCTGGCCGCCTTCGACCTGGCGCAGGACCGGATCGAGAGCTTTTCCGCGTTCCGGTTTCTTTACGAACGCCTGCTGGGCGCAGCGGTCCGGCCGTTCCTGCCCAGCGCATTCTGCGCGGCTGCCGCGCTGCCGCAGATCCGCCCCGAACGGCGCAAGCACCTGTTGCAGTCGATCAGCGAAGCAGCGGCGACCGCCCCCGGCTGGTCGACCCGCGAACCCAGTTTCTACCCCGAATGGGTCGAAAAAGAGGCTGCCTGACAGGCATTTCCGCGGGCTTTGGCCCGTCCGGATACGAATTTTCTGCTCAGCCGATAAAAAATTCATCGACGAAAGCGCCGGAACGCGCCAAAACGCGCGTCACGCCTGCCATAGGTTGGCGTCGCAACAAACGAGGGGGTTTACCCAATGAAGAAGATTGCTCTGTTCGCCGCCGTTGCGGCTGGCTCGCTCGCTCTGGCCGCCTGCGGCGAAAAGAAGGAAGAAGCTGCTCCGGTCGCGGAAGAAACCGCTGCCGCGACTGAAGCTGCTGCCGACGCTTCGGCTGCTGCCTCGGACGATGCTGGCGCTGCTACCGAAGCTGCCGCCGCCGAAGGCGAAGCCAAGTAAGGCTTCCAGCCAAACGATCAAGGCCGGGTGCGCGGGTGTGGACCACCGCCGCGCCCGGCCTTTTTCTTTGCCTGACCCTCGCGCGCTGATCCGCGCTGTCAGGCCGGGCTGGCCGCTTTCCTGCGCCGCCCCCGCATCACCGGATTGCGCCGCGCCGGCTTGACCCAGTGCAGGGTGTTGGAATCGCGGTGTTCGAACGGTTCGGCCACGCCCTTGATCTTCAGCACGGTCACCTCGTCATAGGACCAGCTGCCATCGTCGTTGATCGTCACGGTCATGTCGAATCGGTCGGTGCGGAAGTTTTCTTCCAGGAACGCGGCTGAACAGATCCCGTTCTCGGTCTTGCCGCGCCGCGCCTTGACGCTGAAGCTGCGCGCATCGGCCGCAGCCTTGCCCTTGGCCAGCACCACCTGCCCGCGCGGGATCGCGATGGTGTGCAGGATCCGCCCGGTTGCCGGTTCCCACAGCCAGTAGCCGTTCTGATCGTGATAGGTTTCAACCTGCCCCGGCTGGACGATGTGGGTGTGATAGCGCAGCCCGTAAAGCAGCTGCGGCCCGTTAAGCTGCGGGTCGATCGGCTCCAGCACGATCCGTTCGACATAGGCCTGGCTGGCCCCGCCGTCCCCGGTCGGCTTGACGTCGATGCCCTTGGTCCCTTCCCAGGTCCCGGCCAGCGCGGCCAGCGGCCCCAGGTTGGCCAGGGTGTCCGGATCGGGCTCCGGCTCGGCGAACAGGTGGGCGGGGAACTTCGTTTCGGCCATGGGTTGTCCTATCCGCTTCGGTTGATCCTATCCCTTGTACAAGGCGTCGAGCCGCTCGCCGTACCGCGCCTTCAGCTTGTGGCGGCGGATCTTGAGGCTGGGGGTCATTTCCTCGTTGTCGATGCTGAAAGCTTCATCGGCAAAGGTAAATTGGCGCACCTTCTCGATCACCGACAGGTCCTGGTTGACCCGGTCGATCGCGGCGCGCACCGCGCTGCGGAAGGCGGGCAGGTCCTGCAGGGCGTGGAAATCGAACTTCTCGCCATTGGCGCGGGCCCATTCAAGCGCCCATTCGGCATCCGGCACGATCAGCCCGACCAGGTAGGGTCGCTTGTCGCCCACCACCATCGCCTGGGCCACTTCCGGCTGGAGCGTCAGCATCCCTTCGACCTTCTGGGGCGATACGTTGTCGCCCTTGTCGTTGACGATCATGTCCTTCTTGCGGTCGGTGATGACGATTCGCCCGGCCTCGTCGATGTGGCCGATGTCGCCGGTGTGCAGCCAGCCGTCCTGCAGCGCCCGGGCGGTTTCCGCCTCGTTGCGCCAATAGCCGTGCATCACCAGTTCGCCGCGCACCAGGATTTCGCCGTCTTCGGCAATCCGCACTTCGACTCCGGCCAGCGGCGGGCCGACCGTGTCCATCTTCAGCCCGGCGGCGGGGCGGTTGCAGCTGATCACCGGGCCGGCCTCGGTCTGGCCATAGCCCTGGAGCATGGTCAGCCCCATGCTTTCGAAGAAGATCCCGACATCGGGGTTGAGCGGGGCCCCGCCGGAAACCATCGCCTTGATCCGCCCGCCGAACTTCTGGCGGATCTTGGGGCGCAGCAGCTTTTCCAGCACGAAGTCCATCGGCTTGTCGCGCAACCGGGTCTTGCCGCCGCGCCGCGCGGCTTCGGCGCCGATCGCCATGGCGCGGGTCATCATGTAATTGGGCAGTTTGCCCTGCTTTTCGATCTGCTTCATGATCCGCGTGCGCAGCACTTCGAACAGGCGCGGGACCACGACCATGATCGTCGGGCGCACTTCCTCGATGTTGCTGGCCAGCTTTTCGAGGCCTTCGGAGTAATAGATCTGCGCCCCGACCGCGATCGGCAGCATCTGCCCGCCGGTGTGTTCATAGGCATGGGACAGCGGCAGGAACGACAGGAACGCCTCGTCCTCGTCCAGCCCGAAATCCTCGGCCAGGACGCGCGCCGCGCCATCGATGTTGCACAAGAGCGCGCCGTGGTGCTGCAAAACCCCGCGCGGCGCGCCGCCGGTGCCGCTGGTATAGATGATGCAGGCGGTGGCATCGCGCTGGACCTTGTCCATGCGGTCCTCCACCCGGGCGCGGGCGGCCTGGGCATCGCCGGCCAGCAGGCTGGCCCAGTCATGGTATTCGAACGACCCGGTCTGGGCGATGCGCAGCGGCTCGATCCCGATCACGTGCTTGGCATTGGCGCTTCGCAGGACGCCGGGCAGCAGCGGCTTGGCCAGCTTGTCATCGGCCACGATCACGGCGCGCGCGCCCGAATCGTCCAGCACGTGCTGGTGATCGCGTTCGGTATTGGTGATGTAGGCCGGCACGGTAATGCAGCCCGCCGCCATCACCGCGAAATCGGCGATGCACCATTCCGGGCGGTTGTCCGAAACCAGCAGTACGCGGTCCCCGGCTTCCAGCCCCAGGCCGCGCAGCGCTTCGGCCATCAGGCAGACCTGGCGTGCGGCTTCGGCCCAGCTGATCGATTGCCATTGCCCGCTGCGCTTGGCCCACAGGAACGGCGCCTCGCCGCGCGCGTCGGCGCGCGCCAGAAACAGCTCCACCAGATTGCGCCGACTGCGCAGATCCGAAATATCCACCTTTGCTGCCCCTTTCCCGATCTCTTTGGCCAAAGCCTAGGCGCGCAAATCCCTAGCGGCAAGCTACTCGCTGACCGCTTTCCCCTCGCTGCGCGGATCGGCCGCGCCGACCAGTTTGCCATCCACCACCTCGACCGCATTGGCCTTGAGCGGCAGGCCGCGCGGGACGACATCGGTGTGGCCCAGCGCCTGCAATTGCGGCGCCATCGCCTCGAGCATCGAACCCTTTTCGACGAAAACCGTATCGATCCCGGGCGCGAAGAGCACCGGCAGGGCCAGGGCCTGCTGCGCGGGCAGCTTCCAGTCGATCACGCCGATGATCGCGCGGATCACCTGGGCGGGAATGGTCGCCCCGCCAGCCGCGCCCACCGCCAGCCGCAGCTTGCCGTCCGGGCTCCACACCAGGCTGGGCGACATCGAACTGCGCGGGCGCTTGCCGCCCTGGACGCGGTTGTTGGCGGGCTTGCCTTCAAACACCGGGTTCATGTCGAAATCGGTCAGCTCGTTGTTCAGGAAGTAGCCCCCGACCACGATCCCCGATCCGAACGAGCTTTCGATGGTCGAGGTATAGCTGACCGCATGGCCGCGCCGGTCGATCACGGAAAAGTGCGAAGTGCCGTGTTCCTCGCCCGGGGCCTGTTCGGCCAGGGCCAGCTGCTCGGCTCCCGGGGGCGTCCCGGCGGACACGTTGGGAAGCGTCTTGCCCGGATCGATCAGCGCGGAACGCTGGGCGAGGTAGGCCGGATCGATCATCCCCGCCACCGGCACCGTCACGAAATCGGCATCGCCGGAATACTTCGCGCGGTCGGCATAGGCGAGGCGCATCGATTCGGCGATCAGGTGCCAGGCTACCGCGCTGTCCTTGCCCAGCGCGGTCAGGTCGAACCGTTCGAGCTGCTTCAAGGTGGCGATCACCGTGGTTCCGCCCGAACTGGGCGGGCCCATCCCGCAGATCCGGTACTGGCGGTAGCTGCCGCACACCGGTTCGCGGTCCTTGGCGACATAGCCGGCCACGTCAGCTTCGGTCATCGGCGCGGGGTTACGGGCCGCCAGGGTCACCTTGGCCACGATCGCGCGGCGGTTGGCGCCCGAATAGAACGCCTTGGCCCCGCCGCGCGCAATTGCGCCGAACATGGCGGCAAGGTCCGGATTGCGCACCACGGTGCCGACCGGCAGCGGCGCCCCGGCGGCGTCGTAGAACAGCTTCCTGCCCTCGGCCGAAAAGGCCCCGGTCCTGGCACTGCCCGCAATCATCGACTGTAGCCGCGGGGTGATCTCGAAGCCGTTTTTGGCCAGCTTGATCGCCGGGCCGAACAGCGTGGCCCAGGGCAGCCGCCCGTGCAGCCGGTGCGCCCGCGCGGCCAGCGCGATGTTGCCGGGCACGCCCACGCTGGTGCCGCCGGGCACGGCATCGGCAAAGCTCATCACCTTGCCGTCCTTGACGAACCACTGGTCGGTCGCGGCCTTGGGCGCGGTTTCGCGGCCGTCGATGGTCGAAACCTTGCCGTCGGGATCAGCCGCCACGAACAGCCCACCGCCGCCAATGCCCGAACTGGCCGGTTCGACCAGGGTCAGGACCAGCATGGTCGCGATCGCGGCGTCGGTGGCGCTGCCGCCCTTGCGCAGCATTTCCGCCCCGGCAGCGGCCGCGCGCGGATCGGCGGCGCTGACCATGCCGGCGGGATAGACCGGCGCGGCGCTGCGGCTGGCCGCGACTGGCGCGGCCTGGCGGGCGATGACCGGTTGGGAAAGAAGCGTGCCGGCCAGCAGCGGCGCGGCGATCAGGGCGACCAGGGAATGTTTCTGCATGATCCCAAGGCTATTCGCTTCCGACCGCCTCCGCAATGCTCGCAAAGCCATCGCGCCGCATCAGCCGTTCCAGCCCGTGGGTCACCGCCCGCGCAATCCCCGGCCCGGCATAGGTCATCGCGCTATACAGCTGGACCAGGCTGGCCCCGGCGCGGATCCGCGCCCAGGCCACCGCTGCGCTGGCGATCCCGCCAACCCCGATCAGCGGGATCGCCCCGCCGGTGGCCTTGCGGAAATCGCGCAGGCGCTGCTGCGCGAGGTCCCGCAGCGGCGCACCCGACAGGCCGCCGGCTTCCCCGGCGTCGCGGCTCTTGAGCGGCGGGCGCGAAATGGTGGTGTTGGACACGATCAGCGCGCCCAGTTGCTTGTCGACCACGATCCGCGCGATCGCGTCGATGTCGGCCGTCTCCAGATCAGGGGCGACTTTCAGGAACACGGGCGGGCCTTGCCGCCCGCGCGCCGCCAGCACCGCATCGAGCAGCGCGGTCAGCGCGCCTTCGTCCTGCAGGGCGCGCAGGCCGGGCGTGTTCGGGCTGGACACGTTGACCGCCAGATAGCTGGCGAGCGGGGCCATCAGCCGCGCCATGGTGGCATAGTCGGCGATGCGATCAGTCGAATCCTTGTTCGCGCCGATGTTCACGCCGACCACGCCCGGGCGGCCCAGCCGCCGCGCCAGCCGCGCCACGGCGGCTTCGGCCCCGCCGTTGTTGAAGCCCATGCGGTTGATCACCGCGTTGTCGGCTTCCAGGCGGAACAGGCGCGGCTTGGGATTGCCGGACTGGGGCAGGGGGGTGATCGACCCGACCTCGGCAAAGCCGAAGCCCAGCCCCAGCAGCGCATCGGGCACTTCGCCGTCCTTGTCGAACCCGGCGGCCATGCCGACGGGGTTCGGAAAGGCGATCCCCGCCACGGTGGTTGCCAGCGGGCCATCGGCGCGGTCGGTCCCGCCGCGCGGCAGCGCCTTCAGCGCGGCCAGTGCGGCGCCGTGGGCGCGTTCGGGATCGAGCAGGAACAGGGCGGGGCGGATCAGGCGATAGAACATGGCTGCCAGTCTATGGCAGCAGCGCGCGGCCAAGTCGATTGCCGGCGCGGGAGACGACTTGTCGAATCCATACAATTTCGCGCCTCGTCCCGGGGTTATCACCCTTGCGCGACCCGAAGGGCGTGTGGCCGCTTGGCCATATGCCCTAACTCCGAAGGCGGCCCCTTGGCACCAGTCAGGGGGCCGCCATTTTTATGGCCTGCGCAGGCCAAAATGCCGCATTGCAAAATCGGATTCGCGCCACTAGGTGAAACCGGAAAGAATCAGTCCGATTTAATCCGGGATCGCCAATGCGTCTGTCCTCCATGGCCGACTATGCCGTCGTCACGATGAGCGCCGCCGCGCGCCATTGCGGCGGTGCGCGCGTTTCGGCCGCCCAACTGGCCGAGGAAACCGGCCTGCCGGTGCCGACCGTGCAGAAGCTGGTCAGCCGGCTGACCGCCGCCGGATTGCTGCGCTCATCGCGCGGGGTGGGCGGCGGGCTCAAGCTGGCGCGCCCGGCTGCCGCGATCAGCCTGGCCGACATTATCGAGGCGGTCGAAGGTCCGATCGTGCTGGCCCCCTGCGCCGATGAAGGCCGGCAGGATTGCGCGCTGGATGGCGGCTGCGCGGTCAAGCCGCACTGGGGCATTGTTGGCGGCGCGGTGCGCGGGGCCCTTGCGGCGGTGCCGCTGACCCGTCTGGCGGAGCAGGTGCAATGAACGAGATGGTGAAGGACCAGGCCGCGCGCGAAGCCGCCGCCAGGGTGGCGGACTATGAACACGGCTGGTCGGCCGATATCGAGACCGAGTTCGCCCCCAAGGGGCTGAACGAGGACACGGTGCGCTTCATCAGCGCCAAGAAGAACGAGCCGCAGTGGATGCTCGACTGGCGGCTGAAGGCGTTCCGCCACTGGCAGACCATGCCGATGCCCGATTGGGCCAAGCTGAACGTGCCGCCGATCGACTACCAGGACGCCTATTACTACGCCGCGCCCAAGGCGAAGAAGAAGCTGGAAAGCCTCGACGAGGTCGATCCCGAGATTCTCAAGGTCTATGAGAAGCTCGGCATTCCGCTGGAAGAACAGAAAGTCCTGGCCGGGGTCGAAGGCGCGCGCAAGGTCGCGGTCGATGCCGTGTTCGATTCGGTCAGCGTCGCCACCACCTTCCGTGACGAACTGAAGAAGGCGGGCGTGATCTTCCTCTCGATCAGCGAGGCGATCCGCGAATATCCGGAACTGGTGCAGCGCTGGCTGGGCAAGGTCGTGCCGATGCACGACAACTTCTTCGCCGCGCTCAACTGCGCGGTCTTTTCCGACGGGACCTTTGTCTACATCCCCGAAGGGGTCCGCTGCCCGATGGAGCTCTCCACCTATTTCCGCATCAACGCGGAAAACACCGGGCAGTTCGAACGGACCCTGATCGTCGCCGACAAGGGCGCCTATGTCTCCTACCTCGAAGGCTGCACCGCGCCGCAGCGCGATGAAAACCAGCTCCACGCCGCCGTGGTCGAACTGGTTGCGCTCGACGATGCCGAGATCAAGTATTCGACCGTGCAGAACTGGTATCCGGGCGATGCCGAAGGCAAGGGCGGGATCTACAACTTCGTGACCAAGCGCGCGCTGTGCCAGGGCAAGCGCAGCAAGGTTTCGTGGACCCAGGTCGAAACCGGCTCGGCGATCACCTGGAAGTATCCCAGCTGCGTGCTGAATGGCGAGGATTCGGTGGGCGAGTTCTACTCGGTCGCCGTCACCAACAACTGCCAGCAGGCCGATACCGGGACCAAGATGATCCACAACGGCAAGGGCAGCCGTTCGACCATCGTGTCCAAGGGCATTTCCGCCGGGCGCAGCCAGAACACCTATCGCGGCCTGGTGCGGGTTGCCCCGCAGGCCGAAGGCGTGCGCAACTTCACCCAGTGCGATTCGCTGCTGCTGGGCAAGGACTGCGGCGCCCACACCGTCCCCTATATCGAAGTGCGCAACCCCAGCGCGCAGATCGAGCACGAGGCGACCACCAGCAAGATTTCCGACGACCAGCTGTTCTACGCGATGCAGCGCGGGCTGGACCAGGAAGCGGCGGTGGCGCTGATCGTCAACGGCTTTGCCAAGGAAGTGCTGCAACAGCTGCCGATGGAATTCGCGGTCGAGGCGCAGAAACTGCTGGGGATCAGTCTGGAAGGTTCCGTTGGATGAAGAAAACCCTCACCGTCCGCCCGCTCGATGAGCGCACCGAAGCCCCCGCGCTGGAAAAGCGTGGGCGTGGCTGGGCGATTTCGGAAAAGCGGCTCGATGCGATCCACGAACAGGCCCGCCGCAACCGGATGGAGCCGACCGAGGCGCAGCAGGTCCTGGCCGCGAAGCTGGCCGAGCAGGAACTTGGCAAGTTCAAGCTGACCCGGCAGCAGGTGATCGGCTCGGCCATTGTCGATTTTGCCTGCAATCCGCTGCGGATCGCGGTGTCGATCGACGAGGGCGGCGATCCCGCGCTGGTGGCGCGCCGCGACAAGAGCCTTGAAGCGGTCGGGGTCAAGTTGCTGCGCTTTACCGCCGCACGGGTGATCGCGGAGCCCGACGCCGTGGTGGCCGAGATCGTTGCGGCGATGAAGGCCAGCTACGACGAGCGCGGCCGCGCCCGCAAACAGCATTACCAGCAGCGCGGCGCCCCGCAGCGCCGGGGATATTGAGCCATGCTTACCATCGACAATCTCCAGGCGAGTGTCGCCGACAAGCCGATCCTCAAGGGTCTTTCGCTGCAGATCAACGCGGGCGAAGTCCACGTGATCATGGGGCCGAACGGCGCGGGCAAATCGACCCTGGGCTACACTCTGGGCGGACGCCCCGGTTACGTGGTGACCGGCGGTTCGGTCACCTTCCTGGGCCAGGACCTGCTGGCGCTGGAACCGCACGAGCGCGCCGCCGCCGGGCTGTTCCTCGGCTTCCAGTACCCGGTCGAGATTCCGGGCGTCAGCTTCGTCCAGTTCCTGCGCGAAAGCCTGAATGCCCAGCGCAAGCTGCGCGGGGAAGAACCGCTGTCGGGCGGGGAATTCCTCAAGCTCGCGCGGGAAAAGGCCGGGCTGCTCAAGCTCGACATGGACATGCTCAAGCGGCCGGTGAACGTCGGCTTTTCGGGCGGTGAAAAGAAGCGCGCGGAAATGGTCCAGATGGGGATCCTGAACCCGCGGCTTGCCGTGCTGGACGAGACTGACAGCGGGCTCGACATCGACGCGCTCAGGATCTGCGGCGAAGGGATCAATTCGGTGATGCGCGCGCCCGACAAGGCCGTGCTGCTGATCACCCATTACCAGCGCCTGCTCGATTACGTGAAGCCGGACTTCGTCCACGTGCTGGCCGGCGGGCGGATCGTGCGCACTGGCGGGCCGGAACTGGCGCTTGAGCTGGAGGAACGCGGCTACGAGGCGGTGGCGGCGTGATCCCGCTGTTCGCCCTGGTGCTGAGCGTCGTCTCGCCCGATCCCGAGCCGCTGCGCGCGGCGGTGGAAGGGTGCGAACGCGCTTCGCTGTCCGAGCTGACCCGCGCCGAACCCCGCCGCCGCGCCGAATGGGCCGGGGCGGTCTATGCCGAACAGCGCGCCATTGCCGCCGCGCGCGCAGGTCTCGTGCCGGGCGATCCGGCGCAGGCCCCGGCGCGCGCCGCGCTGGACCAGCGCCAGCAGCAGCTTGACGATGCCCGCGCGGTCGAACGCGCCTGGCGCGACTATTATGACGAATACCGGGCCGATTTCCTTGCCTCATGCTCTGGCCGGAGGCGCGACGATGCCAAGTGACCTGCTGCTGCCCACCCGCAAGGACGAGGCGTTCCGCTATGCCGATCTGGCCGCGCTCGCGCCGCTGTGGCCAGTGGCGGAAGAACGCATCGTGCTGGCCGCGGGCGAGCGCCGCGCGCTGACGCTGACCAACACCGGTGCGGGCGCTGTCGCGCGTGACCTGGCGGTGGAACTGGGCGCGGGCGCCAGCTTCACGCTCCACGTGCTCAACGTGCCGGGCGCCTATGGCCGGATCGCGGTGCGCGCCGTGCTGGGGCAGGGGGCGCGGTTCACCCTTGGCGCGGCGCAGCTCGCGGGCGGGGAGCAGACCGTCGAACTGGTCACCGAAGTGACCCATGCCGCTCCCGATGCGGTCAGCCGCCAGGTGGTGCGCTCGGTCGCGGCGGGGCGGGCCACGGCCAATTACCTGGGCAAGGTGCTGGTCCAGCCGGGCGCGGACGGGACGGACGGGGAACAGTCGGTCCGGGCCATGCTGCTCGACCGGACGGCCACCGCCAATGCCCGCCCGGAACTGGAAATCCACGCCGATGACGTGAAGTGCGCCCACGGCTGCGCGGTGGGCGAACTCGATGCGAACGGGCTGTTCTACCTCGCCTCGCGCGGGTTGCCGCCGGCCGATGCCAAGCGGCTGATGCTGCAGGCCTTCATCGCCGAAGCCTTCACCGGCGCTGCGGACGAGGAGGCCTTGCAAGAGGCCGCGCTGGCCGCGCTGGAGGCACTGCTGTGACGCTGGCCGCGAACCTGCGCAGCGATTTTCCGGGGCTGGCCGATGGCTGGCACTACCTCGATACGGCCGCGACCGCGCAGAAGCCGCAGGCGGTAATCGACGCGGCCAGCCGCGCGATGGGCGTCGATTATGCCACCGTCCACCGCGGGGTCTATGCCCGTTCGGCCCAGATGACCCTGGCCTTCGAGGCAGCGCGGCGCAAGGTCGCGGCGTTCATCGGCGGGCAGGAAGACGAAGTGGTCTTCACCCGCGGCGCGACCGAGGCGATCAACCTGGTCGCCCAGACCTGGGGGCAGGCCAATCTCGGCGCGGGGGACCGCATCCTGCTGTCCGTGCTGGAACACCATTCCAACATCGTGCCGTGGCAATTGCTGGCGCAGCGCAACGGCGTGATCATCGACGTCTGCCCGTTGACCGCGGACGGCCGGATCGATCTCGACGCGGCCGAAGCCATGCTGACCCCCGCGCACAAGCTGGTTGCGCTGGCCCACGTTTCCAACGTGCTCGGCTCGGTGCTCGATGCGCCGCGCGCGGTGGCCCTGGCGCACGGCGTGGGCGCGAAGATCCTGCTTGACGGGTGTCAGGCGGCGGCGCGCCTCGCGGTCGATGTCGCGGCGCTGGGCTGCGATTTCTATGCCTTTTCCGCGCACAAGCTCTACGGTCCGACCGGGATCGGCGCGCTGTGGGCGAAGCGGGACCTGCTCGATGCCATGCCGCCGTGGCAGGGCGGCGGGGCGATGATCGACCGGGTGAGCTTTGCCGGCACCACCTATGCCCCCGCGCCGCAGCGGTTCGAGGCCGGGACCCCCGCGATCGTCGAGGCAATCGCGCTGGGCGCGGCGGTGGACTATGTCGCTGCCATCGGCCTGCCCGCGATCCACGCGCACGAGCTGGCGCTGGTCAGCGCGCTGCGCGGCGAATTGCAGCGGATGAACGACATCACCCTGTTTGGCCCGGAAGACAGCGCGGGAATCGTGTCCTTTGCCATGCAGGGGGTGCATCCGCATGATCTTGGCACCATATTGGACGAAGAAGGCGTCGCGATCCGCGCCGGGCACCACTGCGCCCAGCCCTTGATGGACCACCTGGGCGTGCCGGCCACGGCCCGCGCCAGCTTTGGCCTGTACAGCGACGAAACCGACATTGCCGCGCTGTTGCGCGGGATCGAACGCACCAGGAGGATATTCGGGTGAACGAAGAGCCCAAATTCACCGTGGAACAGGTGGACGCCGTAGCCCCGCCGCCCCGCGCCCGCGTCGACGATGCCGAAGCCCCGGCCGACAAGCTGGAGCGCAAGCGCGACTACCTCGAAGGGTTCCTGAAGGAACAGCCCTCGGGGCTGGCCGGGCACGAGCCGGGCGGCGACCTCTACGAAGGCGTGATCGCCGCGCTGAAGGACATCTTCGACCCGGAAATTCCGGTCAACATCTATGACCTGGGGCTGATCTACGGGGTGGACATCACCCCCGATGGCGGCGCGACCGTGACCATGACGCTGACCACCCCGCATTGCCCGGTGGCCGAATCGATGCCGGGCGAGGTTGAACTGCGCGTCGGCGCGGTGCCGGGCATCCGCGACTGCGAGGTCAACCTGGTCTGGGATCCCCCCTGGGACCCCGCCAAGATGAGCGACGAGGCCCGGCTCGAACTGGGGATGCTGTGATGACCACAACCACCCGCCAGCGCCCCGCCGCCGTGATCCTGACCCCGTCCGCCGAAGCACGGATTGCGAAGCTGATGGCCGATGCGCCGGAAGGGGCGATCGGGGTCAAGCTGTCCACCCCGCGCCGGGGCTGCTCGGGGCTGGCCTATTCGGTTGACTATGTGACCGAGGCCAATGCGCTGGACGAACGGATCGAAACGCCCGGCGGACTGTTCTTCATCGACGGGGCATCGGTGCTCTACCTGATCGGCAGCACGATGGACTGGCAGGAAGACGATTTCACCGCCGGCTTCGTGTTCCAGAACCCCAATGCCAAGGGTTCGTGCGGCTGCGGCGAGAGCTTCACGGTCTGAACCGGTCCGCGCGGCCTAAACCACAAATTCCTCGCCGGTTTCCTCGGCGATGAAGGCCAGCAGCGCCTTTTCCAGCGGGTCGAGTTCCTCGTCCGCGTCGATGTGGTCGCGCAGCCACAGCTCCTCCGCCGGGTCGAGGTGAGCGGCCTCCTCGGCGTCGTCGGACAGGTCTGCGGCGTGCGGGGTGAGCGACAGCAGGCTGCCGAAGCCGCCGTGCCCGACCTCGGCGTCGACATCGCTGCCCAGCATACGGCGCAGGAACGATCCGATCCCCGCCCCAGGCGCATTCATGAACTGCTCCAGTTCGGCCGCGCGCTCGCGGCTCAGCGGTTCGTGCCCGCCAAAGCCCAGCAGGTAATTGGCAACCCCTTGCACGAACAGCCGCTCCCATTCGGGGGCGTTCACGTCATAAAGGGTGGCGTCCTTGATCCGGAACAGCATTTCCGCCTCGGCGCGGCTGACGCTGATCGGGCGGTCGCCCCCGGCGGCAAAGATCAGGCGGCGCAGCAGCGCGCATTCGGCGGTGTTGATCCCCTGCGGGTCCAGCGCGCCGCGCCGGGTCGGGCCTTCGCCGTGCAGCACGGCCAGCTCGATCTGGCTCAAGGCATAGGCCTTCAGGCTGGCGGGTGTGTGCAGCGCGGTTTCCAGCACTTTCACCAGCAGTTCCAACTCGGCCATGCTTTCGACCCGGCCGTCGCGGTCGATCCGGGCGACCAGCTCGTCGCCCATCGCATCGTCGACATAGCCCTTGGGATCGACGGTGTTGACGATGAACTGGGTCAGCGCCTCGACGAAGAAGTCGGTCCATTCCGGGCTCGGCTCGCGCAGTGCCTCGTTGGCGAGGAACAGCGATTCGGCCTCTTCCGGGTCCATCCACCCATCGGCCCAGCCCGCGCCGCGCAGCGCCAGCACTTCGCCGGCCCCGATCACGCCATCGGCAGCAGCCTGCGCCGCCAGTTCGCTGAAATGCATGCTCATGCGCGGTGCGTTCCCTTGCCCCTTCAATTGCGGCAAGGGTTTTCGCAAAATATCCCTAACGGGCCGTTACCCCTCCTGACCCTAGCGCTTGCGCAGCGCGCCGACACAGGCCGCGCGGTCCACGTCCTGGCCGTCGCTGGCGCGTCGGGCATCGACATGGGTGGCCACCGGCTCGCGCCCCTGCGCCTGCGGATAGAGATAGATGTCCAGCACGCAGGCCGGGCCAGCGAACTGCAACTTGCGGGCATCGCCTTCGGCCAGGTCCAGCCGCGCCTGGCCGAACTGGCGCAGCAGGTCCGCTCCGCTGGCGCCGATCACCCCTTCCAGTCCCGGGGCGACCTGCAGGCGCGGCGGCGGCGGGGTGACGCGCACCGGCGCGCGAACCGGGGCCTTGCCGGGCCGGGGCGGGGGCGGGGCGGGAATGCCCTTGGCGCCGCTTCCGCCGCCGCAGGCGGACAGCAGCGGCAAGAGCAGGGCGGGAAGCAGGAGCTTGCGATGCATTGCTGCCCGCATTGCCCGCCTGCCGCGCGCTGTCAACGCCTGCGCCCTTGCCCAATGGCCCGCCTGCGGCTAGGCCCCGCGCGTTTTGCGACAAAGCGTTAGGAACCTGCCCATCATGCCCCAGCCGACCACCGACGTTATCGCCATCGGCAATGCCATCGTCGATGTGATGGCCCCGTGCCAGGACGGGCTGATCGAACGGCTGGGCATGCTCAAGGGCGGGATGACCCTGATCGACACCGCGCGCGCACACGAGCTATACGAGGCGATGGGCCCCGCGCGCGAGATTTCGGGCGGTTCGGCGGCCAACACCCTGGCCGGGCTGGCGGCGCTTGGCGCCAGGTGCGCCTTCATTGGCCAGGTTGCGGATGACCAGCTGGGCGAAGTCTTCGCCCACGATATCCGCGCCGGCGGCATTGCCTTCGATACCGCCGCGCGCGCGGGCGATCCGCCGACGGCGCGGTGCCTGATCTTCGTCACCCCCGATGGGCAGCGCACGATGAACACCTTCCTGGGTGCCTCGCAGTTCCTGCCGCCCGCCGCGCTGGATGAGGCCGCGATTGCGGACGCGAAGATCCTCTACCTCGAAGGCTACCTGTGGGATCCCGAGGAACCGCGCGCGGCGATGCGCCGGGCGATTGCCGCGGCCAAGAACGCGGGCCGCAAGGTCGCCTTCACCCTGTCCGACGCCTTCGTGATCGAACGCCACGGCGCCGATTTCCGCGCGATGATCGAAACCGGCGAAATCGACATCCTGTTCGCCAACCACGTCGAACTCGAAGCGCTGACCGGGCATGGCGATTTTGACACCGGGCTGGCCGAACTCGCCCCCAAGGTCCCGCTGCTGGTGGTGACCCGCGGCGCCGATGGCGCGGTCGCGCTCCACCAAGGGAAGCGGTTCGAGGTCAAGGCCGAGCCGATCGAGCGGGTGGTGGACACCACCGGCGCGGGCGACCTGTTCGCCGCCGGGTTCCTCCATGGTCACGTCCGCGACTTGCCCATCGACCAGTGCCTGACCATTGGCGCCATCGCCGCCGCCGAGATCATCTCGCACTACGGCGCCCGCCCCGAAGCGGACCTCAAGGCGCTGATCAGGGCGCGGCTGGGTTAACCCCGCTCCCGCGCCACTTCGCGCCAGCCGATGTCGCGGCGGCAGAACAGGTCGGGGGCCTGGACCAGATCGACGGCGGCATAGGCCTTGGCCTGCGCCTCGGTCACACTGGCGCCGCGCGCGGTGACGTTGAGGACGCGGCCGCCATTGGCGACCAGCTGGCCGTTCGTCATCGCGGTGCCGGCGTGAAACACCTTGGCGCCGCCGGCTTCGGCCGCGTCGATTCCGGCGATGGTCCCGCCCTTCTTCGGCTCGCCCGGATAGCCTTCGGCCGCCATGACCACGGTCAGGGCGGTGTCGGGGGAAAGGCGCGGGGGCTGGCGGGTGGCCAGCTTGCCTTCGGCGCAGGCCAGCAGCAGTTCGCCCAGGTCATCCTCCAGCCGCAGCATCAGCACCTGGCATTCGGGATCGCCGAAGCGGGCGTTGTATTCGATCAGCTGGACGCCGTTCCTGGTCAGCATCAGCCCGGCATAGAGCACGCCGGAGTAGGGCATCCCTTCATCGGCCATGGCCTTGACCGTGGGAATGACGATCCGTTCCAGCGCCTCGCCTTCGAGCAGCGGGGTCAGCACGGGCGCGGGGCTGTAGGCGCCCATCCCGCCGGTGTTGGGGCCGGTATCGCCATCGCCGACGCGCTTGTGATCCTGCGCGGAGCCGAACGGGACCACGGTGTGCCCATCGGTCAGGGCGAAGAAGCTCGCCTCCTCGCCGTCGAGGAATTCCTCGATCACGGCTTCGGCCCCGGCCTTGCCGAACCGGCCCGAAAAGATCTCGCGCACGGCCTCTTCCGCTTCGGCCATGGTCATGGCCACGGTCACGCCCTTGCCGGCGGCCAGGCCATCGGCCTTGACCACCACCGGCGCGCCGAACCGGGCCAGCGCGGCCAGCCCCTCGGCCTCGTTGGTGACGCGGGCGAAATCGCCGGTCGGGATGTTGTGGCGGGCGCACAGTTCCTTGGTGAAGGCCTTGCTGCCTTCAAGCTGCGCCGCCGCCTTGCTCGGCCCGAACACCGGCACCCCGGCGGCGCGCAGGGAATCGCCCAGACCATCGACCAGCGGCGCTTCGGGGCCGATCACCACCAGGCCGATGGCTTGCGTCTCGCAAAAGGCGATGACCGCGCCGTGGTCGGCTGCGTCCAGCTTGATCAGTTCGGCATGATCCGCGATGCCCGGATTGCCCGGGCTTGCGAACAGCTTGTCGCACAGCCGGGATTGCGCCAGCTTCCATGCCAGCGCATGTTCGCGCCCGCCCGATCCCAGCAGCAGGATGTTCATGCCCGGTCCCTCTTACTACGATGATGACGACAGTTCAGCCGGGCTGGTAGCGAAGCAAAGCGCCGGGGACAACGCCGGTGCCCTGTCGGTCAGCGAGATTTCCGCCGCGCTGAAGCGCACGGTGGAGGATCGCTTCGGCTTCGTGCGGGTGCGGGGCGAGCTTTCGGGGGTCAAACGCGCGGCCTCGGGCCATGTCTACCTGGCGCTCAAGGACGAGAATGCCCGGCTCGACGGGGTGATGTGGCGCGGCAATGCCCAGCGGCTGGGGTTCCAGCTGGAAGACGGGCTGGAAGTGATCGCCACCGGCAAGCTGACCACCTATCCCGGCCGATCGAACTACCAGATCGTGATCGACCGGATGGAGATTGCCGGCGAAGGCGCGCTGCTCGCGCTGCTGGCGAAAACCAAGGCCCGGCTCGAAGCCGAAGGGCTGTTCGCGGCGGAACGCAAGCGGCCCTTGCCGTTCCTGCCGCGCGTGATCGGCGTGGTGACCTCGCCCACCGGGGCCGTGATCCGCGACATCCTCCACCGCCTGGCCGACCGGTTCCCCAGCCGGGTGCTGGTCTGGCCGGTGCTGGTCCAGGGCCAGGGCGCGGCGCAGCAGGTGGCGGCGGCGGTGCGCGGCTTTTCCGCGCTGCCCCCCGGCGGACCGGTGCCCCGCCCCGACCTGGTGATCGTCGCGCGCGGCGGCGGCTCGATCGAGGACCTGTGGGCCTTCAACGAGGAGATCGTGGTCCGCGCCGTGGCCGATTGCTCGATCCCCGTGATCAGCGCGGTGGGTCACGAAACCGATACCACCCTGGTCGATTTCGCGGCCGATCGCCGCGCCCCCACGCCCACGGCGGCCGCGGAAATGGCCGTGCCGGTGCGCGAGGAACTGAACGGCCAGCTGGCCGAGCTGGGCCTGCGCCAGCGCCGCGCGGCGGTGCGGCCGCTGCAACTGGGGCGCGAGCGGCTGGCCGCCCGGGCCGAGCGGCTGCCCCGCGCCGAAGCGCTCCTCAGCCCCTATGCCCAGGCGCTCGACGAGGTGTCCGATCGGCTCCGCCGCGCGCTCAAGGACCGCACGGTCAGCGCCCGCCAGGCCTTGCAGGCGGACGCCGCGCGGCTCTCGGCGCCCTTGCTTGCCGCCCGGCTGGAGCGCGCGCGCGACCGGCTGGCGGCGGCGCGGCTCGCCCCGGCGCTGGTCACCCGGCGGATCGACACCGCGCGCGGCCAGCTTGCCGCGCTGGCGCGGCTCGCCCAGTCGCTCAACCCTGATAACGTGCTCGAACGCGGCTATGTGCGGGTCACCGCGCCCGATGGCCGCACCCTGACCAGCCGCGCGGCAGCGGCGGGCGAGGCCGCACTGGCGCTGCATTTCCGCGATGGGGTGCTCGATGTCGCTCCCGCTGGCGGCGATGCGCCGGTCCGCGGCGCGCCCCGGCCGAAACCCGCCCCGCGCCCCGCCCCGCCCGAGCAGGGCAAATTGCTCTGAGCCGGGCAATCGGCTAGGAGGGCGCCATGTTGATGAAGTCTCCCGATCGTACCGCCACCCTGTTCTACCAGGCCAACGGCTTTCGCGTGCTGACCCCGGGCAGCCACGTGATCTGCGCGGTCACCGCCGCCGCGATCCCGCTCGACCTGCTGCGCTACTGGAGCGCTGAACACCAGGAAGCCTACGCCAGCGCCGAAGCGGCGACCCGCCGGCTCGCCGGGCGGGAATGATCCGCCCCCGCTGGCTGGCTGCGGCGGGGCTGGTGCTGGCCCTGGGCGCGGCCTTTGGCGCTGATCTGGGCGGGATGCGCGCGCGCGCCGCCGATGCGCTGGGCCTGTCGCACCAGCTCGATTTCGCGCTGACCGGGCAGCTCACCCAGGGCGGCTATGCGTTGGGCCAGGCCCCGCGCGGGGTGCGCGCGCTCAGCTTTGGCGGCAAGCCGGTGCCGCTGGCCGCCGATGGCCGGTTCCTGATCGCGTTTGACCGCGATGCCGCCCCGCAGGCGCAATTGCTGGCCGAACTGGCCGGCGGCGATAGCGTGGCGGTGCCGATCGCGGTCGGCAAGCGCGCCTGGCAGCTGGAGCATATCCCGCTCGGGCCTCGCCCCGGCACCCCGCCGAGCGAGGAATATGCCCGGCTGCGGGCGGGCGAGCTGGCGCGGATCAACGCCGCGCGCAGCGTCGATCACGCGGTCGATGGCTGGCGGCAGAAGTTCATCTGGCCGGTCCACGGCCGCATTTCGGGCCGGTTCGGCTCGCAGCGGATCTACAACGGCACGCCCGGTTCCTATCATTCCGGGATGGACGTGGCGACCGGCACCAGCGGCACGCCGTTTGTCGCCCCGGCCGACGGGGTGGTGATCCTGGCGGCGGACAGTCCGTTCAGCCTGGAAGGGCGGCTGCTGATGATCGACCACGGCATGGGGCTGAACAGCGCCTTCCTGCACTGCTCGAAACTGGCAGTGAAGGTCGGCGACGTGGTGCGCCAGGGCCAGTACATCGGCAATATCGGCATGACCGGGCGGGCCACGGGGCCGCACCTGCACTGGTCGGTGAAATGGCGTGATTCCCGGCTCGATCCGTCGCTGCTGACCGGGCCGATGCCCACTGGCTGACGGCGACGCGTGGCACGGTGGGCTTGTAAATTGCGCAATTTTCCTGCGTGACGAAAAAATATTGCGCACGCGCCACAGTTCTGTGGCACGCATGCAACAGCCGCCAGCGGAATGCGGCTTTCCCTTGAAAATCCTTTGATCCTACCCGGTTCATTCGTCATTCACGCGCCATCTATCCGCAATTCTGGCGGGGTTATGCCCTTGTCTGGACTGCGGATGATCAGGAATCCGCGCGGCCCGTTCGCCGGATCTACAGAGGGACTGACCTGTGAAAACCACCAAGAAATCGCTCCTTTCGAGCGCGACCTACCTGGTCGCCGGTAGCGCCATGGCGCTGCTCTCGTCGGCTGCTGCCTATGCGCAGGAAGCCGCGGAAGACGCCGCTCCGGAAGACCAGACCATCGTCGTCACCGGCTCGCTGATCCGCAACCCGAACCTGACCGCTTCGGCTCCGGTTGCCACCATCGGCAGCCAGGAACTCGAACTGCGCCAGTCGAACGTCGCGGAAGAAGTGCTGCGCACCCTGCCCGGCGCCGTCCCCTCGATCGGTTCGAACGTCAACAACGGCAACGGCGGTTCCTCGTACGTCGACCTTCGTGGTCTGGGCTCGAACCGCAACATCGTCCTGCTCGACGGTGACCGGATCGTTCCGGCCGACCTGACCGGCCGCGTCGACCTCAACAACATCCCGCTCGCCCTGGTGCAGCGCACCGACGTGCTGACCGGCGGCGCGAGCTCGACCTACGGCGCCGACGCGATCTCGGGCGTGGTGAACTTCATCACCAAGCGCGACTTCGCCGGCATGGTTGCCACCGCTTCGGAACAGATCACCCAGCGCGGTGACGGCAACACCTTCCGCGGCGACGTGACGATCGGTGCGAACTTCGACGACGGCCGCGGCAACGCCGTGCTGTCGCTGGGCTACCAGAAGTCGGACCCGGTCTACTTCGGCGGTGACCGTCCGTGGTCGGAAGTGACCCTTGAATCGTACGACGAATTCTACGTCGCCGGCCAGGGTTCGTCGACCACCAACCCCGCCCGCCTCGACATCGCCGGCGGCAACCTGCAGGTGACCGACGACGGCACCGCGTTGAAGGCCTACAACAAGGCGTTCAACTTCAACCCGTACAACGTGTTCCAGGTGCCGTTCAAGCGCTTCAACATGTTCGGCCAGGCGCACTACGAAGTCGCCGACGGGATCGAAGTCTATGCCCGCGGCATGTACTCGAACAACACCGTCGACACCATCATCGCCCCGTCGGGCGTGTTCGGCTCGGCCGTTTCGGTGCCGGTTTCGAACCCGTTCCTGACCGCCGCGCAGCGCGCCACGCTGTGCGCCCGCGCCGCGACCAACGCCGCGCTGGGTGGTGGCACCACCATGACCGCCGCGCAGTGCGCCGCGGCCGCCACGGCGACCAGCGCCAGCGATCCGAACTACCGCACCTTCAACTTCGGCCTGCGCTGGCGCGCGGTTGAAGTCGGTCCGCGCAACTCGGACTACAACAGCCAGGTGTTCGACATGCGCGCGGGTATCCGCGGCAACATCACCGACAACATCCAGTTCGATGTTTCGGGTTCGCATGGCGAATCGAAGAAGCTGCAGACCATCCGCAACTACGTGCTGCTGTCGCGCGTGCGTCAGGCCCTGCTGGCCACCAACACCAGCACCTGCCTGAACAACACCAATGGCTGCGTCCCGCTGAACGTGTTCCAGCCGGGTGCCGTCAACGCCGCGATGGTTGATTTCATCAACGACAACTCGACCTCGGCCGTCAACACCAAGCTTGACCAGGTCAAGGGCGTGATCAGCGGCGACATGGGCTTTTCGTCGCCGTGGGCGTCGGATGGCATTAACTTCGCCGTTGGTGCGGAATACCGCCGCTACCAGGCCGAACAGGCTTCGGACCTGCTGGCCAAGACCCCGGGTGAACTGGGCGGCGCCGGCGGCGCGGCTCCGGACATCAACGGCGGCTACGAAGTCTATGAAGGCTTCGGCGAACTGATCGTGCCGCTGGCTTCGGACAAGCCGCTGATGCAGCAGCTTGAACTGTCGGCCGGTATCCGTCAGTCGCACTACAAGATCGACGCTGTTGGCAGCCCGACCTACGATGCCACCACCTGGAAGGTGGCCGGCGTCTGGGCCCCGACCTCGGACCTCAAGATCCGCGGTAACTACCAGCGCGCGGTCCGCGCCCCGAACATCGGCGAACTGTTCTCGCCCGTGACGACCGGCCTGACCAACCTGGGCACCGATCCGTGCGCCGGTTCGGCTCCGGTGACCAACGCCAACCTGCGTGCGGTCTGCCTTGCGCAGGGTGCTCCGGTTGCCACGATCGGGTTCATCAACAACCCGACCTCCGGCCAGGCCAACATCACCTCGGGCGGCAACACCAAGGTCGGTCCGGAAACCGCCACCACCTGGACGGTCGGCGCCGTGTTCACCCCGGCGTTCCTGCCGGGCTTCTCGGCCTCGGTTGACTACTACAACATCAAGGTGAAGGACGCGATCACCACCCCGACCCCGTCGGACCTGATCGCGGCGTGCTTCAACGGCCTTTCGGCCTCGAGCGCGACCAACTCGGCCTGTACCGCGATCCGTCGTAACCCGATCACCGGCGCGCTCGATGGCGACCCGGCGACCACCGGCGGCCTGTTCGGCGTTCTCTCGAACCTCGGCAAGCTGTCGACCAGCGGTGTTGACCTCAACCTGAACTACTCCACTGGCATCGGCACCCTGCTGGGCCAGGAAGCGCGTCTGTCGCTGTTCTTCCAGGGCAACTACACCGCGCATTCGAAGTTCCAGGCGACCCCGACCTCGCTCGATCGCGAATGCGTTGGCCAGTACTCGGTCAACTGCGTTTCGATCCAGCCGAAGTATGGCTTCACCCAGCGCACCACCCTCGGCCTCGGCCCGGTGGACATCTCGCTGCTGTGGCGCTGGATGGACAAGGTCCGCTTCGAAGACGCGCAGTTCCTGGAAGATGGTTGCACCACGATCACCGATGCGCAGGACGCCATCGCCAATGGTGGTAGCGGCTGCCAGGTCGACTCGCGCTTCCGCTCGATCAAGGCCTACAGCTGGTTCGACCTGACCACCCGCTTCGACGTGACCAAGAACTTCGACATCACGATGTCGGTGTTCAACCTGTTCGACAAGAAGCCCCCGATCGTCGGTGGCACTGTCGGCGCCACGTCGCAGAACGGTGGCAACACCTATCCGTCGAGCTACGACGCGCTCGGCCGCCGCTTCGCGGTCAGCGCTCGCGTGAAGTTCTAGTCGGAACTTCCGGAAACGGACGCAGGGGGCGGGCAGCAATGCCCGCCCCCTTTCGTTTGGGCGGATGAAATGTGACGGATCGGGCCGCGCCGTGCCGCGCGGCGGCGCTCAGCCGATCAGGGGGTGGGGCAGGTCCAGCGGCAGGCCGGCATTGCGGGCCACTTCGCCCGCCCAGGCCACCACCTTGCCGATCTCGTCGCCGTGGGCGGCGCGCGCCTCGGCATATTCGGCATGGCGCCGGGTGGCATCGAAAGCCGCGCCGGACTTGGAATGGCGGGTAAAGGCGGCGCTGGCTGCCATGTCGGCCAGATCCGCGTCGCTCGCCGGCAGGCCGTAGAACCGGCTGGCTGCGGCCAGCACCTCGGCGGGCCGGGCGGTCAGCGTTTCGGAATCGAGCGTGCGGACGCGGGCCGGGCCGAGCTTCGAGGCAAGCTTGTGAAACAGCGCGTGCTGCGCCAGCCAGCCGACCGCGGCGACCTGCAGGTCGCTCTGCCGGAAATGGTCCTGCAGCGTAAAGCCCAGGTCGACCGCCTGGTCGGTCAACAGGCCCTCCAGCAGCTCGCGCACCCACAGCCGGCACCACAGTCCCTTGCGCACCACCGAGATCAGGAACATCTCCAGCGGCGCGTAAAGCAGCACCGCATGGCTGTCCGCACGCAGTGCCAGCAGCAGCTCGGCCAGGGGGTTGAGCACATTGGACGGCTTGACCACCACCATTTCCCCCGCAGCGAAGGGCCGGGCGAGCAGCCGGGTGGCGGCATCGGCCAGCCGCGCCACCGCCGCCGGGGGCGCCCCGCGCCGGCGAAAGCCGACCACGTCGTTGAGCAGCACCGGCTCGGACAGGCCCATGGCCACGCCGGGGCGATCGAGCGCCGAAAGCAGCATGGTCGACCCGCAGAACGCCGAATGGAACAGGAAGCCCATGCGCCGGGGCGGCGTGCCTTGCAGGCAATCGGCCACGGCCAGATCGTGCTCGGGGCGGCCTGCGCCCAGGTATTCGTCGGTCAGGAACGGCATGCGGCGATGATCGGCGCGGGGCACGTGAAGAAAGCGGATGCGGTCCTGCCCTTCGACATGGCGGTGCGCCAGCCACTGCGCGTCGGTAAGCGTGAAGGGAGGGGCAGTCATCGATCAAGCCTAGAGCCGGGCAGGGGGCACGGCAACAGCTCTTGCCGCGCCCCTTCGCGCGGCATAGGGTCGGCGCATGGGGGTTCCGACTGAACAGCAGCGGCGCGAACGCGCGCGCAGCGCCAACGCGCAGGGCATGGCCGCTTTGCGCGGCGGTGACCATACCGCCGCCATTGCCGCCTTCCGCGAAGCGATTGCCGCCGATCCCACTGCCGGCGCGCTGGTGCGCAACCTGGCCCATGCGCTGCGCATCGCGGGCGACGATGCCGGCGAACTCGCCACGCTGGAACGCGCGCTTGACCTTGATCGCACCGATTTCGTCGCGCAGCTGCGCAAGGCCCAGAACCTGGAACGCACCGGCCGCGATGCCGATGCCCTGACCGCGTGGAGCGGCGCGCTGCAACTCGCCCAGGGGATCGAACAGCCCGCGCCCGGACTGGAGCAGGAACTGGCCGCGGGCCGCGCCTTTGTCGCCGCGATGCAGCAGCGGCTCGGCGCCCATGCCGACCGCGCCTATGACGAACTCGAAAGCGCCCTGGACGAGACCGAGCGCCGCCGGGTGAAAGCCTTCTACGATCACTCGCTGGGCCGCCGCAGGGTCTATTTCAACGAGTGCGCCGGGCTCTATTACCCGTTCCTGCCGGCCGACGAATACTTCGACCGCCGCCATTTCCCCTGGCTGGACGAACTGGAAGCGGCGACCGACGACATCCGCGCCGAACTGCACGGCCTGCTGGCCGAAGGCAACCCGGCGATCATCCCCTATGTCCGGCTGGAGGAAGGCACGCCCGACAACAAGTGGTCGCCGCTCAGCCACAATTACGATTGGAGCGCCTGCTTCCTGTACGAATATGGCGTCCCCAACCAGCCGGTGCTGGATCGCTGCCCGAAAACCGCCGCGCTGCTGGCGCGGCTGCCGCTGGCGCAGATCCCCGGCAAGGCGCCCAACGCCTTCTTCTCGATGCTGAAGCCCCACAGCGCGATCCCGCCGCACACCGGGGTGACCAACACCCGCGCGATCATTCACCTTGCGCTCGACGTTCCGCCCGGCTGCGGCTTTCGCGTCGGCGGCGAAACCCGCGAATGGGTCGAGGGCAAGGCCTTTGCCTTTGACGATTCGATCGATCACGAAGCCTGGAACACCAGCGACCAGCGCCGCCACATCCTGATCATCGATACCTGGAACCCGCACCTTACCCCGGGCGAGCAGCAGGCCATCGTGCGCTATTTCGCGGCCACCGAACCAGCACCCGCCCGCCCCTGAGCGCCGCTTCCGGATCGACGAACGACAGGCCGCAGCGCTTGCCCAGTGCTGGCAGGCGGGTTAGTTTCCGCGGCATTCAGCAATTTACGAATGGAACGCCGCCATGTCCCTGTTCACCCTGATCCTCGCCGCAGCCGCGGGCGCGGCGCCCCTTCCCGCGATCCCCGAGCCCGATCCCAGCCACATGTCGCTCAAGGAAATCCGCGCCCACAACAAGGTGGTGGGCAAGGATCACCCCTATTTCATCCGCTGCCGCCGCGACGTGGAAATCGGCAGCGTCGCCAAGGCGCACACCGTGTGCCGCACGCTGCGCGACTGGGCCCGCGCCGATGATGACGGCAACCGCGCCGCCCGCGACACCGTGCGCTTCATGAACGAGACGGCCGGCAACATCGGGAACTGAGGGGGAGCGGGCTGGTGTTGCAAGCCAACTGCGGATGCAGTTGGCGCAACCAACCAGAACTCACCCGCCATCACTGCACCCGGATCACCCGGGCGTTCTGGCCCTTGCCGATCTTGGCGAAATAGCTGCCCAGCGTGGCCTTCTCGATGTGGATCGGATCGCCGCGCTTGGCATAGGCCGGGCGGCCGTCGATCTGCTTCCACCGCGCGCCATCGGCCAGCACGAAGACGAAATTGCCGTCGCGCGCGGCATAGGTGCTTTCAACCGTGCCGTCGATCGCGGTCACTTCCTCGCTGTCGCTGCCGCCGAACAGCTTGATCCGGGGCAGGGACAGGCCGAACAGGCCCTTGCGCGCCTCGCGCATGGTGGCGCGGTCGGCCACGACCAGGTCCTTGGCCTCGCGCGCCGTGGCCATCGCGCCCACGGTGCGGTCATAGCAGGCGAGCCGTTCGCCTGGATCGGCCAGCGCCTTGCATTCGATCACGGCCTGGAACACCGGCGGCGGCGCCAGGCTTTCCTCCTTGTCGTTGTCCTTCGCGGCGGCGGGAGTGGACAGGACGGCCAGGCCAAGGGCGGCCAGGCAAAGAGCGGCGGGACGAAGGGTATGGCGCAAGGGTTCCTCCCCATGAACGGGCACGGGCGATCTTGCCCTTCGCCTTGCGGGGCGTCAATTGCCGCGCCCGGAGCGCTTGATTTGACGGCGCCGACTGGGCACTGCTGCGCGTGATGCTGCATCGAAGGATCCTGGCCCTGTTGTTGCTGGTGGGGCTGGCCCCCGGCACCTGGCTGCGCAGTCCGCCCCCGCCCTATGTCCTGACCCAGGCGATGACCGCCCAGGCCCTGCCGCTGCCGGCGGATTGCTGCGCGGTCGGGCCGCTGCGGGTGACCGGGGCCTGGCAGCTGACCAGCCCCAACCAGCGTTTTGGCGGCTATTCGGCGCTGGTCCATACCGCGCCGGGCCGCCTGCTGGCGATCAGCGATGGCGGCTATACGCTGGATTTCCCCATGCCGGGCAGGACCGGGCCGGTCAGCATCAAGGATCTGTTCGTGTCTGGTCAGGGCCGCAAGGCGGACCGGGATACCGAAGCCGCGCAGTGGGACCCGCTAAGCCGCCACCTGTGGGTGGCGGCCGAAGGGCGCAATCTGGTCATGCGGTTCGATCCCGCGCTGGCGCTGGAAGCCTGGGCAAGGCCGGCGACACTGCGGCACTGGCCGGCCAACACCGGGCCGGAAACAATGGCCATGCTGCCCGACGGGCGCTTTGCGGTGGTCTGCGAATGCCGCAGCCGCTGGCGGGATCGCGGGGCCTATCCGGCGCTGCTGTTTCCGCGCGATCCGACCAGCGAGGCGGAGCCGCTGCACTTCTTCGTGGCGGGGCCGTGGGATTACCGTCCGACCGATGCCGCCGTGCTGCCCGATGGCCGCCTGCTGGTGGTGCAGCGCAAGCTGGTCTGGCCGTTCCCGGCGCGCTTCGATGCCCGGCTGGCGCTGCTCGATCTCGACGGGGTACAAAGCGGCGCAGTGGTGCCGCTGCAGGACCTGGGCGCACTGCCCGCCGGGGTGCCGATGGATAATTACGAAGGGCTGGCGCTGGAGCCGTTGGGGCAGGGGCGCATGGCCGCCTGGCTGATCAGCGACGATAACAACGCCACGTTCCAGCGCACTCTGCTGCTGCGGCTGGAGTTCCGGCCTGACCAGCTGCCGGCAAAGCAAAAGGCGCGCAGGTAGCCCCGCGCGCCCTTGCTTGAAACCGATTCGCGCGGCGCCCGGGGCGCCGCTGCCGAATCAGGGGTGCCGAATCAGGCGGCCTGCTTCTTGACCAGCTCGCGCTTCACCTTGAGCGCGGTGGTCGAAAGCTTTTCGTCCGAGGTCTTGAGCAGCCAGTTGTCCAGCCCGCCGACGTGTTCGACCGAGCGCAGGCCCTGGGTCGAAACGCGGAACTTGAAGCTGCGGTCCAGCGCTTCCGACATCAGCGTGACGTTCTGCAGGTTGGGCAGGAAGACGCGCTTGGTCTTGTTGTTGGCGTGGCTGACGTTGTGGCCGACCTGGCGACCCTTGCCGGTCAGTTCGCAAATACGGGACATGGCTTCACTCGCTTCGAAAATTGCTGCCCATGACGGGAGAAGGCGCGCGCATACCGATTCACCCTTGCTTGGTCAAGTTATACCCGCCAAATCCACGCAAATGAGCCGTTGGCCCCTGCCTGAACCGATGCAAGCGGCGCTGCAAGAGGCGCGCGTGGGCGAATCGGCGGGCGAAGTGCCGATCGGCGCGGTGGTGGTGAAGGACGGGCAGGTGATTGCCCGGGCCCATAACCAGCCGCGCGGCCTGTGCGATCCCACCGCCCATGCCGAAGTGCTGGCGATTCGCGAGGCGGCGCGCCTATTGGGCAGCGAGCGGCTGGGCGAATGCGAGCTGTGGGTCACGCTGGAGCCGTGCCCGATGTGTGCGGGCGCGATCAGCCATGCGCGAATCGCCCGGCTCTATTACGCCGCCAGCGATCCCAAAGGCGGGGCGGTGGAACACGGCGCGCGGGTGTTCGATCAGCCGCAGTGCCTGCACCGGCCCGAAGTCTATTCCGGGATGGGCGAGGGCGAGGCGGCGGCGCTGCTGAAAGCGTTTTTTGCCGGCAAGCGTTAAAGCCCGCGCCACACCTTCAGCAGCACGTCGTTCTTCGGGCCATAGGTGCGCTGATCGCACCGGGTCGGCTTGAAGTCCTTGCCATAGCACAGGTGAATTTCGCGCAGCCAGCCGCCGTTGCTCGACCGGATGCCGATCTGGTCCTGCCGCCAGCCGGGGTTGGCGGCGATGAAGGCCTGGCGCAGGTCGCCCATGGTCAGGCCGGTCTTGCGCGACAGGGCGTCGGCATCGGGCAGGCGGACCGAGTTCCACAGGATCGAGGCGACCTTGAAATAGGCCGCCGGGGTCTTGGCCATGCAGCTGCCGTGCTTGGCCCATTCGTGCTCGAGCAGCCACGGCACCGGGGTCATGCACAGGTTGGCCTTGATGTCGTCCTCGCTCGGACGCGGGGTCAGCGCGCACCATTGCGGGGGCGGGCCGCTGGCCGCCTCGGGCCACAGCCCGTGGAGGACAAAGCCGAATCGCCCGATCGCGCCGTTGCACTGGTAATTGTCTGGATCGCGCGCCGTCTTGCCGCCGCGGCAGAATTCTGGCGACCAGCTGACCGCGAGGGTATAGCCGCTGACCGGCGCGCGCACCGTCTTGCCATCGGGCTGCACCGCGCGCGGCAGGGTGACGCTCGGCGGCGCCTTGCACTGGTAGGCTTGCGCCAGGACCGGGGCCGGCAGCGCCAGCGCGATCAGCGCCAGGGCAGCCTTCATAGCGGCGTGAAGTCCAGCCCGATGTCGGCCGCCGGCGCGCTCTGCGTCAGCCGCCCGACCGAAACGTAAGTCACGCCGGTCGCGGCGATTTCGGCGATCGTGTCCAGCCGCACCCCGCCCGAAGCCTCGATCGGCACGCGGCCCGCGACCAGGGCCACCGCCTCGCGCAGCTGGGCCGGGGTCATGTTGTCGCACAAGAGGTGGCTGGTGCCGCCGGCCAGCGCGGGTTCGATCTGGTCGATATGGTCGACCTCGCAGATGATCCACTTGACCCCGGCGGCCTTGGCGCGGGCCACGGCCTCGGTCACGCCGCCGGCCACGGCGACGTGGTTGTCCTTGATCATCGCCGCGTCCCACAGCCCCATGCGGTGGTTCTGCGCCCCGCCCATGCGCACGGCATACTTTTCGAGGTGGCGCAGGCCGGGAATGGTCTTGCGGGTATCGAGCAGGGTGGCGTTGCCCTGCATCGCATCGACATAGCGCCGGGTCAGCGTGGCCACGCCCGACAGGTGCTGCACGGTGTTGAGCGCGCTGCGTTCCGCCGTCAGCATGGCGCGGGCATTGCCCGACAGGCGCATCAGGTCGGTCCCGGCCGCCACCTGCGCACCTTCTTCCACCAGCAGTTCAATCTCCATCGCGGGATCGAGCGCCCGGAAGAACGCCGCGGCGACCGGCAGGCCGGCAACCGTGATCGCATCGCGGCTGTCCATCACGCCGGAAAAGCGCGCGTCCGCCGGGATCACGCTTTCGCTGGTCACGTCATGCCCGCCGCCGGGCAGGCCAAGGCCAAGGTCCTCGTCAAGCGTGGCGCGGACGAAAGCGTCCAGGTCGAAGCCGGTCAGGGTAAACTGGGTCATGCCCCAGGGACTAGCGCCCGGCCCGGCCGGGTCAAGCCGGTCAATGCACGAAGCGCGCCACCACGTCGCGATAGGATCGGCTGACTTTCAGCTGCGCGCCCGATTCCAGCACCAGGAAGCATTCGCCGTTGGTGTGCGGCTTGACCTGGCGGACCTTGTCGAGATTGACGATGGTCGAGCGATGGACCCGCTGGAATGCGCGCGGATCAAGCCGGCGTTCCAGGTCCTTCATCGTTTCGCGCAGGATGTAGCTGTTGTCGCCGGTGTAGATGCACATGTAATCGCCCGCCGCCTCGACATATTCGATCGAATCGACGTCCACCCGGAAGATCTGCCCGCGGTCCTTGATGTTGATGAGCTTTTCGTAGCGCGCGGTGGTTTCGCCATCGTCGGGCATCGCCTCGATCGCGTCGGGGGCCACTTCGGCCAGCACGATCTTGAGCTTCTCGGCTTCTTCGGCGGCGTGCTTTTCACTCAGGCGCAGGCGGACGCGTTCCAGCGTGTCGGCCAGCTTGTCCTCGTCGACCGGCTTCATCAGGTAGTTGACCGCGTTCGCCTCAAACGCGCGGACGGCGTGTTCCTGATAGGCGGTGACGAAGACGATCAGCGGGGGTTCGATTTCCATCACCCCCTTGACCACGGAAAAGCCGTCGAACCCCGGCATCTGGATGTCGAGGAACACCAGGTCGGGCTTTTCGGTCTTGATCTTGCGGATCGCCTCGCGGCCGTTGTTGCAGGTGTCGATGATCTCGACATCCGGGAACTTCTGCAGGCGCAGCATCAGCCCCTGGATCGCGAGCTTTTCATCGTCGACGATGATGGTGCGGATGGTCATGGCAGGGGGTGCTCTTTCAGCCCGCCAGCGCGGGACGCTTGTCGGCGGCAAGACCCGGAGGGGTGGGCTCGCGCCGCTCATACGGCAATTCGATCAGCACGGCGAAGCCGCCCTCGGGCGGTTCCATCGTTTCGAAGCGATGGTCCTCGCCATAGGCCTGGGCCAGCCGGTCCCGGATGTTGGCCAGGCCCACGCCGGTGGATACAGGTTCGCCGCCGTCGAATGTCACGCCGCTCAATCTGTTGCTCGTGGCGCTGTTTTGCAATCCCGGCCCGGTGTCGGAGACGGTAATGCGAAGGTTCTGGCCGACGAGCTGTGCCGCGATGGTGATTTCGGCCCCGGCCTCCTGCGGGCTGACCGCATACTTGATCGCGTTTTCGACCAGCGGCTGGAGCAGCAGCGAAGGCAGCAGTGCCGGTTCGGTGACCGGATCGATCCGGAAACTGGTGCGCAGCCGTTCCTCGAACCGCATCCGTTCGATGTCGAGGTAGAGCTTCAGCGTCTCCACCTCCTGCGCCACGGTCACGCGGCCGGTCGGTTCGTTGACCAGGGTATAGCGCAGGAAGCTGGACAGGCGGCTGAGCATGGCATTGGCCGGCTCGGTCTGTTTCAGCAGCACCAGGGTTGAGATCGAATTGAGCGTGTTGAACAGGAAATGCGGGTTGAGCTGATAGCGCAGCATCGCCAGCTGGGCCTGGGTGGCCTGGTTTTCCAGCCGGATCAGCTGGTCGTTCTGTTCCTCGATCTGCAGGAAGAAGTTGATCGCGTAATAGAGCGCCGACCAGCTCATCAGCAGAGTGGCGTCGATATAGAAGCCGCCGATGAAGCGCTGAGCAAAGCCGACCGCGGTGTCGCCATAATAGAGCCCGTTCACCCAGGCATCGATGAAGGCGTAAAGCGCCACCGCAAAGGGCAGGATCACCGCGGTCACCCCCCAGGTGATGATCGGGCGGCGGTTGATCAGCTGGCGATAGATCACCGACAGGATCAGCGTGATCGAAAAGCCGGTGATGGTTTGCAGCAGGACCAGCACCAGGTAGGATAGCGCCAGGCCATTGGCGATGCCCGACATCGCGCGCAGCAGCATGGCCCCGCCCCAGCCAACCGCCTGCAGCCGCCAGAAGGCGCGGTTCTTGTTGGCGAAGAACGGGGTCGGGCGAAAGGGCAGCACGGCCATGGAACCTACCCTAGCAGATAATGGACCGGCAGGGGAACAGGATCAGGCCCCGCGCGCCTCGGCAATCGCCTTGGCCAGCACGTCCTTGCCCACCGCGCCGCCGAACATCTGCTCGCCGATCACCCACGATGGGGTGCCTTCGAAGCCCAGGCTGCGGGCGAAGGTCAGGTTGCCTTCGATTTCCCTGGCCACGCGCGGATCGGCCAGGAACCTGCGCGCCCGGTCAAGGTCCAGCCCCGCCATGCGGGCGGCGGCCTCGATCGTGGCCTGTTCGGGGCGGCCGGCTGCGAACATCGCGTGGTGGAACGCGGGATACCGGCCCTGTTCGGCCGCGGCCAGGCCCCACTGCGCGGCCAGCGCGCTTTGCGGCGAGAGGATCGGCATCTGGCGCACCACCACCTTGAGGTCGGGGTGCTCCTTGATCAGCGCTTCGACGTCGGCCACGCTGGCGCGGCAATAGGTGCAGGCGAAATCGGTGAATTCCACCAGCGTCACCGTGCCCTGCGGATTGCCCAGGATCGAGCCCGGAAAGGGCGTGAAAACCGCGTCCGAAACGCTGGCCAGCGATTTCGCATTCTCGCGCTTTTGCAGTTCCTGCATCGCCTGGGGCAGGATTTCGGGGTTTTCGAGAATGGTCTTCTTGACCACTTCGGCGGTGCGGCGGCTTTCGAACCACCAGCCGCCGGCGGCCCCGATGACCAGCAACATGACCCCGCACAGGGTCAGCAGCAGCGATTGCGTGGTTTTGCGTTCAGCCATGTGGGCAGCGCTACCTGCGTTTGCCCTTGCGTTCAATCGCCGCGCGCGCCTGCATGGCGATATCCTGCGCGCGCAGCCAATCGGCGCTGCCCTTGGGCAGCATCGCTTCGGCCGCTTCGGCGCTGCGCAGCGCCTGGGGCATCTGCAGGCTCATCACCTGCTGTTCGGCGCTGGCCAGCCGGGCGCGGGCGCTGTCGCCATTGGCTTCATAGACCACGCCAAGTTGATACCAGGCGAAGGGGTTCTCCCGGTCGCGCGCCACGGCAGCCTTGAGCACGCGTTCGGCCTCCTTGAAATTGGCCGGGTCCTCGGTCGCGATCAGGGCGTGGCCAAAGGTGGTGGCGATCAGCGGCTGGTTGCCGGTCAGTTCCACCGCGCGGCGCAGCGGCGGCAGGGCATCGGCGGGCTTGCCGCTTTCCAGCAGGATCTGGCCTTTCAGTTCCAGGAAATAGGGATCGTTGGGCGCGGTGGCCAGCAAGGCGTCGGTTTCGGCCATCGCCTTGTCCATCAGGGCTTCCTTGTGCCAGGCATAGGCGCGGGCATAGCGCGCCGGCACGCCGGTCATGCTGACCGGGTAATCGCGCAAGGTCGCCTGCGGTTCGGCGACATAGCCATACAGCTTGGCCTTGACCCGCTGGAACCGGGCTTCCAGCGCGGGATCATTGGGCTTGGTCCAGGCTGGATCCACCTTGTAGCTCTCTTCCAGCGTGGCCAGGCGGTCGGCGGTCATCGGGTGGGTCGAATAGAATTCGCTGTCGGCATTGCGGGTGAAGCCATAGCGGTATTCCATGTTCTGCAGCTTCTTGAAGAAGCTGAGCGAGCCGCGCCCGGAAATACCGGCTTTCGACAGGTATTGCGCCCCGGCGGCGTCCGCGCTCGATTCCTGGCTGCGGCTGAAGGCCAGGTACTTGCCCAGCGCGGCCTGCTGCCCGGCCATGAACACGCCCATGGCCGCGTCCCCGGCCCCGGCGGCGGCGGCGGCCGCACTCAGCAGCAGGGACAGGATCGAAATGCCGGTCGCGGCCTTGCTGCCGCCATCGCTGATGACGTGGCCGCCGGTGATGTGGCCCAACTCGTGCGCGATCACGCCCTGGACCTCGTTCGCGCTGGTCGCGGCGTTGATCAGCCCGGAATGGATGTAGACCGCCTGCCCGCCCGCGACGAAAGCGTTGATCGAATTGTCGCCGACCATGACGATGTCGACGTTCTTCGGGTCGAGCCCGGCGGCGGCGACCAGCGGCACCGCCATGTCGTGCAGCAGGGCTTCGGTTTCCGCATCGCGCAGGATCGATTGGGCCATGACCGGCTGGGTTACCAGCCCCACGGCAAGCACGGCGGCGATCAGGCGGGACAGCAGGCGCATTGCGGCCATTCTAGTCGCGCCCGTCCTTAACCGCGGCTGAAGGCGGCGCGCCGTGCTGCGTCAGAAAGGCCAGCACCGCGTCCAGTTCCCGCCGGTCGCGGCTGAAGGGGCGGGCCAGCAGCTTGACCGTGTCCTCGTGGTTCAGCCCGGCGATCACCACCGCCTGGGTCGGGCGGCCCACTCCGGTCAGCGCCTTGGCCAGGACCAGCGAATTGCGCGGCTTGACCGTGGTGTCGCGGTTACCCGTCAGCAGCAGCATGGGCGGGGCATCGACGCGGACGTGGTTGATCGGCTGGGTCGCGGCGGGATCGGGCGCGTGGCCAAACGCCGCGCGCGCCGAATCCGAAGTGAACGGGTGGAAATCATACGGCCCCGACAGGCCGATCACGCCCTTGACCGCGCCTTCGGGCACCCCGGCGCGGCCCAGCCACTGCCGCTCCAGCCCCAGCATGACCACGTTATAGGCCCCGGCCGATTGCCCCATCAGGAACAGGCGCTGCGGATCGGCGCCCCATTCGTCCGCATGGCCCAGCGCAAAGCGCACCGCCGCCGCGCTGTCCTCCAGCATGCGGGGATAGATTCCATCCGGCACCAGCCGGTAGCCCGCCAGCACCGTGACATAGCCCAGCCGCGCGAAATTGCGGCCGATGAAGTGGTATTCGCCCGCCGTGCCGCTGTGCCAGCCGCCGCCCGGCACCCAGACCAGCAGCGGATGCGGCCCCGGCGTATCGGGCACGAACACGTCCAGCGTCTGCGCCGGCAGCGGGCCATAGGGCTGCGCATCGACCACCTGCCGCATCCCCCCGGTCCCGCCCAAAGTGCGGTCGGCCCAGTCGAGCATCGCCAGCCCATGATTGCGCACACCGTAGATGAACGCGCCGCCCAGCATGGCGGCCAGCGCGGCGATGGTGATGACGGTCCAGCCCAATTTACCCGGTTTCCAGCGTGACATGGGCGGCAGGACTAACGCGCGGGGCAAGTTCGGCAAAGCTGAAAAGGCAGAGTCCTTTTTCCGGCTGCCGCCGGTGCGGAAAAGCCGTCGGGAAGGTTCCTTGTTTGGTGCGCTCTTTGCATCCGCAAAGAGCTTGGCCTGGCCGGCCCGCTCCCCCGGCCCAACCACCCACATGGTACCTTGAACGGGTGGTTGGGGCGCCCCGACAAACCGTCCCCCGGACGTTGTGCGACGTCGGGTCACGGGAGCGGGCCGGCCAGGCCTGGAAACGCCGGATGGCTTTTCCGCACCGGCGGCAGCCGGACAGCAAACGGGCGCCATGCCCAAAGACACGGCGCCCGTCCCCCTCGCATGACGAAACTTGCGGGATTCAGCCCAGCAGGCGGCGCGCGGCCTTTTCCAGCAGGGGCACGTCTTCGGGCACTTCGCCCACCAGCACCACTTCGCCAGTGGGCAGGCGGCGGGCGATCAGCAGGGTGAATTCGCTGCCTTCTGCCGGCAGCGCGTCGAAGCCCTGCGGCTCGATCTGGCGCAGCTTGCGGGCCAGCGCTTCGCGCGGGGTCTCGCGCGCGGCGTCCTTGCCGCTTTCGGCGCGCTTGACCTTGCGTTCCTCGGTGACCACGCCCTTGAGCCCGCCGGGCGCTTCGGACAGGTAGCGCGCCAGGCTGCCGCGCGGCAGGCCGATGCGGTGGGCGTGGCCCAGCGCGGTGGCGTACTCGGTCAGGCGGGTCTTGTCGTAATCGGCGCCGAACACCAGCTTGACCACCGGGGTCATCGGCGCGCGGTCCTGCACGGTCAGGCCCGAATCGGCGACCAGTTCGGCAAATTCGTCCTGGTGCTCGCTTGCGGCGAGCGAGAAATCGTAGGCCCGGCCGATCGCGGCGTAGAGCGCGCTGCGGGTGCGGTCCTCGCTGCCGCGCGCGGCTTCGGCCAGCTCGCGGGCCGAAGCCAGCCAGTCGGCCAGTTCCATCCCTTCGGCGTCCTCGACTTCGGCGGCGGGGGCGGGCAATTCGTCCCAGTCATCTTCGAAGCCGCCCGCAAAGGCGGGGCTAGGCAGGCTGATCCCGCCCGGCGCGTCCGGCGCCAGCGTGGCCAGGTCAAGCACATCGTCATCGTCATCGTCGCCCGCGCTCATCGACACGGCCAGGGCGGCGAGGCGCTGGGCGGCGGCGGGGCGGCTGTCGGCCGGGCCGTCGGCCCAGTCGGTCAGCGGCTCGTCGCGGCGCGCGGGCTGGGCATCAAGCGCATTGTCGATTTCCAGCAGCAGCTCGTCGGTGGTGCGCTGGTCGGCCAGTTCCTTCCAGTTGATCACCCCGTAGATGAAGTCGATGGTGTCATCGTCGCTGGAGAAGGGCAGCAGGATCCCGCGATAGAGAATGGTCTGCTCGCGCTGGTTGACGAATTCGGCTTCGAACCCGATCGGCGCCTGGTTGGCCAGGATCTGCATGTAATGGTCGGTAATGCGCGACAGCAGCGAACGGCTGGGCACGTCGGACAGGGTCTCGATCGGCCCATGCGCGCCGCATTCGTCGGCCAGCTTGTCGCCCAGGAACTGGATCGACGGGTTTTCCAGCCCCTGCGTGAAGTCGAGCAGCACGCTGTAGGGCCCGAAATCCGGCAGCGATTCGGGATCGAGATCCTCGATCGAGGGGAAGTTGCGGCCATCCAGCAGGCTGGCCCAGTAATTATAGGCGCGCACCTGCATCCGGCGCTCGTCCTGCCCCACGGGGCTGGGCGGCACTTCCTGGCCGATGTCTTCGTCACCGTAATCGTAATCCGCTCCTTCGGCTTCGTTACGATCGATGAAACTGCCCCGATACGTGTCCATGCGGGTTCCCCAACAAGTCCCTTGCAAGACCCTTGTGGCGCAACATGGTAAACTAAAGGTTAAGTTGCGCGGGGAGTCCTTGTTCGGTGCGCTGATCGCCTCCGCGATCAGCTTGGCCTGGCCGGCCCACTCCCCCGGCGGAGTTTCTTTCCGGCTGCCGCCGGTGCGGACAGGCCATCCGGCCTGTCCTTGCAACACCAGCCCGCTCCCCCGGCCCAACCACCCGTTCAAGGTACCCTGTGGGTGGTTGGGCCGGGGGAGCGGGCTGGTGTTGCAAAGCCCTTTGCGGAGGCAAAGGGCGCACCCAACAAGAACACACCCCCCTAAACCCGCCCCTCATCCCGTCCGGGCATCGGCGCGAGCCAGCGCAGGGCCAGGCTGGCGACCAGCCAGGCGGCGGACAGTTGCACCGCCGCGCTCAGCCCGATCAGGTCCGAGGCCAGGCCCATCGCATAGGCGCCCAGCGCCATGCCGCCAAAGGTCACCGCCTGGTAGATCGCCAGGCACCGCCCCAGGATCGCCTCGGGCGAGCGCAGCTGCATCGCCACATTCAGGCTGGTCAGCACCGCCACCCAGGCCCCGCCCGCGACCAGGGTCAGCGCCAGCAGCGCCGGCAGGCTGGTGACCCGGCTGATCGGCAGCAGCATCAGCGCAAAGATCAGGGTGGACATGCCGACCACCGCCTCGCCGCCAAAGCGCCGCCGCACCGGGGCGATCCACAGCGCGACCACGATCGAGCCGATCCCGAAAGCGCCCAGCGACAGCCCGAACTGGGTTTCGGTGCCGTGCAACTGCTCGCGCACCAGCAAGGGTTGCAGCCCCAGGTATCCGGCCGCGCCGAAGCCAAAGGCAAAGCCGCGCAGCAGGATCCGCCGCACCGGGCTGGAACTGGCGCAAAAGCGGATTCCCGCCAGAATCGAGGCGAACATCGGCTGGCGCTCGCGCGCGGGTTGTTGAGGGTGCCAGCGCAGAAGCACCACGATCAGCGCCAGATAGGACAGCGCGTTGAGCGCAAATGCCGTGGCCGTGCTGGTCAGCGAAATCAGCAGGCCGCCCAGCGCCGGGCCAACGCTGCGCGCCAGGTTATAGGCAATGGTGTTGAGCGAGATCGCCTGCGGCAGGTCGGCCGGGCCAACCTGCAGCCGCACCGATGCCTGCCAGGCCGGGCCGTTCAGCGCCGTGCCGCAGCCCACCGCCAGCGTGAAGGCAAGCAGCGAAAGCGGGCCGATCAGCCCCTGCCAGGTCAGCACCGCCAGCGCCGCCGACAGCACCAGCATGACCCACTGCGCCGCCAACATCACCCGGCGGCGGTCGTAATTGTCGGCAATCGCCCCGGCGACCACCCCCAGCAGCATCACCGGCAGGGTGACCGAAGCCTGGATCAGCGCGACCAGCTGGTGCGAAGTGGTCAGCTCGGTCATCAGCCAGGCCGCACCGGTCGACTGGACCATCGAACCCAGGTTCGATGCCAGGTTGGCGGTCCAGATCGCGCGGAAGGCGGGAAAACGGAACGGGGCGAGCGGTTTGCCGGGGGCCATCAGGCCATGGGGAGGGGCAGGCGTTTCGCTCACCCCTTCCGGTTAGGCACATGGGCGCGGGGATGCAAGGCGGGGGTGTGACGGTTCCCGGACCAGGCCCCGCTGTCCATGCAAAAGGCCACGCCGCTGACACCGCCCGGGGCGGCATCAGCGCGTGGCCTTCGACACGTTCAGGCTGATCTGATTCCTTGCGAACCTTACCCCGCGCGGCCGGTGCGGCCCCGGTGGGGGGTGCGGCCGCCCTGCTGGCCCTGCGGCCGGCCGTCGCGGCGGCCTTCGCCGCGCTGGTCAAAGCGGCGTCCACCCCGGTCCTGCCCGCCATCGCGGGGGGCGGCGCTGCGTTCGCCGCCGCGCTCGGCGCGCGGCTGGCTATCGCGGCGCGGCATTTCGCCAAAGGCGCGTTCGCGGCGCTCACCGCGATCCGGGCGGCCCTGCGGGCGATCGTCACGGCGCGGGGCAGCGTCGCGGCGGGGCGCGTCTTCCACCCTGCCGCGGCCTTCATCGGCCAGCGGGTTGAACACGGGGCCGCGCGCCGGGGCGCTGCCCTGGCGGTCGTTGCGCAGCCAGGTGTCGCGCGGCTGGCCGTTGCGGCCCTGCCCGCCCGGGCTGCGGTTGCCGGCGTTCGGTCGGCGGCGTTCACCGCCGCGTTCACCGCCGCCGCGCTGGCCGCCGCGGCCGCGCGCATCGCGCGCTTCGCGGCGGGCGTCCTGCTCGGCTTCGGCGGGCTTGCGGCTGGGCAGCGGCAGCTGCGCGGCCTGCTTCTGGAAGTCTTCCGGCAGCGGCTGGGTATCCAGCTTGACCCCGGTCAGGCGTTCGATGTCGCGCAGGTAGGGCTTTTCATCGGGCGCGCAGAAGCTCTGCGCCACGCCGTCGGCCCCGGCGCGCGCGGTGCGGCCGATGCGGTGGACGTACTGTTCGGGCACGTTGGGCAGTTCATAGTTGAACACGTGGCTGACCCCGGTCACGTCGATCCCGCGCGCGGCAATGTCGGTCGCAACCAGCACCGGGCACGATCCGTTGCGGAACGCCTGCAGCGCGGCGGTGCGCTGGGCCTGGCTCTTGTTGCCGTGGATCGCGAAAGCGCTGACCCCGGCGGTCGCCAGGTGGCGCACCACGCGGTCGGCGCCGTGCTTGGTGCGGGTGAACACCAGCGCGCGGTCGATGCTCTTGTCGGCCAGACCGGCGCGCAGGCGCAGGGTCAGCAGCGCCTGCTTTTCCGCCTGGTTGAGGAAGGTGACATACTGTTCCACCCGTTCGGCGGTGGTCGCCTGCGGGGTCACTTCGACGCGCACGGGGTTATGGATGAACTGCTTGCCCAGGTCCGCGATCGCCTTGGGCATGGTCGCGGAAAAGAACAGGCTCTGCCGTTCCTTGGGCAGCATCGCGGCAACGCGCTTCAGCGGCACGATGAAGCCCAGGTCCATCATCTGGTCGGCTTCGTCGAGCACGAAGATCTCGACATGGCGCAGGGTCAGCGCGCGCTGGTCGATCAGGTCGAGCAGGCGGCCCGGCGTGGCGACCAGCACGTCGCAGCCCGGCACCAGGGCGCGGGCCTGCTTGCCCACCGGCACGCCGCCGAACACGCACTGGACCGACAGGTTCAGATACTTGGCATAACCGCGCATGTTTTCGGCGATCTGGGCGGCCAGCTCGCGGGTCGGGCTCAGCACCAGCATCCGGCAGGCCGCGCTCTTGCGGGGCTGCGGATTGGCGGCGAGGCGGTGGAGCGAGGGGAGCGAGAACGCGGCGGTCTTGCCGGTGCCGGTCTGGGCGATGCCCAGCAGGTCGCGCCCTTCGAGCAGCGCGGGGATCGACTGGCGCTGGATCGGGGTGGGATCGGCATAGCCCTTGGTGGCAAGCGCACGGATGAGAGGCTCGGCCAGGCCAAGGTCGGTAAAATAGGTCATGGTAACAATTCCAAATATGAAGCGGCGCAGCCCACGGACACGGGTCCGCCAGGCGCGAAGCGAGGGTTCGTTTCGATGCGACCCTGCGTGAAGAAGGTGGCTTCAGCGATAAACGCGCAACCGCAGGTCCGGGGCGGTTGGGGTGGAAACACCCAACCTCACGCTGCGCCGGATTGCGTCGGATCTGGGCCGATGCGCCGGTTGCTGGATTGGCCATCTAGTATGCATTGCAGCATAAAGCAAGAATATTGCGCTTCGCCGCCGATGGGCTAGGCTGGGGGGATGAACCGCACGCTGATCCTCGCCGCCACCCTGCTTGCCACCACTGCGCCCGCGATGGCCGCCCCGCCCACCCGGCAGGAGCAGGTGATGATCCAGACGGTCGATGCCGAACAGGGCCGCCATGTCGACCTGCTCGAACGGTTGGTGAACCAGAACAGCGGCAGCCGCAACCTGGATGGGGTGCGCAAGGTGCGCGACATGCTGGCGGGCGAATTCGAGGCGCTGGGCTTTGCCTTGAGCTGGGTGGATCAGGCCCGGGTCGGCCGCGCCGGGCACCTGATCGCGACGCACAAGGGCAAGCCGGGGCGCAAGCGGCTGCTGCTGATCGGGCATCTCGACACGGTGTTCGAACCCGACCACCCGTTCCAGAAGTTCGAGCGGCTGGGGCCGGACAAGGCGCGCGGCCCCGGCGCGGCGGATGACAAGGGCGGCGATGTCGCCATGCTTGCCGCGCTGCGGGCGATGTACAAGGCCGGGACGCTCAGGGACGCCAACATCGAAGTGGTGCTGACCGGGGACGAGGAAGACGCCGGGCTGCCGCTGGAAGCGGCGCGGGCCGATCTGGTCGCGGCGGGCAAGCGGGCCGATGTCGCGCTCGACTTCGAAGGGCTGGCGCGCGACGGCGGCAAGGACATGGGCTCGATCGCGCGGCGCTCGGCCGGGGGGTGGAAAGTCACCGTCACTGCGAAAAGCGGGCATTCCAGCGGGATTTTTTCGGCCAGCGCCGGGGAAGGGGCGATCTATCCGCTCGCCCAGATCCTCACCGCCTTCCGCAAGGAGCTGCCGGAACCCAACCTCACCTTCAACGTCGGGCTGATCACCGGCGGGGCCAGCGCGGAAATTGCCGCGAACGATGCCAATGCGAGCGCGGCGGGCAAAAGCAACATCATCCCCGGAATCGCGATCGCCAGCGGCGACCTGCGCGCGCTGACTCCCGAATCGATCGCGCGGACCGAGGCGAAGATGCGCGAAATCGTCGCCCGGCCGTTCAACGGTGGCAGTGCCACGCTGACTTTCGATGGCAAGTATCCGCCGATGGCGCCCACGGCGGGCAACCGCGCGCTGCTGGGCAAGCTGAACGAGGTCAATGCCACGCTGGGGCTTGAACCGATGGGCGAGCTCGACCCGCTCAAGCGCGGGGCGGGGGATATCAGCTTCGTTGCCGCCGATGTCGACAGCCTGGTTGGCCTCGGTCCGGCGAGCGAGGGCGACCACACCAGCGCCGAGGTGGTGGACCTCGCCAGCCTGTGGCGGCAGGCGAAACGGGCGGCGCTGCTGATGACGCGCCTGTCGCGCGAACCTCAGGGGCAGCTCACCCGCTGATCAGGCCCGGCCAGGTCGGCTGGTGCGCGGTCTGTGCGGCCTGGTTCCCCCTTGCTGCGGGGTCAGATCAAGCCGGCCAGGCCCGGGTCGATCAGCCCGTGGTGGCGGCGCAGCGCGGCGCGGGCAAGTCGTTCCATTTCCACCTTTCTGCGCGCCGCCGCCAGCGGCACCGTGGCCGCCGGGCGGAGGATTTCGGCGTCATAGCCATCGGCCACGATCAGCCCGCAGCGCTCGGGCAGGAAGGCCGCGTCCTCCATGCAGGAACGGTCCAGGTGCGGGGCCAGACCCCAATAGAACCTGTCGCAATAATCCAGGTAATCCAGCCACTTGGCATCGCCCAGCAGGTCTGCCCGGGCAACCTTGATCTCGACGATCACCAGCTGCCCCTTGCCGTCGATCCCCATCAGATCGGCCCGCCGCCCATTGCGCAGCGGCATCTCTGGCAGGCACCAGATGTCATTGCGCGCAAACAGCCGCCCGATCCCCCGCGCCACGGCCTGGGCCTCGCGGGTGAAACTCTCGGCTGGAATCGGCGGATTGGCGGGCATGCCGCTAGTTTAGGAACGAAACGGGAACTTTGCAAGCCGGCCCGCTTGGCCACCCGCCGCGCTACATGAAGCGGCGCGGCTGCACCGATTCGGCCGGCGGGCTGAAGGCCAGCAAGGCACTGCGCGCGGCGTGGAACTCCTGCCACAGCGCCAGCGCCGCCGGGGCCGGGTTGACCCCCCGTGCATTGACCGCCAGCAGCGCCGCCAGCCCTGGTTCCATGATCGCCGACAGATCGTCGATGCCCTGTTCGGCCAGCTCGCGCCGCCAGCCGCCGACATCGCGCATCAACGCCGGGAAATTGCGGATTTCCGGGCGCATCGGCTCGGCCGCGATGCCCGCCAGCATGGCCACCACATTGGCCGCATCGTGCAGCGCCGACCACTTCATGCTCATCGCGCTGGCCGAGGCCTGGCCGAATTCGGGCCGCCCCGATCCGGGCAGCGCCCCGCCGCTTGCCGCAAGGCTCGGGCCGAAGGTGGTTGGTGCGTTCATGCCGCTGGGATAGGCCGATTCGGCTTGCCAAATCGCTAACCCGGCGGTTTCCGCGATGAAATAAGGGACTGGCGCGAAGCGCGCGGCGCTGCTAACCGCTCCCCTCCGGCCGGCACCCGTAGCTCAGCTGGATAGAGCGCTGCCCTCCGAAGGCAGAGGCCACAGGTTCGAATCCTGTCGGGTGCGCCAGCCGGGGCAAAAGCCGGCCCTGCCGCACGCGGGTATAGCATAGTGGTAATGCTCCAGCCTTCCAAGCTGGCTAGAGGGGTTCGATTCCCCTTACCCGCTCCACCTTCCGGTCCAGCCGCGTCCGTATCAGTCTGGACATACCCCTGAAATACAAGGTATTTAGCGGCATATCAGGCCGCGTTCGTTCGCCCGCGTCCATATCTAGCCACCCGCCGATGGGGGTATGATTGGGGGAAGCCGGAACAGGCAAGGGGTATGATGTGCGGCGCTGGGGGTATGCGAGGGCAGGCCATGGCACTGACAGACGTTGCAATTCGACAGGCAAAACCGGCGGCGAAGCAATACAAGCTCGCCGATGGGGCGGGCCTCTATCTGCTGGTGACGCCTGCGGGTGGAAAGCTCTGGCGGCTGAAATACCGCATGGCTGGCAAGGAAAAGCTGGCGGCCTTCGGTGCCTATCCTGAAGTGAGCCTGGCCGAAGCTCGCAAGCGCCGGGATGAGGCCAGAGAACAGATTGCTGCCAGCAAAGACCCATCGCGGGAAAAGCGCCGTGCCAAGGTGCGCCAGCGGGCAGAGGCTATGAATACCTTTGCCATTATCTCTGCCGAGTATTGCGCCAAGCGGAAGAAAGACGGGCAGGACGGCTGGGCACCGGCCACGGCCAAGCGGAGCGAATACCTGCTGTCCCGCCTGAATGCCGCTCTTGGCAGCCTGCCGATTGGAGAGATTGAGCCAGCCGACATTCTGGCTGCCGTCCGCAAGATCGAAGGCAAAGGGACGCTAGAGAGCGCGCGGCGGACGTTGCAGCTCGCGGGCATGGTGTTCCGCTATGCGGTGGCTACGGCGCGGCTGGCGTCCGATCCTACCCGCGATCTGCGCGGGGCACTGGCAACGCCCAAGGTGACGCACTACGCGGCCATCCTTGAGCCGGTGAAGGTGGGCGAGCTGCTGCGCGCCATAGTCGGATATGAAAGCCTCGGACTTACCCGGCTGGCGCTGCAACTGGCTCCCCATGTCTTTGTGCGGCCCGGTGAGCTGCGCCATGCCCGCTGGGATGAAATCGACCTGGACGGTGCGCTGTGGACCATCCCAGCCGAGAAAACCAAGATGCGTAAGGATCACCGCGTTCCATTGTCCCGGCAGGCTGTGGCTATCCTGCGAGAGATTCACGCCCTCACCGGCCCGGCTGGCTATGTCTTTCCGTCTGTCCGCACCCGTGCCCGCCCCATGAGCGAGAACACGTTGAATGCCGGGCTGCGGCGGCTGGGCTACGCCAGCGACGAAATGACCGCCCACGGGTTCCGGGCCATGGCCGCAACGCTGCTGAACGAAAGCGGCAAGTGGCACCCGGACGCTATCGAGCGGGCGCTTGCCCATGGCGATGCCGACAAGGTGCGGGCCGCCTACACGCGCGGCGCACACTGGCAAGAGCGAGTTGCGATGGCCCAATGGTGGGGCGACTATCTTGATACGCTGCGCAAGGGTGCGGACGTTGTGCCGATCAAGCCAGTGAAGGAAAGAAGCAAGTGAGGCGTACCCCCTCATTGCGGGAGCTGCGGCGGGCTTGCCCGGCGAACGTGGCCATTCTGCCGACCGCTGCGGCGCGGCAAGTCCAGCAACATTCAGGGCGAGTTGCGGAACGTCGTGCCCACATGCAGGCAAGCCGAGAGCTGATCGAAAGTCAGCCCGTGGCCTTCCCCTTCAAGTTTCCGGGGGAACGGGAAAGGGAACGACAGGCGCAATCGCTGGAGCTGCGGGCCGATGTGCCGCCGTTCGATCCCGGCAACCCGCGACACCTTCGCGCATGGGAAGCGATATGGGATTTCGGCAAGCGGTCGTGGCCATCGGACGGGGAATGAACAGGCCGCGAAGCGGTGATGGCGCGCGGCGGTGAGGGGATGGGGGAGCCACACGCGCGCGGCATTCCATGGCAGTTTCGCCATGCGGCTGGCCAGCCGCGCCCGGTGCAGACGGGGGGTGGTCAAAAGTCCAGAGCCGCACCTGGTGTAGGACCGCAGCCCCTCTCATCGGCAGGTTTTTTCTTGCTTCTCTGCATTTCCGGACGGCTGGCCGGAGGATCGCAGACAGGCGGGCAGAGAGAGGCCAGCCGGGTGGCTGGGGCCTTCGCCGACCAAACGCTTAGCCGCCTCGCCTCCACGGCCTTGTCAGCCTGTTCCGGGCGTTGTCGCGAACCGGGTTTGCCATCATGGGCCAATGGCTGATTTCCGGCGGATTATTTTCTCATTTTCCGGACGGCTTTCGGGAAGCGATGATTTACAAGGGAACAATGGGAACGTGGGAACAAGTTATGTCAGACAGGCAGAAAGCCGAGCCTCTGGAGGGTGCGCGCCTGTTCCCAAGCCCTCTGCCGGTGTTGGGAACACGGGAACAGAAATGGCCGATCCCGATGCAGGAAAATCCGCGCGCGTGTGGCTACCCCCTGCCCCCTCCAGCCGGTGAGCGGGGGTGATGACGGACGATTCCCAGCCTGATCCGGAAGCCGGTCGTATGCCTTGGGATGCCAATGACCCGGCAGAGACAGTGCGGCTGGCAATCGGTATCGTGACCAATGCGCTTGGCGAATACGGCTTAGGAATGCCGGGCCAGTTGTCAGCGGCGCAGGCTGGCGAGGCGCTTGAGGCCGCCAGCGCGCTCCTGGGCAGAATAGCAGTGGGGTTGCGAGAGCGGGCGGCGGACGAACGGGCGGAAGCCGATGACGTTGGGGCAGAGCTACTATCGCCAGCGATCCGGCAGGCGTTCGCAAAGGGCTGCGCGCCTGCCTCGCCCGATGGGCTGGAGCTGGCAATCTGCGATTATCGCTTGGCGCACCTGGTGTTGCCGCAAATCGGCGCGCCACTGGTTGCTTGGAATGATCCTGCGGCGGGCGATGCTCCTCCGCCCGCCGCGGTCCGCGCCGACATTGCGCGCGTTCTCAAGGCTGCCCAAGCATTGCGGGAGACCATGGCGGGTGTTTCGGGCGAGGCCATTGGGCGAGTAAGTGCCGTGCCCTACAAAGCTGGGAAGGAAGCGGGCTTTGCCAGCGCCGCATTCGATCTCACGGGCGAGTTGATCGGCCATGCCGAGACGGCGCTGGGCGAGCTGGGCGACAATGCCAGCCCGGGCCGCACCGTTTCCCCCAAGACACGATTGGCCCTGTGGCTAGGCGACTTTCTGGCGTCCAGCGGGGTTCCGGTTGTGATTGACGGCAAGCCCTCGTACCAATGGGCATTGGCCTATGATCTGGCGCTAGAGGCGGCTGGCGATGGTCCCTGCCCCCATGCTCGCAAGACGCTGCAAAACGCGATTGCGCTGCGCCGGAAGGAAAGAATGCCCCCAGCCGCGTAGGATTGTTCACACGCTCTTGTAGCGGGCGCTGTGACTGCGCGTATTGATCCGGACTCCCATGAACAAGGGAGTTCGGAAATGAACGACACACCATCGGGCGCGCCTCTCGCCTATTCGATCAAAGAGGCCAGCCGCGCCACGTCGCTGGGGCGGACGCGACTCTATCAGTTGATAGCCGCCGGGCGGCTGGAAGCCGTCAAGATCGGCAACCGGACTCTGATCCCAGCCCATGCCCTGCACAAGTTGCTGGAGGGCGACCGATGATCGGCGAGAGCGGAGCCGTGCGATCTGGCAGGATCGATTTCGAGCGAGTCAATCGTCGCGCCCTGGCCAATGCTGCGGCGGTCGTGCGGGGCTTGCTGCCAGAGGGGCGGCTGGAGGGGCACGAATACGTTGCCCGCAATCCGCTGCGCCCTGATAGGCGCCTGGGCAGCTTCAAGGTCAATGTCTCCACCGGGCGATGGGCGGATTTCGCCACTGGTGACGGCGGCGGCGACCTGGTGAGCCTTGCCGCCTTCGTTTCGGGTCTGCCCCAGCGTGAAGCCGCCATTCGGCTGGCGGAATCCATGGGGGTTTCCCCATGGGCGTGAACGACAAACCGGATGATCCCTTTGCCAACGTCTCCAAGGCCATTGCGGCTGGCGATGATCTGCCAGCCGGGAACGTGCCAGAGGCGAAACACAAGGCTGCGCCAAAGCCCAAGGGCGAATGGGTGTGCCCGGTGCCCGCCGATGCACTGGACGCGCGGGCCTCGCACAATAGCCACGGCAAGCCCTCTGCCTCCTGGGCCTATCGCGATGAAGCGGGCAGGCTGATCCATTGGGTTTGCCGTTTCGATAAGCCGGACGGGGCCAAGGAAATCCTGCCGCAAACGCTCTGGCGCGAAGGCGGGCGGCTGGGCTGGCGCTGGGGTGCACCGCCTGTCCCTCGCCCGCTCTATGGGCTGGATCGGCTCGTCCTGGCTCCAGCCGCGCCCGTGCTGATCGTGGAGGGCGAAAAGACGGCGGACGCGGCGGCGGGTCTGTTTCCAGGATTCGCGGTGGCGTCCTGGTCCGGCGGCTCAAAGGCAGTCAGCAAAGCCGATTGGACCGCGCTGGCGGGCCGCCGGGTGGCCATCCTGCCTGATGCCGACACGCCGGGACGCGAAGCCGCGCAAGCTGTCCGCAAGGCTGCGCTGGCGGCTCGCGCAGAGGGTGCGGCGATTGTCCAGCTCCCCGCCTCGCTGCCAGCCGCATGGGATTGCGCCGATCCGTTCCCGCCCGGATTCGCCCAAGCTGACTTGCTGGGGCTGATCGGCGCGGCGCTGGAGGCCGCCAGCACCGGGCGGCCGGAAATGCCGCCGGGCTACACGCTCAATGATGATGGCCTCTATTGGCTGGAGCCGGGCAAAGATGGCGCGGAAGCGCGAGCGGTGCGGCTGTCCGATCCATTCGACATCATGGGCGAGGCACGAGACGGCGACGGCGGCGATTGGGGCTTGCTGATCCGGTTTCGGGACCGCGACGGAGTGGAAAAGCGCAAGACTGTGAAGCGGGCGGCGCTGGCGTCCGATGCTGGGGCAGTGCGGGCCGAGCTCGCGGGCGCGGGGATGCTGATCCTCTCCGCGACGGGCCAGAGCGATCGGTTCATTCGCTTCCTTCGGGCGGTGACTCATAGTGCCCGTCTCACCTTGGCAGAGCGAACCGGCTGGGTTGATGCCAGCCGCTTTGTCTTGCCCCATGCCATAATCGCGCCGCCGGGCGCTGAGCCGGTGCATTTCGACGGGGCGGCCTCTGCGCTGCACTATCGGGAAAAGGGCAGTTTGGACGGCTGGCAACGCGCCCTGGCTGCGTTGGCACCCGGCAACAGTCTGCTGACATTCGCCATATCGCTGGCCTTTGTGGGGCCAATCATGCGCGGGCTCGATATGGAGGGCGGTGGCTTCCACTTTCGCGGGGCGTCCAGCACCGGCAAAACGTCGCTGGCCATGGCGGCTGGCAGCGTGTGGGGCGGGGGCGGTTCGCTGGGCTTCGCATCAAGCTGGCGGGCAACCGGCAATGCCTTGGAGGGCGTTGCCCACGGCCATACCGAAACGCTGCTGATCCTTGACGAGCTGGCGCTTGTTGACCCGCAAGAGGCGGGCAATGCGGCCTATGCGCTCGCAAGCGGCCAAGGCAAGGCGCGGGCGCAACAGAGCGGGGCGTTGCGCCGCCGTGCCGAATGGCGCGTGATGGTGTGCAGCACCGGGGAAATCGGACTTGCCGACCATATGCGCGCCGCCAAGCGAGGCGAACGGACCATGGCCGGGCAAGAGCTGCGTTTGCTTGACTTGCCAGCCGATGCCGGAGCGGGTTTCGGAGCTTGGGAGGCCCTGCACAACATGGCCAGTCCAGCCGCCTTTTCCGATTCGATCAAGGCGGCCTGCGCCGCTCACTATGGCCATGCCGGGCCTGCCTTCGTGCGCGGCCTTGTCGCCGATCCTGCCCATTGGGAGGGCGAGGCCAAACGGTTGGCCAAGGCTTTTACCGGGAAGGCCAAGCAAGACGGGGATAGTGGGCAGGTGCATCGCGGGGCCTTGCGCTTCGCTGCGGTCGCGGCGGCTGGGGAGATGGCCACGGCGCTTGGTGTTGTGCCGTGGCGAGCTGGGGAGGCAGAGACGGCGGCATTGGCTTGCTTCAATGCCTGGGCGGCTGGTTTCGGACGCACCGGCCTGCGAGAGCATAGGCAGATACTGGAGCGGGTGCGCAACGCCATACAAGCCGGGCAGTCTCGCTTCGGTCGCGTTCCCCAAGGCAAGGTGCAATCGTTCTATGGGGATGGTGATGGCGATAATGGCGGGGGTGGGGCCAGCAACCGCGAAGGCGAAGCCCGCTCGCTATCCACGCTGGGCTACCTGCACGACATTGAGCCGGGCAAGTCCTGCTACCTGTTCCACGATAGCGGCTGGAGCGAGATTCTTGCCGGTTTCGACCTGAAGGAAGCGGCGGCGGTTCTGCAAGAACAAGGTTTCATTGTCCCTGGCGATGGCGGGCGGCCCAAACGCAAGCAACGCGTTGGCGACCAAACACCCCGGTTCTACACAGTGCGCGCGACCATTCTGGAATGGGAAGCAAGCGACCTGGCCAAAGCCATCCCTTCGCCTGCCGGCGATCCAGCCGGGCCGATAGACTGGCCGATGGATGGTCCAGCCGCGCCGGGTGCGGATGATTACGACTACGGCGGCGATCCCTTCGCCGATGATGTGGCCGGCTGGTAATGGCCGCCCCTGATAGCCCACCGCAATTCGACCTGTTCGGAGCGCGGCCAGAGCCTTCCCGCCAGCGCGGCGGCAGAAAGTCACACGTTCCCACGCTGCGGCTACACTACCGTAACGAGTTGCCGCCGTAGGTGCGGCTGGGCGCAATCTTGGAGGGCTCGCACTCGTCCATTATTATCGCTAGTGAGCAGGCCGAAGCACTGGCATATATTTGCCGGGAGGAACCCATGCCAAGCATTCCACAGACATTTTCAATTTCTGATTTTCTCTCTTGGAACAGACAAAAACAGCTTGAGCTGCAGCCTCAATTTCAGCGCGGTTCAGTGTGGACCCCCCAAGCTCAGTCGTTCTTGATTGACACCATTCTGCGAGAGCTGCCCATACCGGCCGTCTACATTCGCACACGGGTTGATGCGGCTACTCAATCGTCAATTCGTGAAGTGGTCGATGGTCAGCAACGGCTACGGGCGATTTTGGCATTCGCTGCGAATGAACTTCGAATCAGTTCGCGAAGCCCTGACTTCGGGGGGCAGCGCTATAACGACCTCACACAAGAGCGGAAGGATGCCTTCCTTTCATACAACATTTCCACAGTCCAACTTCTGAATGCGTCCGACGCTGAGGTGTTGGAGGTTTTCGCCCGCCTGAACTCCTACAGTGTGAAGGTCACGCCGGCAGAGTTGCGGCATGCCAAGTATGACGAGCCCGTCAAATGGGCGATCTGGAACACCACCCGCGAGAATGGTCAGCTTTGGGACCAATTTCATGTCGTGTCGCTGCGCGATAGCGTGCGCCTCAAAAACACGACATTGATCGCCGAGCTGTACATGGCATTCGCGAATGGATTGGGTGATGGCGGAGAAGAGAAAGTCGGCGGGTTCTACAGGAGCAACATCAAGCGGGATGAAGCCTATTTTTCCGACCTGACCGCGTTGGTGCAGAAAAACATAAATATTGCAGTCACCGACTTCGCGCCAACTTTTGGTGAAACGACATTTTTCGATGCGCCGAATTTCCTACTCTTGGTGTGTGCAATCGCATTTGTCGCAGGGGAACTGCCCACGTCTGCATTGACAGCGGACATCGATGAGAAGCGGGGCATAGGGCTGAGCCAAGCTAACGCTGCGAACAATCTCCCGCTGCTCGCCACCGCTGTTGAAAATGACGACATCGACGGTCCCTATGCCGGTTTCGTTGTCGCAAGCAAAAGCAGCACACAGCGCATTAGCTCACGCCGGCCTCGGTTCGCTGCAATCGTGAATGCAATCGCCGCCTAATGCTCAGCAAGCTTGTCGGGCAATTGGAGCGGCGAGTTGATGCGCTAAATGCGGAGATGATACCGCTTTGCGCCGTGCCGCTTGGCGTCGCTGAGCGGCGTCAAGCCGAACACATCACATTCCAGCTTCAAAACGCCTGGGAAATGTATGTGCGCAACTTCATCCTGCTTTCGGCGACTGGTCGCGCTACCGACTCAGGAGGATCAGTGCCTGCTAGCGTTCCAAGACGTTATCGAACACGCGAAGGGGTGAGTCACTATCTCCTGCAGCAGACAAGAAAGCGCTTTGAGCCCAAGTGGTACCGGCCAGCCGACGCCATTAAAGCAGCGAGACGGCTCAATATTGCGAATGCCGCCAATGTGGCAGCTGCAATCGGTTCAACGCCCTGGCCTCTTGAAAACCTTAGGCTGACACGAAATTTCTTTGCTCACCGTTCGCGGAGTTCTGCATTGGAGCTTCGAGCGTTGAACTGGTTTGGTCCCGGTGAAGCTATCGAGGTGGAATCTACATTATTTCCATTTGATGCTGGCGGAGTGCGAAGATTTGATTTTTGGTGCGCCAACATGAAGCTCGTCAGCCGCGCAATGCTATAGCTGGCCGAAACCTTCGGCTCATAGCAACGAGGGTCGTGCGTAAATTCTGCAGCCGTAGGCGACGCGGGACGCGCGCAAGCCTGCGCCGCACTGTTCCCATGAAACGTCGCGGGGAACAGGACTGACAATTGCTGGGAACGCGATTTGCGGTTGCGTGACAGGTGTTTAGGCGGGCTGTTCCCAATTTCCCGCCTTTCCCGTCATTCGGAGAGCAATCCCACAACGCGAAGCGCCAGCCGCTGGCTGGGCCGATCCGAGCTGCAGCTTGCCAATCACATTCAAGTGACGACCTCCCTGCCCAAAAAGGCACGTAAGTAACTAAAATAAAGAGCTATTTTCCGCCAGTGAATTGAAAGTGACTTGGAAACTGGCCGCAAGTCAGATTTGACGGGGAAGCTGCCATTTGCCGAAACGCCCGGAACTGCTGGCTTTTCGGCTGCGATTTGTCGCGTACGGTGTGCCGGTCAAGCCGGTTTCTCGCTGCGGTACTGGGATCAGAATTGCGACCCAGTTCGATCCAGGCGTTTTCGCCGGAATCCTGCGGAATTTGGCGCCGCTAGCGGCATTCGAGCGACAGGTTTTCTTGGTTGTTTGCCGGCAACCCCGCACCGCAA
>JAKPAG010000118.1 GCA_029779535.1 Pseudomonadota bacterium | reverse complement strand
GCTGCTCGGCTGGTTGGCGTTGAACGTCACGAATTTCCACAATGATGCGCAGCGGCTGGGCTGGAGGCGAACGGCGCAGATGGCGCTGGCATGGTGCGCGATCATTGCCGGGCTGGCCTGGTTGGTGACGCTACTGGAGCTATGAGGGCCCTCTTACCCCATGCGTCATTTAACATAATATATATTATCATTCCTAGCTAGCCGGAGCAGCCATGCCCCCTCTCGACCGTCTCCTCGCCATCATGGCCCACTTGCGCGATCCCCAGCGCGGCTGCGAATGGGACCTGGCTCAGACCTTCGCCACGATAGCGCCGTATACGATCGAGGAAGCCTACGAAGTGGCCGACGCGATCGAGCGCAACGACATGGCCGGGCTCAAGGACGAACTTGGCGACTTGCTGCTCCAGGTCGTCTTCCATGCCCGCATGGCCGAAGAGCGCGGCTTGTTCGCCTTTGGCGATGTCGCCGATGCGATCAGCGCCAAGATGGAGGCCCGGCACCCACACATCTTCGGCGATGCCCCCGACGAAGGCCAATCACGCGAGGAACGCTGGGAGCGCCTCAAGGCCGAGGAACGCCGCGCCAAGGGCGCCAGCAGCGCGCTCGACGGCGTGGCCCTGGCCCTGCCCGCACTGATGCGAGCCGAGAAGCTGCAAAAGCGTGCCGCCAGGCAAGGCTTCGACTGGCCCGATCCAAAGGGTCCGGCCGCCAAGGTGATCGAGGAACTGGACGAGCTGGCCCAGGCTGGAACAGACGCGGAACGGCGCGAGGAGGCGGGTGACCTGCTGTTCGCGGCAGTCAACGCGGTACGGGCTTATGGCTTGGCGCCAGAGGAAGCCCTGCGCGCAGCAAATGCCAAGTTCGAGCGGCGTTTCCGGGCAATGGAAGCATTGGCCAGCGCGCGCGGGACAGACTTCGCCGCACTCTCACTCGACGAACAGGACGCGCTGTGGCGTGACGTCAAGGCGTCAGAGGCGGGTAAACCGGCCTAGTTCGCGCGGTTCAAGCCGCACTTCGAGGCGGCGCAATGGGCCGCGCTCGTCGCTTCCGGCATCCTCGTCGGCCAGGACTTCGCCGTGGGCGTGAAGCCAGGCGAGCCGCTGCCCGTCGCTTACCGGCAGGACAAAGCTGTGGTCCCGCGCGCCCGAGGTAAGCAGGCGGCTGACCGCCGCAAGCAGGTCTTCGCAGCCCATGCCGGTAATCGCGGACAGCGGCACGATCACTTCGTCACGGCGGTGGGCGATCTGTTCGGACAGGGCCGCCGCGCGCTCCTCGTCGAGCAGGTCCCACTTGTTCCACGCCTCGACGATCGGCACCTTCGGCGCACCGCCGTCTTCCTCAATCAGGCCAAGGTCTTCCAGCACGTCGAGCACCTGGCGCTTCTGGGACTGGGTATCGGGATTTGCGATGTCGCGGACGTGCACGATCACGTCCGCGGCGGTCACTTCCTCGAGCGTTGCGCGGAAGGCCGCGACCAGCTGGGTCGGCAGGTCGGAGATGAACCCCACGGTGTCGGACAGGATCGCCTTGTCCACCCCCGGCAGGCGAATGCGCCGCATGGTCGGATCGAGCGTGGCGAACAGCAGGTCCTCGGCCATCACCCCCGCCCCGGTCAGGCGGTTGAACAGTGTGCTCTTGCCGGCATTGGTATAGCCGACCAGCGCGATCACCGGCCAAGGCGCCTTTTCGCGGCGGCTGCGGTGGAGGCCGCGGGTGCGGCGGACCTGTTCCAACTCCCGCCGCAGCCGCGCCATGCGGTCGCGGATCATGCGGCGGTCGGCTTCGATCTGGGTTTCGCCGGGGCCGCCCAGAAAGCCAAACCCGCCGCGCTGGCGTTCAAGGTGGGTCCACGAGCGAACCAGGCGCCCGGCCTGGTAATCAAGGTGGGCGAGTTCCACTTGCAATCGCCCTTCGGCCGTGGCCGCACGTTCCCCGAAGATTTCGAGGATCAGGCCGGTCCGGTCGATCACCTTGCGTTTAAGCTTTTCCTCAAGGTTGCGCTGCTGGATCGCGCTGAGCGCGCCATCGACGATCACCAGTTCCGCATCGCCCAGGTTGCAGGCGACGTCGATGTTCTGGATCTGCCCTTCCCCGAACAGCGTGCCGGCGCGCGCCTCGCGGATCGGGATGGCCATGGCTTCGACCACCTCCAGCCCGATGGCGAGAGCGAGCCCGCGCGCTTCCTCGAGCCGGGCGGCGGTATCGATCGCGGCCGCACCGCGCCCCCGGAATTCCGGGTACACGATCACGGCCCGCGCCCCGCGGGTCACTTCCTCGCGGTTGTCGTCAAGAAAGCTCAGTCTTCCTCACCTTCCCATCCATCGCCGGTCAGGTCCACCGGACCCAGCGGCTGGATGGTCGAAACAGCGTGCTTGTAGGCGAGCTGCACATAACCTTCGCGTTCAAGCAGCATGCAGAACAGGTCATAGGCCGCGACCCGACCCTGGAGCATCACGCCGTTGACCAGGAACATGGTGACCTGCACCCCGGACGAACGCACGCTCGAGAGGAACACGTCCTGCAGCAGGCGCACCTTCTTGCCCCCTTCCCCGGCGCTGCCGAACTGGCGCGCATCGATCGGCTGGCTGGGCATGATGGTGGAAACGGCGTGCTTGTAGACCAGCTGCGACTGGCCATCGCGGCGCAGCAGGATCGAGAAATTGTCGAACCAGGTGACGATGCCCTGCAGCTTCACGCCCTTCACCAAGAACATGGTGACCGGCACCTTGTGCTTGCGCAGCAGGTTGAGGAACTGGTCCTGCAGGTTCTGCCCCTTGGCCGCGGTGGTTCCGGTCAGCGGCGGCGGCGGGGCCAGCTCGGCTTCGGCGGCTTCGACTTCGCCTTCGGGCTTGGGCGGGCGCGGACGCGCAGTGAGAGTGCGAGAGGACATCAATGGGCTCCTTCTTGTTGGCGGCCGCTTCTGCGGTCCGCATTCTGGCCGCCGGCCCCATCATTCGGGCGCGGCGAACCGGTATCTAATAGGAGATGGTAACCCTAACCGGCCTTTGCTGCAATGCGGAAAAAGGCCCCCGCCTCAGGCGCTTTCGTCCTCCTCCTCGTCTTCGCGCCGATCGACCATGCCAAGCAGCTTGAGTTTGCGGTGCAGCGCCGAGCGTTCCATCCCGATGAAGCTGGCCGTGCGGGAAATGTTGCCCGAGAAGCGCCGAATCTGGACGCGCAGGTATTCGCGCTCGAAATTCTCGCGGGCTTCACGAAGCGGCACGCCCATCAGCGCGGAAATGCCGGAATCCGCGGAAATCCGGCCATTCAGTACTTCGGCAGGCAGCATGTCCGCCTCGATCCGGCCCAGGCGCTCTCGCGGGGTCAGGATGATCGTGCGTTCAACCACGTTGCGCAACTGACGCACGTTGCCCGGCCATTCATAGCTTTGCAGCGCCGCCATCGCTTCCATGCTGACTTCCGGCGGCGGCACGCCCTGGTCGGTGGCGAAGCGGGCAAAGAAGTGATCGACCAGCATCGGGATGTCGTCGCGCCGTTCGGCCAGCGACGGGATCGTCACCGGGACGACGTTGAGCCGGTAGAACAGGTCTTCGCGGAACCGGCGTTCGGCGATTTCCTTTTCCAGGTCGCGCGCGGTGGATGACACCACCCGCACATCGACCCGGATCTGGCGGTGCCCGCCAACGCGGACGAAGGCCTGTTCGGTGAGCACCCGCAGAATCCGCGCCTGGGTGGACAGCGGCATGTCGGCCACCTCGTCGAGGTAGAGTGTGCCGCCATCGGCCATTTCCAGCAGGCCGGCGCGCACCAGCTTGCCGCCCTGCTCTTCCCCGAACAGTTCCTGTTCGAACCGTTCGGGAGTGATCCGCGCCGAATTGACCGTGACGAAGGCCCCGCCAGCGCGCGGGCTCCAGCTGTGCAGCAGGCGCGCCGCCACTTCCTTGCCCGCCCCGGCCGGCCCGGAAATCAGCAAGCGGCTGCCAGTGTTGGCGACCCGCTTGAGCGTGGCGCGAACCTGGTTGATCGCGCTGCTGTTGCCGGTGAATTCGTCCGATGAGACGAAACCTTCGCGCAGCCGCGCGTTCTCCCGCCGCAGCTGTTCCGTCTCGGTCGCGCGGGCGACCAGCAGCAGCAGGCGTTCGGCTTCAAACGGCTTTTCGATGAAGTCCATCGCCCCGCGCCCGATCGCGGAGACGGCAGTATCGATGTTGCCGTGGCCGGAAAAGATGATCACCGGAAGTTCCGGCTCGCGGCTCTTGATTGCGTCGAGCACTTCGAGCCCGTCCATCGGGCTGCCGTGGAGCCACACGTCGAGCAGTACCAGGCTGGGGCGGCGCTGGTCGATCATGTCCAGCGCGGTAGTGCTGTCGCCAGCGGTGCGGCATTCATAGCCTTCGTCGCTCAGCACGCCGGCCACGAGTTCGCGAATGTCGCGTTCGTCATCGACGATGAGGATATCGAGCGCCATTTCCAGTTCCCGTACTTGCTATTCCGCTGCTTCGCTCGGCCGCTGGTTGCCCAGCGGATCGCGCGCGAAGCGCATGGTGACGATGGTTCCATCGGGGGTGCCCGGGGCGAAGGTCATTTCGCCGCCGTGTTCCTCGACGATCTTGTTGACGATGGCGAGCCCCAGCCCCGTGCCCTTTTCGCGGGTGGTGACATAGGGTTCGATGATCCGTTCCCGGTCTTGCGGCAGGCCGATGCCGTTATCGGCAATGGCCACCAGGATATCTTCGCCCTGCTTGCGCAAGGACAGTTGGATCCGCCCGCGATAGCCGGCATCCTCGGTCTTCTGCCGCGCCTCGACCGCCTCGACCGCGTTCTTCAGCACGTTGGTCATCGCCTGGCCGAACTGGTGCCGGTCGCAGGCGATGATGCCGAAGTCGGGATCGGCAGCGAAGGCGAAGTTGATGTCGGGCCGGGACACTTCCTGCAGGAATAGCGCCTGCCGGGCCAGGTCGACCGGGTCTTCACCGCGGAACACTGGCTTGGGCAGGCGGGCAAAGCTGGAGAATTCATCCACCATCTTGCGCAGGTCGCCGACCTGGCGAATGATCGTGCTGGTCAGCTCGTCGAACAATTCGGCATCGGCGGTGATCAGCTTGCGGTAGCGCCGCTTGAGCCGCTCGGTGGCCAGCTGGATCGGGGTCAGCGGGTTCTTGATTTCATGTGCGATGCGCCGCGCGACGTCAGACCAGGCCGCCTGGCGCTGGTCGACCAGTTGGCGGGTGATGTCCTCGAACGTAATGACGTGCCCGGTGGCTTCGCGGCTGACCCGCACGGCAAGGGTCAGCAGGTCGCCGCCCTTTGCATACTGGACGATCCCGCTGTCCTTGCCATCGGCCACCAGCGAGGCGATCGACGGCGCCACATCGGCCAGCCGCGCACCTTCATCCAGCTTGCCGTCCTTGTCGATCAGCAGCTTCTGCGCGGAACCGTTGATCAGCAGGATTACCCCTTCCGCCGTGGTGGAAATCACCCCGGCGGTGACCGATTCCAGCACCGCCTCGATGAAGGCGCGGCGCTCGTCGAGCTGCTGGTTCGCGCCGACCAGGGCCTGGGTCTGCCGGTCAAGCTGCTGGGTCATGCGGTTGAACGCGCGGTTCAGCAGGCCGATCTCGTCCGCCCCGGTGCGCCCTTCGACACGCATCGAGAAGTTGCCCGAACCGACCTGGCGCGCGGCATCGACCAGGTCATACAGCGGCTTCACCTGCCGGTCGGCAAAACGCAGCGCGAACCAGATCGACAGGCCAACCAGCGCGAGCGAGGCAACGAACAGCGCGACATTGACCTGCAATTGCTGGATCCGCGCCCGCTTGGTCAGCTGGTCATAGGCGCGCACGATGTTCTGCGCGCGCTGCCCCTGGCTAAGGCTGAGCAGGTCCGACTTGCGCGCGGTATAGAGATAGATGCCCGAGCGGCGGTCGATCGGGGTGACCGCCTCGATCTTGTCAGGCTTGGCATCGATCACGATGTCGGCGCCGCTATCCAGCTGGCGCACGACGCCGAGGGAGACCTGCCCACTGAGCGGGTTGTCCCCCCGGGCAAAGGCCGCGCGGCTCAACGTGCCGTCGGGCAGCTTCTGGAGGATGGTGGATTCGTTGATGTTCCGGTTGGTGATCTGGAACTGGTAGTAGCTCATGAACTCCGGGCTGACCGCGGATTCGCGGCTGAGGAAATCGCCAAGGTCCGCCGCCATCGCCAGCGACGAATACTTCATGTCGTTCTGGGTCTGCTCGTAATAGCCACGCGCCAGCTTGTTGGCGTTTTCCAGCATCCCGCGCGAACTGTCGGAAAACCAGAATTCCACGCCGGTCTGGAACAGCACCGAGGCGAAGATCACCACCAGCAGGGTCGGGATCGCGGATATCAGCGAGAAGAAGAACACCAGGCGGACGTGCAGCTGGCCGCCCCCACCGGCATGGTCGGCCGCGCGTTGCAGTGCCAGGCGCCGCCCCAGCAGCACCAGGATCGCCATCGCCGGAACCAAGGTGCCGACCAGCAGGGTGGCGGTCAGATTGCTCGGCATTACCTGGTCGCGCTGGGCCTGGGCGGCGACGACATACCAGGTCAGCCCGGTCATCAGCAGGAAGCTGGCGACCGAGACAACTTCCATGATTGCAAAGAAATTGGCCCTCCGCGCGGCTATCTGCACGCGCCGCCACCAGCGTGGTGGGGCCTTGGACCTTGCAGCTGTCATCGTTGCGTAGTTACAACACCACTGTTGCAACTATGCAAGGGGCAATTCAACCAAGGCGGTGGACTTCCGCCGGATCGATCGCCAGGTCGGACAAGCGCTTGCGCAGGGTATTGCGGTTGATCCCCAGCAATTGCGCGGCGCGCAGCTGGTTGCCCTGGGTTTCGCGCAGCGCCTCGATGAACAGCGGGCGCTCGAACGCGGCCAGCGCAGCGTCGTAGACCGTGCCCGGTGCCGGGCGGTTCGCTGCCAGCCATTCCACCACCGCCCCGGCGAGGTCCAGCGCCCCGCCGCTCTCGCCGTCGCTGCGCGCGGCCTGCTGGAGCAGGCTGGCCACGCTTTCGGCATCAATCGCGTCCTCGCGCGCCAGCAAGGCCAGGCGGTAGATGAAATTGCGCAGCTCGCGCACGTTACCGCGCCAGGGCTGGCGGGCAAGCAGGTCCGCCGCGTCGCCCGACAGCTGGTGGCGGGGCAGCCCCTCACCCGCGGCCAGTTGCAGGAAATGCCGGGCCAATGCGGGAATGTCGTCAGCGCGTTCGCGTAGCGGCGGCAGGGTGATCGGCACCACGTTGAGCCGATAGAACAGGTCTTCCCGGAATGTGCCGGCTGCGATCATCGGTTCCAGGTCACGGTTGGTCGCCGCGACAATGCGGACATCGACCTTGATCTCCTCGCGCCCACCGACCCGGCGGACCGAGCCCGATTGCAACGCGCGCAGCAGGCGGGTCTGGGCCTGCATCGGCATGTCGCCGATCTCATCCAGGAACAGGGTGCCACCATTCGCTTGCTCGAACTTGCCGATGTGCCGCGCGACTGCCCCGGTGAAGGCGCCCTTCTCGTGCCCGAACAACTCGCTTTCGATCAGTTCGGCGGGGATCGCGGCAGTATTGACCGCCACGAAGGGGCCATCCTTGCGATGGCCCAGCTGGTGGATCGCCTCGGCCACCAGTTCCTTGCCGGTGCCGCTTTCGCCCAGCACCAATACGGTCAGATCGTTGCGCAGCACGCGGGTGATCATGCGGTAGACCGCCTGCATCGGCGCCGAGCGGCCGACCAGCGGCAGACCGGCAACTGGCGCGTCCTCCTCTGCCTCCTCGCCCCGGCTGGCGGATCCGACCGCCTGGCGCACGGTGCGGGCCAGCTCGTCGATGTCAAACGGCTTGGGGAAGTATTCAAAGGCCCCGGTGTCGCTGGCTCGCACCGCGGTATCCAGCGTGTTCTGCGCCGAAAGGATGATGATCGGCATGTCCGGCGCGGCGGCGCGCACGGTGCCGATCGTTTCGATCCCGTCGCCATCGGTCAGCATCACGTCGGTTACAAGCGCATCGAAGCGCTGCCCGGCAATCAGCCGGTCGCGTTCGGCGATCGAATCGCAATGGGTCACACGGAAGCCCTCGGCCTCGAGCGCGGCAGTAATCACCAGCGCAATCGAGGCGTCGTCTTCAACCAGCAGCACAGTCATGTCTTGTCCTCGCGCAGGCCATTGCGCCGTTCGCTGGCCATCGGCAGGTGGACGCGGAAGTGGGTCCAGCCGCCGTTCTCGTCACGGTCGTGACCGATCCGTCCGTTCATGTCGCGCACTAGGCGGCGAACCAGCGCCAGCCCCAGCCCCTGCCCGCTTTTCTTGGTGGTGACGAAGGGTTCGAACACGTGGTCGCGCAGCGCCGGGTCAATACCGGGGCCATTGTCGGAAATGCGCAGCTCGATCGGCAGGCGCACCGGCGTGCCATCGGTGCCGGGGTGCAGTTGCAGCCCGCTGGCAAAGCGGGTGCGCACGATCACCCGCGGTGCCGGCGCATCGCGGCAGGCGTCGGCGGCGTTGGCGATCAGGTTCAGCACCACCTGGACCAGCGCATCGGCATTGCCCAGCACCGGCGGCAAGGAAGGGTCGAATTCCTCGACGATCGGCGGGGCGGTGCCGCTGGCGGCAATCACCGAGCAGGCCCGCCGCACCGCCTCGTGCAGGTTGCAGGGGGCCAGCGCCTGGGGTGTGCGGCGCGAAAGCGACTGCATCTGGTCGATCAGCTTGGCGATCCGGTCCACCTCGTCAGCGATCAGTCCGGTCAGGGCGAGGTCGCTCCCCTCGAGCTTGCGCCCCAGCAGCTGCGCCGCGCCACGAATGCCGGCGAGCGGGTTCTTGATCTCGTGCGCCAGGATGTCGGGCGCGCGCAGCACGCTGTCGTCGCCGGCGGCGGGGTCCTCGCTCATCGCCTCGGCCCCGGAAATGTCGTGCAGGGTCAGTACCTGCCAGCCCGGCTGGTCGATCACCGGCGCGGCGGTGACGTCAAGGCGGCGGGGGCCATGCCCACTTACCACCACGTTGGTGGCGCGCGCCGAAACATGGGCGTCGGTTTCGGCCAGGCGGGCGGCCAGGCGGGGTTCGACAAAGCGGATCACTTCGGCAAGGGCCCGGTCCTTGAGGCGGCGAAAGCTTTGCCCGAGGAACTGTTCGGCGGCGGGATTGGCGGCGGCGATGCGTTGCCCCGGGGCCAGCAGGACTACCGCCAGCGACAGGCTGGAGAGCTGCCGCTGTGCGTCCTGCATGGGTCAGGCCGCCTGCCGCGACAGGAACGGATCGTAGAACTCGCGCAGCGCCTGCATCACCGCCTGCGCATCGTCGACAAAGTTCACCGTATTGCGGAAATGGGCCGAGCCGTGCAGCCCGCGCGTGTACCAGCCTAGGTGCTTGCGGGCCATCTTGACGCCGGTATCCTCGCCGTAAAGATCCAGCATCCACTGGTAGTGTTCAAGGATCAGGTCGAGCTGTTCATCCAGCGTCGGATCAGCCAGTTCCTGACCGGTCTTCAGCCAGTGCATCACCTGCGCCAGCAGCCACGGCCGGCCATAGGCCCCGCGCCCGATCATCACCCCGTCCGCGCCGCTTTTTTCCAGCGCCTTGGCGGCATCCTCGATCCCGCAGATGTCGCCGTTGACGACCACCGGGATCGACACCGCGTCCTTGACCTTGCGGACAAAGGCCCAGTCGGCATGGCCCTTGTACATCTGGTTGCGGGTGCGGCCGTGGACGGTGACCATCTTGACCCCCAGGTCCTCGGCCCGGCGGGCGAGTTCCGGGGCGTTCAGGCTGTCATGGCACCAGCCCATGCGCATCTTGACCGTGACCGGCACCTTGACCGCCTTGACCGTCGCCTCGATCAGCGCGGTGGCCAGCGGCAGGTCGCGCATCAGGGCGGAGCCGGCATCGCCGTTCACCACCTTGCGCACCGGGCAGCCCATGTTGATGTCGATGATCGCCGCGCCGCGATCCTCGACCAGGCGGGCGGCATCGCCCATCTGCCGGGGTTCACAGCCGACCAGCTGCATCGACACCGGCTCTTCCGCCGGATCCCACATCGCCTTCTGGACCGATTGGCGCGTTTCGCGGATCGCGGCAGGACTGGCGATCATTTCGGTCACGTTGAGGCCCGAACCGAAGCGGCGGACCATGCGGCGGAACGGCAGGTCGGTGACACCGGTCATCGGCGCCAGGATCACCGGGCAATCGATGCGTTCCGGCCCGACCATGATCGGGGCCAGCTGGGGCGGAGGAGGAAGCGGGTTCATCTGGGCGTGCCTAAAATTTGTGCAGCACATAGGGAATTGCCGAGCCAAGGGCAAGGCACTACCGCAATCTGCACGATGAGCGCCCTGCCCCACCCCGTTGCCGCCGTGATCGTAGCCGCCGGACAAGGCCTGCGCGCCGGCCAGCCCCTGCCCAAGCAGTTCGCGCTGTGGCGGGGCAAGCCGGTGGTGCGCCATTCGGCCGAGGCGCTGGCCAAGGCCGGGATCGCCCCGATCGTGGTTGCGATCCCGGGAAATGGGGAGGATGCCGCCCGCGCCGCACTGGACGGCCTGCCCGGCGTGCGGCTGGTAACTGGCGGGGCGACCCGACAGGAATCGGTTCGCAAGGCGCTGGAAGCGCTGATCGGCGATGCCCCCAATGCCGTGCTCATCCACGACGCGGCGCGCCCCGGGCTGACCGGCGCGGTAATCGACCGCCTGCTGGCCGCCCTGCGCGATCATCCCGGCGCGATCCCTGTGCTGCCGGTGGTCGACAGCCTGACCGAAGCCGCCGACGACCTGATGGGCCGGCCCGCCCGGCGCGAGGCGCTGCGCCGGGTGCAGACCCCGCAAGCGTTCCGCTATGCCGAAATCCTGACCGCACACCGCCAATGGTCCGGCCCGGCCGAGGCCGGAGACGACGCCCAGGTGGCGCGCGCCGCCGGGCTGGCCGTGGCCCTGGTCGATGGAGACGAACAGTTGCACAAGCTGACCTTTGCCAGTGATTTTGCCCAATCAGCCCCCGCGATGCGGGTCGGCACCGGCTATGACGTCCACCGCCTGGCCGATGGCGAGGAACTGTGGCTCTGCGGGGTGCGGATCGATCATCCACGCGGCCTGTCGGGCCACAGCGATGCCGACGTCGCGATCCATGCGCTGGTCGATGCGATCCTGGGGGCGGCGGCCGATGGCGACATCGGCAGCCACTTTCCGCCCAGCGATCCGCAGTGGAAGGGTGTCAGCTCCGACCGCTTCCTGGTCCATGCCCTGTCCCTGGCCCAGGCGCAGGGCTACCGGATCGGCAATGTCGATGTGACGATCATCTGCGAAGCGCCCCGGATCGGCCCGCACCGCCACGCGATGCGCGAGCGGCTGGCCCAGCTGCTGGAAGCGCCGCTGTCCGCCGTCAGCGTCAAGGCGACTACAACCGAGCGGCTGGGCTTTACCGGCCGGGGCGAAGGCATCGCGGCGCAGGCCGTGGCCATGCTGGTGCGGGACTGATCCATGCGGGCGCTGGCCGCCGCGCTGCTGCTGGCCCTGCCGGGCACCGCCCAGGCGGCAGAGCCCCCGTGCCTGAGCGCGCAGGAATTCTCGGCCGTCACGATTTATACCCTGCCCGCGATGGTGCGCGGCGCGGCACAGCGCTGCGAGCCGGTGCTTCCCCCGAAGGCGTTCCTGCGCACCAGCGGCGAGAAGCTGGCCCAGCGCTATGCCAAAGGCCGCGACCGGCAGTGGCCCCACGCCAGGCAGGCGGTGATCAAGGCCGGGGGCAGCTTCGATCCAAAGGCCGGGCCGCTGCTGGGCACCCTGCCGGAAGACACGCTGAAACCGATGGTCGATGACCTGGTGATCGCGGTGGTGGACCAGCGCCTGCCCGAGAACCGCTGCAAGGCGGTGGACCGCATGTTGATGCTGCTGTCCCCCCTGCCCGCACCGGTCGCTGCGGAAACGATTGCGCTGACCACGGGGCTTGCCGCCCGCACCGGCGAAAAGCGCCTGGGGCAATTGCGTATCTGTCGCGCTTGACCTTCGCCCCAGACAGGTGAAAGGCGCGTGCCGCCCGCACGAATCGGGCGTGACAGGATCGTTCTGATGCTACTTCCCGCCGATATCGTTGCCCTGGCAGACCGGGTGATTGCCGAAAACAAGGCCGCCGGCCGCACCATTGCCCTGGCCGAAAGCTGCACCGGCGGGCTGGTCGCTGCCGCGCTGACCGAGATCGCCGGTTCGTCGGCCGTGGTCGATCGCGGCTTCGTGACCTATTCGAACGAGGCCAAGCAGGAACTGCTGGGCGTGTCGCGCGACATCATCGAAACCTTCGGCGCGGTCTCGATCGCCTGCGCCTGGGCCATGGCGCAGGGCGCGCTGAGGCGCAGCAATGCCGATGTGGCGGTGGCAATCAGCGGGATCGCCGGCCCCGATGGCGGGACCGAGCAGAAGCCGGTCGGCACGGTCGTGTTCGCCCGCGCCATCCGTGGGCAGAGCGAAGAGGAAGCCCTGGCCGAAGAACGCCTGCTCGACGGATCAAGCCGCGAGGCGGTGCGCCATCAGGCTGCGCTGGTCGCGCTGGAACTGCTGCTGCCGTAAAGCACGGCCGCGCGGTCCTCGAAGGCCTGGACCATCTTGCGGAAAGCGCGGTCGAAATACTGGCCCGCCAGCTTTTCAAACATCGCGTTGCGGAACGTGAAACGAACGTCGAACTCGACCTCGCAGCCACCTTCGACGTCGCGGAACAGCCAGACGTTGTCGAGATCGCGCATCGGCCCGTCGACATAGTGGACCTTGATCCGCCCGGGCCGGTCCTTTTCCACGCGGGAAGTGAACCTTTCACGCAGCGCTTTGAAGCCGACCAGCATGTCGGCGATCATCTCGTGCTCGCTATCGCTCTTGACCCGGGTAGCCACCACCCAGGGCAGGAATTCGCCATAGCGGGCGACATCGGCCACCAGGTCGAACATCTGTGCGGCGCTGTAGGGCAGCCGCCGGATTTCGTGAATCCCGGGCATTACTTCTTACGGGCCAGCCCGACCTGGGCCTGACGGGCGGCGCGCATTTCCCTGAAATCGTCGCCGGCGTGATAGCTCGACCGGGTCAACGGGCTGGCCGCAACCTGCAAAAAGCCCTTCGAGCGCGCCACCGCGGCATAGGACTTGAACGTATCGGGCGGGACGAATTCGGACACGGCGACGTGGCGCGGGGTGGGCTGGAGGTATTGCCCCATGGTGATGAAGTCGATCCCGGCGCTGCGCATGTCGTCCATCACCTCGTGAACCTCAAGCCGCTCCTCGCCCAGGCCCAGCATGATCCCGCTCTTGGTGAAGACCAGCGGATCGTGGTTCTTGACCTCTTCCAGCAGGCGCAGCGAGGCATAGTAGCGCGCGCCAGGACGGATCGTGGGATACAGCCGGGGCACCGTTTCCAGGTTGTGGTTGTAGACGTCCGGCCCGGCCATGACGATCGCTTCGACCGACTGACGCATCTTGCCCCGAAAATCAGGCGTCAGGATCTCGATCGTGGTATCGGGCGTCTCGCGCCGCAGCGCCTTGATCACCTTGACAAACTGGCTGGCCCCGCCATCGGGCAGGTCATCACGGTCGACCGAGGTGATGACGATGTGTTCCAGCCCCATCTTGGCGGCGGCCACGGCGACGTGCTCTGGCTCAAGCGGGTCGACCGCGCGGGGCATCCCGGTCTTGACGTTGCAGAACGCGCAGGCGCGGGTGCAGATGTCGCCCAGGATCATCACCGTGGCGTGCTTCTTGGTCCAGCATTCGCCGATGTTCGGACAAGCCGCTTCCTCGCACACCGTGTGCAGTTTCAGGTCGCGCATCAGCTGGCGGGTTTCGCCGTAACCCTTGCTGGTCGGGGCCTTGACCCGGATCCAGTCCGGCTTGCGCTGGCGTTCGGGCTTGGGAGCGGATGCGATATCGTTCATCCCGGCCAGATAGGCGCATGCGCGCCCCCTTGCCAGAGGCAATTTCCTTCCCCATGGGGCTTGGCATGAGCGACCCCTTCTCCCCTGATCTCGGCCGGCTCATCGCCGGTTACCGCCGCTTTCGCGAAAATGGCTGGTCCTCCAACCGTGAGCGCTGGTCCAGTCTGAGCGAGGGACAGCAGCCGCAGGTGATGGTGATCGCCTGTTCGGACAGCCGGGTCGATCCTTCGCAGATCTTCGACGTCGATCCGGGCGAAATCTTCGTGGTGCGCAATGTCGCCGCGATGGTCCCGCCCTTCGAGACGACCCCGGGCCACCACGGCGTGTCGGCCGCGCTGGAATTTGCGGTGCAGTTCCTGAAAGTAAAGGAAATCGTGGTCATGGGCCACGGCATGTGCGGCGGCTGCCGGGCGGCGCTGACTCAGGAAATGCGCGGGTTCGAGCCCGGCCAAGGCGGCTTCGTGGCCGACTGGATCGCCCTGCTCGACGACGCCCGCGAGGAGGTGGCCCGCACCCACGGCACGCACGGCCGCCCGGCCGAACGCGCGATGGAACAGGCCGGGGTCAAGGTCAGCCTGAACAACTTGCGCACCTTCCCCTGCATCCGCTCCAAGGAACGCAGCGGCGAATTGAAGCTGACCGGCGCCTTCTTTGCGATCAGCGACGGCGTGCTGCACGTACTGGACGAGGGTGACGGGCACTTCCGCCCGGTCACCTGACCCGGTCTAAAGTCCCTTCTGCCGATTGGCGGCATTGACGGCCCACAGCCGGGCCAGCGGGACCCCGCTGCCGGCAACCCTGGCAAAACTGGCCTGGGCTTCGGCAAATTTGCCCAGATCGAACTGCGCGATGCCAAGCCGCGTGTTGACCAGGTCTGCATTGGCATCGGTGCGCGCCTGGGCAATGCGGTAGAGTTCCTCGGCCAGGTCTGGCCGGCCATAGGATAGCGCCAGGCTGCCGGCGCTGACGATGGCTGCCGTCCGTGCGCCCGGCTTGCGTGCGTCACGGTTTGCCTGGTCGAGTGCATTGCTCGATTGATCCTGGGCCAGTTGCTGCCGGGCCCGCTGCTGGGCGGAACTGACGAATGGATCGGTGGCCTTGATCAAGCCTGCCGCCGTCCCGGCCTGGACCGCGCCAAGCAGTTCCTGCGGCAACCCGGCAGCCATGTAGACCCGTACCGATTCAAGATGGTCACGCGCTTCCCAGAAGCCTCCGGTCCGGTCAGCAAGCCTGGCAAGATCGACCATGACTTGCCGGTCCGCGCCTTCGGCCTCGAGGCTGATGCGCAGCACTGCCACTGCCGCGGCCCAGTTCTTCCGGTTCGGCTCGAGCAATGCCACTTCCGCGCCGAAATAGGATGCGAGCAAGGAATCGTTGATTTCGTAAGCCTTGGCCAGGCCGCGCCGCATGGCCTGCAAGGACAGCGACTTGCCCTGGGCCTTGGCTCGTTCGCTGTAGAACAGCAGGACCTTCAAGCCTTCTAGCACATTCTTGTCCGGGGATTCCGTGAAGTAGGATTCGGCCAGATAGAAATCGATTTCGTTCTCGAAATAGCCGGCGCTCATCAGTTCCCTGAACTTGGCTCGCGCAGCCAGCAGGTCCCTGTTTTCATAAGAAATCTGGCCAAGAACGAAGTTGAACCTCCGCTGGTTTTCCGGCTCGACAAGCCCCGATGCCAGAGCCAGTTCCAGGCCGCGGCGCATAAGACCATTATCGCGCGTGAAGCCCCCGAAATCGATCAGCATCGTTCCGGTGAAATAGCGATCGTCGTTGCTGACCGCCTTTGCCGCGAGGTTCTCGATCGCGGCGGCCTGTGCGCTCAGCAGTGCCAGCAGTTCCGCTCGCTTGGCTTCGTACCTGACAGCTTCGGGGCTGCGGGGATCAGGCGACGCAGCGGCTGTCTTTTGCTGGAAAAGAGCGTCCAGTTGAGCCTTGCGGGTCTGCACGTCGGAACGCATCTTGGCGTCAGTCCAGGCCTTCTGCGCACTGCGGGCGAACGGCAGGAAATCACGCGACGGCACAATTTTCGGTGGCGGGGAGCCCCCTTGACCGGCCCGCGCCTCGACATGACACGTCAGCACCAGCGCCGCACCAAGCGATGCCGCGATCGAACGTTTGCAGCGCAGCATCGATAAACCTTTCCGGCATCCCACCATGACGAAGCACGGAAACTATAGCCGTCACAGTGTCTTGGCCAGCCACAACAGGAAAGGGCGGAGGTTGGCCCCCGCCCTTCTCTGATCACCGAAAGGCTGAACGGCGGATCAGCCGCCCTTGGCCTTGATCCCGGCCTGCACGGCCCAGACCTGCGCCACCGGCGCGCGTAGGCCGGTAACCTTGCCAAAGGTCGCCACGGCATCGGCGTACTTGCCCTGATCGTACTGGGCGATGCCCATGCGGGTATAGACCAGGCCCTGGTCCACGCCCGGCTTGTCGGCCGCCAGCTTGTAGAACTCCTCGGCCTTGGCCGGTTCGCCATAGGACAGGAACGAGTCGCCCGCGCCGACAATGGTCGCCGGCTTGGCGGTCGGCAGGCGGGCGTCGCGGTCATAGCCGCCCAGCAGGTTCTGCGCCGTGTCGGTCTTGATGCGGGCGTTGGCCTGGTTGATGGCATCAGCCACCGAGATGTCGGTCTTGGTCAGCTTGCCCGCGGCCACCCCGGCGTCGATCGTCTTGAGCACTTCCCTGGGCAGGCCCAGGTTGGTGCCGATCTGGAGCATTTCCATGTAGTCCGACCCGTTGGCATAGCTGCCGGTGCGGTCAGCCAGGCGAGCAATGTCGAGCAGGACGTACTTGTCGTAACGCCCGGCGCGGCGCAGCGCGGCCAGGGTGTCGCCCCAGTTTTCGGTGTTCGGCTGCGCCTTGATCAATTCGCTGCCGAAGTAGCCGACATTGTTCACGTCCATCACGTCATTGGCAACCTTGAGCCCGCGCTGCAGCGCCGGGATCGAAGCCGGACGGCCCTGGGTCTTGGCCAGCTCGTTGGCATCGCGCAGGACCTTCATCCCGCCCGGGCCATCGTTCTGCGCGAAATAGGTTTCGGCGTGATAGCGGTCCGCCTCGCCATCGTGATAGCCAGCCGCGGTCGCCGCCGCGAGGGCCGTGCGGGCCGCCGCATAGTCCTTGGCGCCATAGGCGAACTTGCCGACGTAATAGTTGAACAGCGCCACCTTGTCCGCCGGGACCAGGCCGCTCTGCAGTTCCAGTTCCAGGCCCTTGCGCTGGAGCGACTGGCTATTCGCGAACAGCCCCATGTCGAGCCCGATCGAACCGGCCTGATACTTGTCGTCGTTGTTGGCGATCTTGGCGATGGCACCGTCAAGAGCGGCGGTATCGGCCTGCATCAGGGCGAGCAGTTCGGCCTGCTTGGCGTCATAGACCTTCTGGGCATCGGCCTGGGCACGGCGCGTGGTGGCGGCAACCAGCGTCTGTTCGGCGGCCTTCATTTCAGCCTGCTTGGCCAGCACGTCCGGCCGCTTCTTGGTGGCCTGCCACTGGGTCAGCACCGCGTTCGAGGCCGCCTGGAATTCCTTGGACAGCTTCAGCTTCAGCGGAGCGGGCGCCTTCTGCTTTTCGGCGGCCAGGGCCGGCGTGGCCACCAATCCGGCCCCTGCGACAGTGGCGAGTGCGAGTGCGATGCCCAGCGCCGGGCGCGAAAGAAACGAGGCGCGGATCATGAACCTTCTTCTCCTAGGCAACCGGCGTGACGGACCTGATTCCGCCTTGCGCCGGGGCAAAACTTCCAACCCTGCCATTGGCGCGAAAACGCCGGTTTGGCAACTGGTGCGCTATCTGTATTGCCCCTGTTGAACCTTGATTGAACGCAACTTGCCGCATCCGTTCAGCCAGGGCGCCAAGAGTGTGGAAAAATGCGCCCTTGCCGGGCCTTGTTGTGGCTATCCGGCGGCTCTTGGCCTAGTGTCGAAAGCAACCATATTCCCATCAACAATTGATCGAATTCCTGCGTGAGCGAAGAGCAGACTACCCCCGAATCCCAGGGCCCGATGGGCGAGTTCCAGCGCGTCGACATCGTCGACGAGATGAAGACGAGCTACCTCGACTACGCGATGAGCGTGATCGTGTCGCGCGCCCTGCCCGATGTGCGCGACGGGTTGAAGCCGGTGCACCGCCGCATCCTGTTCGCCAGCCAGGAAGGCGGGATGGTCGCGGGCCGCCCCTATCGCAAGTCGGCCAAGATCGTCGGCGACGTGATGGGCAACTATCACCCGCATGGCGACAGCGCGATCTACGACGCGCTGGCGCGCATGACCCAGGACTGGTCGATGCGCCTGCCGCTGATCGACGGCCAGGGCAACTTCGGCTCGATGGACCCTGATCCGCCGGCCTCGATGCGCTATACCGAAGCGCGCCTGGCCCGCGTAGCCAATTCACTGCTCGACGATCTCGACAAGGACACCGTCGATTTCACCGACAACTATGACGGTTCGCGCCAGGAGCCGACCGTGCTGCCGGCGCGCTTTCCCAACCTGCTGGTCAACGGCGCGGGTGGGATCGCGGTGGGCATGGCCACCAACATTCCGCCGCACAACCTGGGCGAGGTGATCGACGGCTGCCTGGCCTACATGGACAACCCGGCGATCACCTCGGAAGAACTGATCCAGTACATTCCGGGGCCGGACTTTCCCACCGCCCCGCTGATCCTGGGCACCCACGGCGCGCGCTCGGCATACCTGACCGGGCGGGGCAGCGTGATCATGCGCTGCCGCCACGAGATCGAGGAAGGCCGGGGCGATCGCCGCTCGATCGTGCTGACCAGCATTCCCTACCAGGTGGGCAAGTCGAACCTGGTCGAAAAGATCGCCGAAGCGGCCAAGGACAAGCGGATCGAGGGCATCTCGGACATCCGTGACGAGAGCAACCGCGAAGGCGTACGCGTGGTGATCGACCTCAAGCGCGACGCCACGCCTGAAGTCGTGCTCAACCAGTTGTGGCGCAACACGCCGGCGCAATCGAACTTTGCCGCGAACATGCTGGCGATCCGGGGCGGTCGCCCCGAGATCATGACGCTGCGCGACATCATCAGCGCATTCATCACCTTCCGCGAGGAAGTGATCACCCGCCGCACCAAGTTCGAGTTGAACAAGGCGCGCGACCGCGCCCATATCCTGCTTGGCCTGGTGGTCGCGGTCACCAACCTTGACGAGGTGGTGCGGATCATCCGTGGCTCGCCCAACCCGGCTGCCGCGCGCGAAGCGCTGCTGACCCGCGAATGGCCGATCGGCGAGATCGCCCCCTACATCAAGCTGGTCGAAGCGATCGAGCCCAGCGCCGAGGAAGCGGGCGGGACCTATCGCCTGTCCGAAGTGCAGGTGAAGGCGATCCTCGACCTGCGCCTGCACCGCCTGACCGCACTGGGACGCGACGAGATCGGGGACGAGCTCAAGGAACTGGCCGCCGCGATCGAGGAATACCTGTCGATCCTGGCCTCGCGCGCCAAGCTTTACGGCGTGATGCGCGAGGAACTGACCCAGATCCGCGAGGCCTATGCCACCCCGCGCCTGTCTCAGATCACCGCCGCCGCCGACGGGATCGACGACGAAGACCTGATCGAGCGCGACGACATGGTTGTGACCGTCACGATGGACGGTTATATCAAGCGCACCCCGCTCTCGACCTTCCGCGCCCAGGCGCGCGGCGGCAAGGGCCGCGCCGGGATGGCGACCAAGGACGAGGACGCGGTGACGACGATGTTCGTCACCAGCACCCACAACCCGGTGCTGTTCTTCTCGACCGCGGGCAAGGTCTACCGACTCAAGGTGTGGAAGCTGCCCGAAGGCGGCCCGGCCACGCGCGGCCGGCCAATCGTCAACCTGCTGCCCGCGCTTGACCAGGGCGAAACGATCCAGACCGTGCTCGCCCTGCCCGAGGATGAGGCCGATTGGGGCAAGCTGTCGGTCGTCTTCGCCACCGCCAAGGGCAACGTCCGCCGCAACGCGATGGACGCCTTCGCCAACATCCCCAGCAACGGCAAATTCGCCATGCGGTTTGACGAGGACAGCACCGACCGCCTGATCGGGGTCGCCCTACTCGAGGCCAGCGACGACGTGCTGCTCGCCACCCGCAGCGGCAAGGCGATCCGCTTTGCCGGGGACGAGGTGCGCGAATTCACCAGCCGGACCTCCACCGGGGTGCGCGGCATGACGCTGAAGGGCGATGACGAGGTGATCAGCCTGTCGATCCTCCACCGCGTCGGCGTGAAGGACCAGGACGAGCGCGAGGACTACCTGCGCCATGCCCCGTGGAAGGCCGAAAGGGACAGCGAACCGGCGATGAGCGCGGAACGCTTTGCCGAATTGCAGGCGCGCGAACAGTTCATTCTGACGGTCTGCGCCAATGGCTATGGCAAGCTCAGCTCGGCCTACGAATACCGCCGCACCGGACGCGGCGGTCAGGGCATCACCAATATCGACAACATCGCCCGCAACGGCCCTGTTGTCGCCAGCTTCCCCGCCGTGCAGGCCGACCAGCTGATGCTGGTGACCGATCAGGCCAAGCTGATCCGCCTGCCGCTTGCCTCGCTGCGGGTGATCGGACGCGGCAGCGCCGGGGTGCGGCTGTTCAACGTGGCCGATGACGAACACGTCGTCAGCGCGGTGCGCCTGGCCGAGGATGAAGGCGGCAACGAAGATGCCGGCGATCAGGCGGGCGGTGAAACGCCCGAAGCAGGCGGCAGCGAGGCCTGATGGCGCTACGGGTCGAACCTTCCGGCGGGGCGTGCGGTGCGCGCGTCACCGGGGTCGACCTGAAGCAGCCGCTTGACGCGGAAACGGTCGCCGCGCTGCGCGCCGCCTGGCTGGAACACCACGTCCTCGCCTTTCCCGACCAGGGACTGGACGATGACGGGCTGGAACGCTTCACCCGCTATTTCGGTGCGTTCGGGGATGATCCCTTCTTCGCCCCGATCCCGGGCCGCCGCAACATCGCGGCGATCCGGCGCGAGGCGGACGAACAGTCGCCTCTGTTCGCCGAGAACTGGCACGCCGACTGGAGTTTCCAGGCGAGGCCACCCGCCGGCACCTGTCTCAACGCGGTGGAGATTCCGCCCCATGGCGGCGATACCCTGTTCGCCAACCAGCACCTGGCCTGGGAAGCGTTGCCGCCCGACCGACAGGCGATCTACGCCGATCTGATCGCAGTCCATTCCGCCCGCCTGCCCTATGCCCCCGATGGCACCTATGGGGCCAGGGACAAGGGCCGCAGCATGGACATTCGGCCGAGCGAGGCGGCGCTGGCCACGCAGACCCATCCACTAGTTCCGGCGCATCCTGAAACCGGGCGGCGCGGGTTCTATTCGACGCTAGGCTATATCATCGGGATCGAAGGCATGGCGCCGGACCAGGCCGTGGCCCTGCTCATGGAGCTGCAGCAATGGCAGGGCGGCGAGCGCTTCGTCTTTGCCCAGAAGTGGGAGCCGGCCATGCTGGTGATGTGGGACAACCGCTCGGTCCTGCACCGCGCGACCGGCGGCTACGAAGGCTACCGGCGCGAGCTGCACCGCACCACTATTGCGGCATGGGACGGCGCCTGAGCTCGCCAATCACCCCGGTGCAAATCAGGAACTGCCCGAAATAGTAGAGCGGCCAGATCAGCAGGCCTGGCAGCGCGCTGCTGGCTAGCGGACCAAGCCGGGCAAAGATCAACAGGTCTGACACCGCGAACAACACCGCGCCGATCCCCACCTGGTAGCGCGGAAAACTGCTGGTCCAGGCCATTGCCGTCATCACCGCCAGCCCCAGTGAATAAACCAGGATGCCCGGCGCGGCGGCGCGATCGGTCGGCAGCCACCAGGCAATCAGCGGGATCAGGACCAGCATGGCCAGCGCCGCCAGCTTCTGGCTGAGACTCGTCGCGGCGCGGCGGTGCCGCCAGTACAGGTAAGTCGCCACCACGTGCCCGATGAGGAAGGCCACGGCGCCAAGTTCCAGCGACAGTTCGATCAGCACATCTCCCAGCCCGCCCAGCGCCATGACCGCGCCAATCGTCCTCGAATCCGCGCCATGGTGCCGGACCAGCGCATAGACCGCGAGCAGAGCCACCCCTGCCCCCTTCCACGCCATCTGGTACAGCCCCGGCAAGTGCCCGTCCTTGACGAACCAGAAGCTGATTCCGGCAATCAGGCTGGCCAGCAGCCAGGGCCGCTTTTCGATCAAGGCACGTTTGGGCATGGTCTGTTTCCCCCTTGACCCATGCTTGGCGTTGGAAATTGCCGCGCGCAAGAGGTAGGGGCAGGCGCATGACTTATGACGTCCATATCATCGGCGGCGGCATGGCCGGCAGCGAAGCCGCCTGGCAGCTCGCTCGGCGCGGCCTGCGCGTGCGCCTCTCGGAAATGCGCGGCGGGGGAGACAGCACCCCGGCCCACCATGGCACGGGGCTGGCCGAACTGGTCTGCTCCAATTCGTTCCGCTCCGACGATCACGAGAAGAACGCGGTCGGCCTGCTGCACCAGGAAATGCGCCAGCTCGATTCGCTGCTGATGGCCGCGGCTGCCAAGGCGCAGGTCCCTGCCGGTTCGGCCCTGGCGGTGGACCGCGACGTGTTTTCGGCAGAGGTCGAGGCCGCGCTGGCCGCCCAGCCGACGCTGACCGTGGTGCGCGAGCGGATCGACCGCCTGCCCGAAGCCGGCCTGACCATTGTCGCCACCGGCCCGCTCACCGCTGCGGCGCTGGCCAGCAGCATTGGCGCGGCGACCGGGGCAGACAGCCTGGCCTTCTTCGATGCGATCGCCCCCATCGTCTACCGCGACACGGTGAACATGGACGTGTGCTGGATGGCGAGCCGCTGGGACAAGGGCGAGACAAAAGACTACATCAACTGCCCGATGAACCGCGAGCAGTACCTGGCGTTCCATGCCGCTCTGCTGGCCGGCGAAAAGACCGAATTCCGCGAATGGGAGGCGAACACTCCCTATTTCGACGGCTGCATGCCGATCGAGGTCATGGCCGAACGCGGGATCGACACCTTGCGATTCGGGCCGATGAAGCCGGTCGGCCTCGACAATCCGCACGATGCCACACCCGAATTTCCGAAGGGGCGCTGGCCTTATGCGGTGGTGCAGCTGCGCCAGGACAACAAACTGGGCACGCTATGGAACATGGTGGGCTTCCAGACCAAGCTGAAGCACGCCGAGCAGGTGCGCCTGTTCCGCACCATCCCGGGCCTTGAAAATGCCGAGTTCGCGCGGCTCGGCGGGCTGCATCGCAACACCTTCCTCAATTCGCCCGAATTGCTGGACCGGCAGCTGCGGCTCAAAAGCGCCCCGCACATCCGCTTTGCCGGGCAGATCACCGGCTGCGAAGGCTATGTCGAAAGCGGAGCCGTCGGGCTGCTCGCCGGGCTGATGACTGCGGCGGAACTGGGCGGCCGGGTTTGGACGCCCCCGCCCCGCACCACGGCCCTTGGCGCGCTGCTTTCGCACATCACCGGCGATGCCGAAGCGGAAAGCTATCAGCCGATGAACGTCAACTTCGGCCTGTTCCCGCCGGTCGATCCGTCGGTCAAGAAGAAGCAGCGCAAGGAAGCCTACACCGCCCGCGCCAAGGCCGACCTGGCAGACTGGCTAGCGCTGGCCTAGGGTCAGGCCCCATGAACCGCGCCTTCGAGGTTTGAGTCAAAATTGCCTGTCGCGAGGAGAGAAGGCGCAGGAAAATGTCGATATTTCAAGACTTCTCGACGCGGCGAGAGGTCATTTTGGCCAAATCCCTGCGGGACGGCAGAATGGCTTCCATCTCGAACGGAAACTCCCTTGGAAAGGCAACCAGCCTTCCCGGCGGGAATCACCGCCCGATATGTTCGCCATTCTGCCGCCTCGAAAGTGCGGTTCATGGGGCCTGACCCTAGCAACGGCAAGCCGGCTTTTTCGCAGGCTTGGGCTTGGTCGTGGCGAATTCCGGGCGGGTCAGCTGCCCATCGCCATTGGCATCGGCGCCCTTGAACCGGTTCGAGGTGGCGACAGCCCATTCCTCGAAGCTGAGCAGGTTGTTGTGATCGGTATCGAGCTTGCGGAAGGCCGCGACGCGCGGGGCCAGCGCCTCGTTACGGCTGATCAGGTTGTCACGATTGCGGTCGAGCCGGTTGAAGCGCTTTTCCTCGCGCGTGGCCTCGTCCGCTTCGGGCAAGGCGCCGCCCATCAGCCCTTCGCCATCCTCGGTCGGGATCGCATCAGCCTCACCCAGCGGGGCCGTCTCCACCGGCACCGGCGGCGGCGGTGCATCGGCCTCGGTCGCGGCGCGGCCCTGCCACCAGAACAGGCCGGCGGCGGCGAGCAACAAAGCCGAAATCGCGCCCAAAAGCGTGCGGTTCATGCCCTGCCCTCCATCTGCGGCGCCATGGCCTAGAATCCCGTCATGCCCAGCCGGATCGCGGCTAGCAGACTGCCCGGCCCGGCTACCAGCGGCCGCGCCCCGCGATGCCGCCGGGCCAGCCCGTGCAACACGGCGAGTGGCCGCAGGTCGCGCGCCAGGCGCGCGCGCTGCCAATCCTCGGCGGTCAGAATTTCAAGTACTTGCGCGCGTTCCTGCGGCGAACCGATCCGGCTGGCCAGATCGGCCAGCGCCCATTGCCGCCCGGCGCGCTGCGCCTCATCCGCCGCGCCGCGCAGGAAGCTTGCCAGACCCGCCATGGCTGCCGAGCGGCCATCGGCAAAAGCCGCAACCGCCGCCGCGTCGAGCGGATCGGCAAGCAGCAACGCTTCCCACCCATCGACCAGCGCGGCAAGGCCGCCATCCTGCCCCAGCAGCGGCGCCAGCGCGGCCAGGATCGGCTCGCCCTTTGGCGCGGTGGCCGCGCCGCCAGGCCCAAGCCGTTCGCGCCACCAGGCCAGGCGCAACTGCGCCAGCATCGGTTCGCGTGCGCCGCGCACGATGCCGGCCAGCTTGGCGTCGAGCGCGAACATTCCCAGGAACAACGCCCGGCTGGTTTGCGGGGCATAGGCGAGCGCAAGCCGCTGTTCGGGAGGCAAACTGTCGAGAAGCGGGGATTCGGCCATGGTGCGCGCCTTCACTACCGCCAACCAGGCCTTGCCGCAAAGCCTTGGGTTAGCGTCCGCGCTCGTGGTGTAATTTCCGGTGTAGGCGATGGTGTATTCCGGGGTGGGGCATGCCCCACCCCGGAATGCGGCGTCGCTGGTGGCCACCGGGTTCATCGTTATGGTGGAGTTTGCACACTTCAACCGTGACGAAGAGGAGTTCCCGATGACCGAGGACAGATTACTGATCGAAGAGCTTGCTGCGAAG
>JAKPAG010000111.1 GCA_029779535.1 Pseudomonadota bacterium | reverse complement strand
GATCAAATGGGTCAGTTGAGCCGCCGTGCCGCCGTCGGGGGTGATCGACAGGGGGACCGTCCAGAATTCGATGGCCTGGCGTAATAGAACCCGCTCCTCGTCGTCCAGGCCGCCGAGTTGTTCGCGGTGCTGGCTGGCCCCTTCCTGGCCGTGTCGGGTCAGCAGCTGACTGAGCCGACGCTGGGCGGCCGTGGTCGGTCGTCCGGTGAGCAACGTGAACAGCAGCAGGCCCAGCGCGTAGTAATCGGCGTGGTAGTCGACCCGATACTCATAGCCCTCCGCGCCCAGGTGGACCGGCAGGATCTGTTCCGGGGCCATGGTGGCCGGGGTGCCGATGAACGAACGGGTGTTGTCACCGTCTTCACGCTTGATCGAGCCGAAGTCGGCCAACTTGAGCAGCGCGCCGTCCTCGTCGACCAGCAGATTGCTGAACTTGAGGTCGCGATAGACGAAGCCATTTTGATGGATGACGTCCAGACCGCTCAGGATCTGTTCGGCCCAGTCGAGGATCCAGGCCAGATCGGGCAGCGGTGCGCCGTCCCGCCGCCGTTGCGTCAGCCACTGGTCGAGGTTGCCGCTCATGCGTTCCAGGACCAGCACCGGTTGGTTGTTTACCGTGCCGGCCTGGATCAGCTTGACGATGTGGCGGGACTGGTCGGCTTTCAGATCCTGCAGGAATACGACTTCCCGTTCCAGATGCGCGCGCCAATGGCCATGCAGGCTGGGATCGGCCTGCAACATGGCGTCGGTATTGATGAATTTCAGCGCGACCGCCAGGCCGCCAGCGCTGGTGGCGGCCCAAACCTGGCCATAATTACCCGCTCCGGTCGACAGTATGCCTTCGAGCCAGTAGTCCTGACCGTCGATGACGATCCGTTCGCCGATCTGCATGGGGCGTTCTCCAAGACGGGCCGTTATTCGGCCGGCACTCAGGATTCAGTAAACTAACCGGCAACTGCTAGGTCAAGCGTTTCCGTATTTTGTCACTATTTATTGCGCATGGAACCCATATCGAAGCTGAATCAGCGCCCTGCGCCGCGTCGAATCCGCCGCTCGTGGCTGTTGCTGCTGTGCGTCGCCCTGAGCGTGGCCTTGCTATATCGACAGCTGGCGACCCTGTACGCTCGCCCCACCCCAACCGCTGCGCCGATGCGGGCTCGATTACCGGTGGATGGACCGAACGAAGCGGTGATTATTCCCGTTGGACCGGGATTCCAGCGGATCGCGTTGCGACATGGGCTGCTGCTGGCCAGCGGACCCGACCAGCGGCTCATCGGCCAGCAGTCGCTGTCGCTGTGCGAACAGCAGCGCGATCCGGCCGCCGCGACGCTGTTGCCGCTGTATGTCGGCTGGGACTGGGCGCAGCTGCGGGAAGCCGCCATGGCCAATTTGACCACGCAACCGCCGCGTCCTGCCCATTATGGGTTGAAAAATCCTCTGCTGGACGACGGCCCGGACGGCATCGACATACCTGCGTTCCAGATGACCGCCGCGACCGACGAGACGGCGCTGCGGCCCTATGGCGACGCGGAAGCGCTGCGCCTGACCTTGCGTGATCGGCGACCGGCGTTGTGGCTGGCCGACACCGGCGAAACCACCGCTGGCCCGACGCTGGCGTTCCGTGACGATGCCTGGCTACTGTGGAACGGCGGCGGGCAGGCGGTCGGCGACCGGAGCGATTACGCCGTGCGCGTGCAACGGTTGCCGGATCGCGATTGCCGGTTCGGACGGTTGCAGATCAGCGTGTATGGCCCGCCCGAACCGGGAGCGGTCGGAGCCGACGGCGGGTTGCGCCGGGTGCTGTGGTATGCCGGAGGAGCCATGATGCGGGAGTTTCGGCTGGCCCCCGGTCACTATGCCGCGCCGGCCGCGCCGCCGCCGCGCCGCGAAGACGCCGTACTGTTCGAGCGCGCACTGGCCGCTGGGTTGTTGCGACTGGGCGAGGACGGCCGGATCGCCATCGCACCGGCTGACTTGCCGCTGATGCGGATCCAAGCGCGCGATCATCCCGAAGGGTTGGCCCCGCACGAGACCGGCCCGGACTGGTTGAACGGTCCCTGGGACGAGGCGATCCGCCAGACCCATCGGGCCTTGCATTTCAGCGCCGCCGGCCGCTATGTACGTCAGCAGGTCGAAGCGTTCAACGCCCGGCAACTGTGGGCGGCGGTGCGCTGGAAGGCGGCCGATGCCGACCAGAGCGGCGAATGGCGGGCCGACTGGGCTGGCGCACCGCTGGCGTTGACCGCCAACATGCCGTTGCTGGCCGGCAAGCTGTTTCCCGAACTGCCACAGGGTTGGCAGCCGTGGCGACGGGTGGCGCGTTGGCCGTTGCTGGAGGAGCGGACGCCGGTGCATTTCCACTTGACGCTGACCCGGCCGGCGCAGCGCGGCCAGCGGCTGGAAGTGCTGGTGGCGGGCGGCGCGCCGACCGTGAGTGGGGCGACGGTGGTGGCTAGTCAGCCGCGTTGTCTGGATGCCGCCCCCTGCAGTGCGCGGGCGGCGGTGGCCTATTGGCTGCGGCTGGAATGGCGGGCTGGCGCGACCGCTCTGGATCTGCGCTTCATGCCGTTGCCGGCCAGCGCCTTTCCCGACGGCTATCGTTACGAGTTCAGCTATCTTCGGCTGGAAGACGGCCAGCTGGCGTGGCGCGATCCGCCCGTGGGCGGCGCGGGTGATCCGGCCCGCCCCGCGCCGGCCGAGGTGATGGTGCGCGATCGGGCCGGCGCGATGCTGCTGGAGCATGGCCAGCCGACTACTACGGCATGGGCGCTGGGTCTGGCCGCGCTGGTGGGGCTGGACCCGGCCCAGAGCGGAGACGTGGCCAGCGTCCTGGCGCGGTTGAGTCTGCATGGCGCGTCGATCGTGGATGCCCGTCTCAGCGTGGATCCGCGCTTGCAGGCGGCAGCGAGGCGGGCCTTGCTGGCGCGCTTGCCGCAAGTCGCCGCTGCCTTTGGCGAGCGTGATCCCTGGCGGGAGGTCCGGATCGCCAGCCTGGTGGTTATGGACGCCGACCAGGGCGATATCCTGGCGGTGGTCAACAGTCCCGAACCGCCTCCGGGCGCGGTCTGGAGCGATCTGTACAGCTTCGCCGCCGGGCAGCCGCGCCGCAGCCCGTTGCGGATCTGGGCCTGGCAGCACGACGGCGGTGCTTGGCAGGCGGCCGGTTCGACCTTCAAGCTGGTGGATGCCCTGCTGCTGGAGCGGGAGGCTCGGCATCGACCGGAACTGGCGGCGGCGCTGGCGGGCCTGAGTGCGGATGAAATGGCGCAATGGCCGCTGGCGCAGTCCTACGATTTCGGCGCGGACGCCGCCTGTTATCCGGCTCACGCCAGCGGTTGCGCCGCTTGGGCGCGGCAGCCGGGCCAGCGCTACGATCGGCCGGAAAGCGCCGTGGTGCATAATTTCCGCGGTGCGGCGGGCGCGGAAACGCCGCTGGAGCGGATGAGCCGGGCTCGGGATGAACGCTACGGTCTGGCGCAAGCCTTGCGCGATTCGCTCAACACCTGGTTCGCCTGGCTGGTCGAGACCACCGACGCCACGCTGCTGGATGATCCGACCGCGGCGGGCTTGGCCACCGTGCGGGCCTTGACGCCCAACGCCCTGCGCGGCGTGCGGCCCCTGCTCGATTTGGCGGCCGAACTGGGGTTCGGCGCCAGCGAAAATCTGGACGGCGGCCTGCTGCCGGCAGGCTTGATCGAGTCCGGCGATGTGTTGCAGACCACGGCATCGAGTCTGGACCCGATCACCAGCCGGGCGCAGGTGCGGTTGGCGGCGCTGGGATTTCGGATGCAAGCGACCCCCTTGCAACTGGCCGAGATCGCGGCGGCGATCGCCAGCGGCCGGCGGGTGACCCCGCGCCTGCTGCTGGAAGTGAACGGCCGGCCGGCTCCGGCGGCGAACGGAACGGCGTTGGGGATCGCCACCGAGCGGATCAAGGACGGGATGGCGCGGGTGGCGCTCGACGGTACCGCACAGGCGGCCTTCGCCGGAGCGCGCTTCGACGCCATCCGGCCGCTTCTGCGCGTGAAGACCGGCACTGCCGACTTGGATGAGGCGGGGACGGTGCACAACGCGTGGTTGACGGGTTGGCTGGAGCCAGGGGCGTTGCCGAGCGAGTCGCGCCGTCTGGCCTTCGCCTGTCTGATCAGTCATGCCGCCGGTACTGGAGGC
>JAKPAG010000099.1 GCA_029779535.1 Pseudomonadota bacterium | reverse complement strand
CGCCGCCTGGAGGATTTCCGGCGAATCCGGCCCGATCATGTGCACGCCCAGCACCCGGTCGGTGTTGGCGTCGACCACCAGCTTGTAGAGCCCCCGCTCCGCCCGCCCGGCGAAGACGTTCTTCATCGGCCGGAAGTCGGAGGAATAGACCTTGACGTTGCCGTACTGGTTGCGCGCCTGCCCCTCGGTCAGCCCGACCGAGGCGAGCGGCGGCTGCGAGAACACCGCGCTGGGGATGCAATCGTAAGCCACAGTGCGCCGCACCCCGCCGAACAGGGCATCGGCCACCGCCTGCCCTTCGCGGATGGCGATGGGAGTCAGTTGCACGCGGTCGGTCACATCGCCCACGGCGTAGATGCTGTCGCAGCTTGTCTTGCTGTATTCGTCGACGGGAATCTGGCCCTTCTCGCCCAAGGCGATCCCGGCATTCTCCAGCCCCAGCCCCACGGTGTTCGGGCGTCGGCCGGTGGCGATCAGCACGGCATCGGCGGGGATCGGGTCCTGCGTACCTGGAGTGGCGAGGAAGCTGCCGTCCGCCTGCTTTTCCACTTTGGTGATCGGGCAGTGGAACTTGTATTCGATCCCCCGCGCCATAGTGATCTGGAGCAGCCGGTCGCGCAGCGCCTCGTCATAGCCGCGCAGGATCACGTCGCTGCGGTTGACCACCGTGACCTTGCAGCCCAGCGCATTGAAGATCCCGGCGAACTCCATCGCGATATAGCCCGCACCCTGGATCACCACGCGGCGGGGCAGTTCCGGCAGATGGAACACCTCGTTGGAGGTGATGCAGTGCTCGTTGCCCGCGAATTCCGGCATGACCGGCCACGCGCCCGTCGCCACCAGGATGTAGCGCGCGGTCATTTCCCGGCCCGAGGCCAGCCTGACGCTGTTCGGCCCGGCCACGGTCGCCCGTTCGTGGAAATGCTCAACCTTGTTGTTGTCGAGCGTGGAAGTGTAGGCCGCCTCCAGACGGTCCACGTCGCGCAGCACCGTATCGCGCAGGGTCGGCCAGTCGAAATGGAGATTGCCGATCTGCCACCCGTAATGGGCGGCGTCGGTCAGTTCCTCGGCGAACTGCGATCCGTAGACCAGCAGCTTCTTGGGCACGCAGCCCCGGATGACGCAAGTCCCGCCGATGCGGAACTCCTCGGCCACGGCCACTTTCGCCCCGTGCGAAGCGGCGATCCGGCTGGCTCGCACCCCGCCCGATCCCGCGCCGATCACGAAAAGGTCGTAGTCGAATTCGCTCATGCCCATGCTCCTTTTGGCGCGCGCTATGGGCGAGCCCCGCCGCGTTGCCAACCGTTTCGTCCGCACCCGTCATTGCGAGGACCACAGGTCCGAAGCAATCCAGGACCCAGCGCACAGACGCCCTGGATTGCTTCCGGGCTTCGCCCCTCGCAATGACGGTCTCTAACCCAACCCGGCCGCCGCCAGCAGAGCCTCGGTGCTGGGATCGAAGCTGCCCCCGCCCTGCTCGATCTGGTGGGCGATTTCCTTGCCCAGCTCCACCCCGAACTGGTCGAACGGGTTGATCCCCAGCAGGACCGCATTGGCGAACGTGCGATGTTCATGGAACGCGATCAGCGCGCCGAGCGAGGCCGCGTCGCAATCGTCGCACAGGATCGTCGCGGAAGGGCGGTCTCCGGGATAGGACCGCGCCGGATCGCTGCTGCCGCGCCCGGCCATCAGCGCGGCGCCCTGGGCGAAGCAGTTCATCAGCAGGATGCGATGATGCACCGGATCGAGCTGGTCGCCGGGCGCGATGCTGGCC
>JAKPAG010000063.1 GCA_029779535.1 Pseudomonadota bacterium | reverse complement strand
CACCGCGCCGGAAACGGCCTGTCCCGCCGCAACCTTGGGCACTTCGGTGGCATCGGCCTCGGCCCCGCCCTGCCCCTTGCAGGCGGCCAGCGCCAGCGGCGCCAGCAACAGGAGCGAGCCCCGGCGCATCAGGCGTCCGGTGACCACGCCTCGTAATCGCCGCTGCTGCGGCCGTGGTGCGGGCGGTGCGCCTGGACCGTGCCGGTGGCGTTGGGGGTATATTCGGTTTCCCAGACCCGCGGCGGCGGCAGGTTCGATTCGGGCACGCCATCAAAGCTGCCGTGCAGCCAGCCGTGCCATTCGGCCGGAACCCGGCTGGCATCGTTGGCGCCGTTGTAGATCACCCAGCGGCGCTCTTTCCCGGCAAAGGGATGGCCCTTGGGATAGGGCTTCTTCGCCCGGTAATAGGTGTTGCCCTGCGCGTCAGTGCCAACCTTCTCGCCGGTCAGCGCCGAATTGAGCATCGTGGTAAGGGTCGCCCCGTTCCACCAGGTGAAGATCTTGCCGAAGAATCCCATGCGCGCCCGTTAGCCTTTCTTGCCCCCCGCGCGCAAGGCAGAGATCACCACTCCACCCGATCTCCCGGCACGATCCCCAGCTGCGCCGCGCGGCCGCCGTTCAGTTCGAGCACGGCCTTGACCAGCCCGGTCGATCGCAGCGGGGTTTCGTCATAGGGCACGGCATTGGCGGCGATGTTGGTGATCCGACCGTCGGTGCCGACGAAGATCAGGTCTAGCGGGATCACCGTGTTGCGCATCCAGAAGCTGGCGCCGCGCGGTGGTTCCATCGGGAAAATCATCCCTTCGTCCGCCCCCATCGCAGTGCGGAACATCAGCCCCTTGGCCTGTTCCTGCCCGCTTCGCGCCACTTCGACCCGGAAGGCCAGCTTCTTGCCGCCATGGGTGATCGTCAGCGGCACCACCGGCAGGCCGGACTGGGGGTGGACCGCAGGCGCGGCCTGGGTCGATTGCGCGGTGGCATCGTTGCTGCCCGGTGAGCAAGCAGCAAGCGTCAGGGCCAGGGTTGCAAGCAGGAAACCGCGCATCAATCGTCCTCATCAATCTGGCCGGCCCATTCGATCGCGACCGCTTCGTTTGCGGCATTGACCAATTCGCGCGCGCTGTCCAGCCGGTGCCCGGCACGCAGCAGCGCGGCGATCTGCTTTTCCTTCAGTGCGCGGTCCGGCAGGTCCCGCCCGAACGGCCCGAACCCGCGCTTTTGCGCGCAGGCCAGCGCGGCGCGGCGCTCGGCGCCCTCGCCCGCGCGGACTTCTTCCCGCACATCTTCATCAATCCCGGCAGCGTGGAGCGCCTGGCCGATCCGGCGCTGGCCATAGCCGCGGCGCAGCAGGCTGCCGCTCTTGGCCCGGGCATAGGCCAGATCATCGACATAGCCGCTGGCGACAAACCGCGCGACCAGCGCCCGCACCGGCGCCTCACCCTCTCCCTCCCAGCCGCGTTCGCGCAGCTTGCGCAGCAGATAGCCTTCGAGCTTGGCCGCGCTGGTCGCAAAGCGGGCGACATAGGCCAGCGCCAGCTCCTCAAGCCGGGCCGCGTCGAGCGGGCGGGGCGCGCGTTTGGGGCGGGGCGTGGTTACCATCGGCCTTATTCGTGCCACAGTGTGCCGTAATTGGGAAAGCCTGTGGTGCGGGCAATGAGGGGCCCGTGATGGACTTTACCCTGTGTTGACGCCGGAATAATCAGCGCATCACACTGAAATAGAACGGGTTTTCGCGCATGACCGATGCTTCGCTGATGGAGCCGAATGCTGGTACCGCACTGGTGCCGACGCCGAACGAAGACGATCTTCCGCGCCGCCTTTCCAATTTCGCCACCTTTGGCGAAGCGCTGGACTATGCCGCGACCGGCAAGCGCGGGCTCAATTTTCACGATCCGCGCGGCACCCTGAAGCGGGTCTATCCCTATAGTGAACTGCGCAGCGATTCGCTGGCCATGGCCCGCCGTCTGATTGCCCACGGGATCGGCCAGGGCGACCGGATCGCCTTGATTGCCGAGACTGGCCCGGAATTCGCCGCGCTGTTCTGCGGCTGCATCTATGCCGG
>JAKPAG010000042.1 GCA_029779535.1 Pseudomonadota bacterium | reverse complement strand
CCCGGATCGGCCCGGGCGGATGAATTGGTGATGTTCGGCGCGCACTGGGATGCTTACGGCGAAGGAAAGCCTGACGCCCAGGGCCGGATCTACCGCGCCGGGGCCAATGACGATGCGCTGGGCCTGGCCGGCCTGTTCGAGATCGCGCGGCGGATCAAGGCCGGGCCTGCGCCGCAGCGTTCAATTGTCTTCGCGGCCTGGACCGCGGAAGAACGCGGCCTGCTGGGATCGGAAGCTTATGCCCGCGATCCGGTCTGGCCGATCGACAAGACCGTTGCCAACCTGACCATCGATGTGATGCAGACCGCAGGACCGGCCCGCGACGTGGTGCTGATTGGCAAGGGCCATTCGACCATGGAGGACGAACTGGCGGCTTTTGCCGCGCGGCAGGGGCGCACCGTTACCGTGGAAAGCCTGCCCGAACGCGGGCTGTTCTTCCGGGCCGACCACTTCTCATTCGCCAAGCGCGGGGTGCCGGTGCTGCTGATCATGGGGCTGGCCGGAGCCTCCGATCTGGTTGAGGGCGGACGACCCGCCGGCCAGGCCTGGATCGATGATTATACCGGGCGCTGCTATCACCAGGCCTGCGATGCCTGGGACAAGAGCTGGAATCTGGGCGGCGCGGTCCAGGATCTGGAGCTGGTCTATGGCATCGGCTGGGATCTTGCCAATTCAACGCGCTGGCCCAGTTGGAAGCCCGGCAGCGAATTCGCCGCTGCGGCGGGAAACCGGGGGAAGTAACCCCATGAACCGGGTTCTGGTGGTCGGCGGCTATGGGGGGGTCGGGCTTCGGCTGTCGCGGCGGCTGGTGGCGGATGGCTGGCAGGTGCGGGTGGCGGGGCGCCGCCGTGCCAAGGCGCAGGCAGCAGCGCGGGAGCTGGGCGGCGCGGGCGGGGTGCGGTTCGATCGGACCGGGGATTGCGCGGCGCAGCTTGCCGACATCAAGCCCGACCTGGTGATCGATGCTGCCGGGCCGTTTCAGGGTAGTGACTACCGCCTGCCGCTGGCCTGCATCGCGGCGCGGGTGCCCTATATCGATCTGGCCGATGCGCGTGATTTCGTCTGCGGGATTGCGGTTCTGGATGAAGCGGCGCGGACGGCCGGGGTGCCGGTGATCAGCGGGGCGTCCAGCGTCCCGGCGTTGTCCGCGGCGGTGCTGCGCGAACTGACGCGCGGGCTGGGCCGGATCGCCGCAATCGAAAGCACGATCAGCGCAACGACCAAGGCCAGTTCTGGCCTGGCGGTGGTGCGCTCCGCATTGTCCTATGCCGGTCAGCCGATCCGGGTGTGGCAAGCAGGGCAGTGGGAGCACCAGCCGGGCTGGTCCCTGGCCCGGCGCGAACGTTTCGCCGTGCCTGGCGTCGCTCCGCTGACGCGCCGGGTGGCGCTGGCCGAAGTTCCCGATCTTGAGCTGTTTCCAGCCCTGTTTCCGGGCGCTCCCGCAACGCTGTTTCGCGGCGGATCGGAATTTTCGTTGCAGATGCGCGCGCTGGCGCTGCTGGGCTGGGCGGTGAGCAAGGGGTGGCTGCCCTCGGCAGCGCGACTGGCGCCGTGGCTTGCGCCGTTGCAACAGGCGACCGCGCGGCTCGGCGGGGACCGCTCGGCGATGCTGGTGCGGATCAAGGG
>JAKPAG010000027.1 GCA_029779535.1 Pseudomonadota bacterium | reverse complement strand
CAGCGTGCCGCAGCTGCAGGGCACCAGCTTCTACACCAGCCACGAGGCGCTGCACCTGGCCTACGAACAGGCGATGACCCGCCGCGATTCGCTGACCGGGGACTGGTACGATACTTCCGCCCACATGCTGTGGATCGGGGACCGCACCCGCTTCGAAGGTTCGGCCCATGTCGAATTCCTGCGCGGGGTGGGCAATCCGCTTGGCATGAAGTGCGGCCCGAGCATGAGCCCGGATGAACTGCTGCGCCAGCTCGACCTGCTCAACCCGGGGCGCGAGGCGGGGCGCATCACCCTGATCAGCCGCTTCGGTGACGAGAAGGTCGAGGCGGGCCTCGCTCCGCTGGTCCGCGCCGTGAAGCGCGAGGGCCATCCGGTGGTCTGGTCGTGCGATCCGATGCACGGCAACGTGATCAAGGCCGAAAGCGGCTTCAAGACCCGCCCGTTCGACCGCATCCTGCGCGAAGTGCGAGGGTTCTTCGCGGTCCACCGCGCCGAAGGCACCCATGCCGGGGGCATCCACATCGAGATGACCGGGCAGGACGTGACCGAATGCATGGGCGGCGGCGTGGCGATCAGCGATGCGGCGCTGGCCGATCGTTACCAGACCCACTGCGACCCGCGCCTCAACGCGGCGCAGTCGATCGAGCTGGCCTTCCTGCTGGCCGACATGCTGAACGAGGAAGCGATCGAGCGCGCCCAGCGCACTGCCTGATCCGCCCGTCAGCAACACAAACAACCCCGGATTGCCGCGCGGTAATCCGGGGTTTTTCGTGTCTGTGTTCCGGGCCTGTCAGGCCAGGTAATGCGCGGTCGTCTTCGCCGCGACCTCCTCGGCGGTGACGCCGGGGGCCAGTTCGATCAGCCGGAACGGCGATTGGTGGTCGTCGCGCTTGAACACCGCCAGGTCGGTGATCAGCATGTCGACCACGTTGCGCCCGGTCAGCGGCAGGGTGCAGGCGGGAATGAACTTGGGGCTGCCGTCCTTGGCGCAGTGTTCCATCACCACGATGATCTGCTTGACCCCGGCGACCAGGTCCATCGCCCCGCCCATGCCCTTGATCATCTTGCCGGGCACCATCCAGTTGGCAATGTCGCCCTGTTCGGACACTTCCATGCCGCCCAGCACGGTCAGGTCGATCTTGCCGCCGCGAATCATCGCAAAGCTGGCGGCGCTGTCGAAATAGGCCGAATGCGGCAGTTCGCTGATCGTCTGCTTGCCGGCGTTGATCAGGTCGGGGTCAACCTCGTCCTCACTCGGGAAGGGGCCGATGCCCAGCATGCCGTTCTCGCTCTGCAAGGTCACGGTCATGCCCTGCGGCACGTGGTTCGCCACCAGGGTCGGGATGCCGATGCCAAGGTTGACATAGTAACCATCGTGCAGTTCGCGCGCCGCACGGGCGGCCATTTCATCGCGGGTCCAGGGCATGTGTCAGGCCTCCCTCACGGTGCGGAATTCGATCTTCTTGTCATAGGGCGCGCCGCAGATCAGGCGCTGGACGTAAACCCCGGGCAGGTGGATCGCATCGGGATCAAGGCTGCCCGGCTCGACGATCTCCTCGACCTCGACCACGCAGACCTTGCCGCACTGCGCGGCCGGCACGTTGAAATTGCGCGCGGTCTTGCGGAAGACGACGTTGCCGGTGGTGTCGGCCTTCCACGCCTTGACCAGCGCCAGGTCGGCGAAGATACCCTGTTCGAGGACATATTCCTCGCCATTGAATAGCTTGGTTTCCTTGCCTTCGGCCACCAGGGTGCCGACCCCGGTCTTGGTGTAGAAGCCCGGAATGCCCGCGCCGCCGGCGCGCATCCGTTCGGCGAGGGTGCCCTGCGGGCAGAATTCGACTTCCAGTTCGCCCGACAGGTACTGGCGCTCGAACTCCTTGTTCTCGCCGACGTAGCTGGAAATCATCTTCTTCACCTGCCGCGTGCGCAGCAGCTTGCCGATCCCTTCGTTGTCGATCCCGGCATTGTTGCTGGCGAAGGTCAGGTCCTTGACCCCGCTGTCGCGCACCGCATCGAGCAGGCGTTCGGGAATGCCGCACAGGCCGAAGCCCCCACAGGCGATGAGCAGGCCGTCGCGCAGCAGTCCGTCAAGGGCGGCGGCGGCGTCGGGGTAGATCTTGTTGGCCATGAAACCTCCCAGCTTTCGCCGCGCAGACTAGCGGCTCGCACTGATCCCGACTAATGATTGTTTGTTTGCTGATCCGATAAGAGATGTTGATGCGTAAGCTGGCGATCTATCACCTCGAAACGCTGCTGTGGATCGCCCGGCTGGGCACCTTCCGCGCCGCGGCAGAGCGGCTGGGCACCACGCAGCCCGCGATCTCTGCCCGGGTGCGCGAGATCGAAAGCCAGCTGGGGGTGGAGGTGTTCCGCCGCGAAGGGCGCGGCGTGGTGCTGACCGCGCGGGGCCGCCAGTTGGTCAAGGACTGCGAGCCGCTCCTGGCCGGGTTCGAACGCGCGCTGATGGACGCGGGCGGCTTTGCTGGGGCGAGCGGCGTGGTGCGGATCGGCGCGGGCGAGATCGCGGCGGCCAGCTGCCTGCCGCGCTTCGTGGCCGAAGTGTCGCGCGAAATGCCGGGGGTGACGCTGGAAGTCGAACTCGACCTGACCGCAAGGATGCTTCAGCAATTGCTGGGCGGCACGCGCGACATGGTGTTCCTCGCCGGGCCGGTGGCCAGTCCGGGTGTGCAGACGACGCCGATCGGTGCGGTCCGCCTGGTCTGGCTGGCCAGTCCGGCGGTGGTCGCCGAGGGCGGCTTTGCGCATGCCCTGCCGGTCTGGTCGGTGGGGGAACATTCCCCGATCCACCGCGTGATGCAGGCCAGCCTGGCCGAACGCGGCGTGCCGGTGCGTTCGGTCAACAGCTGCAACAATGTGCAGACCATCATCGCGATTGTCGCGGGCGGGGCCGGGGCGGCGCTGTTTCCAGAAACGATGGTGCGCGGCGCGCTGGCGGACGGGCTGCTTGCCCCGGTCCTGCCGCCGCCCGCCGCCCGGATCGAATTCCAGGCCGCGATCCGCGCGGGTGAGCGCGATCCGGTGATCCTTGAACTGTTCCGCCGCGCCGAAGCGCTGCGGATCGATTAGCCGAGCGTGAGGCCGACCAGCGCCGACAGATCGGCCAGCGCCTGCTCGCCGCTGGTCACCTTGATCGCCTGCATCCCCAGCTGCGCCGCCGGCTTGCAGTTGATCCCCAGGTCATCGAGGTAAACGCACTGCGGCGGCTCCAGCCCCAGCCGTTCGCACATCATCTGGTAGATGCGCGGATCGGGCTTGCGCACGCCGGCCTTGCTGCTTTCGATCACATGTTCGAACCGGGCGAAGACCTGTTCGTAGGCATCCTTGCGGTCACCGCTGCGCGCCATGCCCGCGCCGTGGCCGGTGGGCACGTTGTTGGTGATGCAGGCCAGGCGAAAGCCCGCATCGCGCAGCTGGTCGAGCGCGCTGACCATCGCCGGGCGGATCGAGCCCGAAAGCACCCCCAGCACCGACGCGCCGTCGAGCGCATGGCCCAGCGCCGCCGCCTCGGCGGCGAACAGCGCGTCGAACCGGGCGGCGTCGATCTCGGCGCGCTCGAACAGCGCCCAGGCGTTGCTGTCGGGATTGGCCGCGTTGACCCGCCGGATGAAGTCCTGCGGCAGGCCGCGTTCCGCCTCGAGCCGGTTGAACGCCTCGAACGGCGAGGCGGTGATCACGCCTCCGAAATCGAAAATGACGGCTTCGAAGGGGCGGCTCATCGGCGGTTCCTCGTGATTGGGCTTGACGGCGCAGTGGCCCAAGGCGCGAATTGACGCAAGTCATGGTTACCGGCGCCAGGATGTGTCATCATTCTCTAATAAAGGAGAGAGTCGATGCGATCCATTCTTGTCCAGGCCGGACGTGATCCCGGCATGACCGCCCGCCTCGATACCGCGATGGACATTGCCCGCGCGAACGAGGGCCACATCACCCTGCTGATCGACACGCCGATCGATCGCTACGTCACCACCGACCCCTATGGCGGCACCTATGTCGCGCGCGATGCGCTGGAAGCCGCGCTCAAGGACGATGACGAGCTGGCCAGGGCTTTCGCCGGTCGGCTTGAGCGCGACGACGTGCCGTTTGACGTGGCCCAGTACGAATTGGCGCCGATCGACGCCTTGGCCAGCGCCGCGCGGCTGGCGGACGTGATCGTCGTGTCGCGCAGCAGCGGGCTGGCGGGCGATCTGGCGCTGGTCTCGCGTTCGCCCGTGCTGGCGCTGCCGGATCATGCCCCGCTGCGCCTGCCGGTGGGCGCGGCCTGCATCGCCTGGGATGGCGGAGACGAGGCGGCCCACGCGCTGCGCGCCGCCGCGCCGCTGCTCAGCGGGTGCAAGAGCGTTCACGTGCTGACCGTGCAGACCGAAAAGGCGGAAGGATTCCCGCCGACCGATGCGCTGCGCTATCTTTCGCGCCACGGCATCAGCGCGGAACTGCACGAGCTGCCGCGCGGCGAATCGATCGAGGAAACGCTGGCGGCCCGCGTCGCCCAGCTGGGCGCGCAGCTGATGGTCATGGGGGCCTATGGCCACAGCCGGGTGCGCGAATTCCTGTTCGGCGGGGTGACTCGCTACTTCCTTGATGAACAGGCCGCGCCGCCGCTGCTGCTGGTCCACTGATTCAGCCTGGATCAACCTGTGCGCCGCACTGCAATGTTAGGAAAATCTAATGTTGCAGTGCGGCGAATTCGTATGCGGCGCATACGGATGTGATCCTTGCACCGATTGCATGACTGGCGGAAATCCGCGAAAAATTCGTGATTCTTGCGTGGAAATGAATGGCAGTTGCGCAAAATGCAACAATGATTGACCTTTTCGCACTTGCACAAAAGCCGAGTCGAACGCATTTAGAGCCTGCCTTTCAGGCATCCTCTCCCAAAACTTCCAAGGCCCGGTCGGCAACGACCGGGCCTCTTTTTTTGCCCATTTGCCCCTGGCGCATCGGCCCCATTTGCAAACCCCGGCCGCAATACCTAGCTTCGTTTCTCACCGGCCGTCCGGCGGCCGCAACAGGAAGAAGGCGATGGCCGAAGCAGGCACCAATCCCGACCCCAAGGCCGTCCGGCTGCAAGTGGCGGCGGCACGGCAGGAAGAAAGCGGGCAGGGCATCGCCCGCCTGCCAAAGAGCGCGATGGCCGCGCTGGGCATCACCGAAGGCGACGTGATCGAGATCGAGGGCAAGCGCATGACCGCGGCCCGCGCCGTGCTGGCCTATGCCGAGGACGAAGGGCTGGACGTGATCCGGCTCGACGGGTTGCAGCGCGCCAATGCCGAAGCCGGATCGGGCGATCACGTCCAGGTGCGCAAGGGCGAGAGCCGTCCGGCGCAGCGCGTGGTCTTTGCCCCCGCTCAGCGCGAAATGAAGCTGCAGGGTCCGGGCGAAGCGTTGAAGCGCAACTTCTTTGCCCGGCCGCTGCTCGCCGGCGATCTGGTGGCCACCACCGGGCAGACCCCGGTACGCGACATGCCGCCGCAGGTCGCGCGGATGTTCAACGTCCCGGCCTTTGCTCTGACCCAGATTCGCCTGACCGTGGTGTCCACCGTGCCCAAGGGCCTGGTCCACATCGACGAGAACACCGAAGTCGAACTGCGCGAGGAGTTCGAGGAAGCCAGCGCCGGGCGCGGCGAGGTCAACTATGACGACGTCGGCGGGATGGGCGATACCATCCGTCAGCTGCGCGAAATGGTTGAACTGCCGCTGCGCTATCCCGAGCTGTTCACCCGCCTGGGGGTCGATCCGCCCAAGGGCGTGCTGCTGCACGGCCCGCCGGGCACCGGCAAGACGCGCCTGGCCCAGGCCGTGGCGAACGAAAGCGACGCCAGCTTCTTCACGATCAACGGCCCGGAAATCATGGGCTCGGCCTATGGCGAAAGCGAACGGCGCCTGCGCGAAGTGTTCGAGGAAGCGGCCAAGGCCGCGCCCTCGATCGTGTTCATCGACGAGATCGATTCGATTGCGCCCAAGCGTTCCGGCACGCCGGGCGAAGCGGAAAAGCGCTTGGTCGCCCAGCTTTTGACCCTGATGGACGGGCTGCACACCCGCTCCAACATCGTGGTCATCGCCGCGACCAACCGCCCCGACGCGATCGACGAGGCGCTGCGCCGCCCCGGCCGTTTCGACCGCGAAATCGTGGTCGGCGTGCCGGACGAGAAGGGCCGCCGCGAGATCCTGGGCATCCATACGCGCGGCATGCCGCTCAGCCAGGACGTCGACCTCGACGAGTTGGCGCGGACCACGCACGGCTTTGTCGGCGCGGACCTGGGCGCGCTGGCGCGCGAAGCTGCGATCGAGGCGGTGCGGCGGATCATGCCGCAGCTTGACCTTGAAGCGCAGACCGTGCCGCCCGAAGTGCTGGAAAGCCTCAACGTCACCCGCGACGATTTTCTGGCAGCGCTGAAGCGCGTCCAGCCTTCGGCCATGCGCGAAGTGATGGTGCAGGTTCCCAATGTCGGCTGGGCCGACATCGGCGGCGCGGGCGAAGCGCAGGAAAAGCTGCAGGAAGGGATCGAACTGCCGCTGAAGAACCCGGAAGCTTTCCGGCGGCTGGGCATCCGCCCGGCCAAGGGCTTCCTGCTCTATGGCCCGCCCGGCACCGGCAAGACCCTGCTGGCCAAGGCTGTCGCCAAGGAGAGCGAGGCGAACTTCATCTCGATCAAGTCAAGCGACCTCCTGTCAAAGTGGTATGGCGAAAGCGAGCAGCAGATCAGCCGGCTATTCGCGCGCGCCCGCCAGGTTGCGCCCTGCGTGGTGTTCATCGACGAGATCGACAGCCTGGTGCCCGCGCGCGGGTCTGGCACGAACGAGCCGCAGGTTACCGCGCGGGTGGTCAACACGATCCTGGCCGAAATGGACGGGATGGAGGAACTGTCGAGCGTGGTGCTGGTCGGCGCGACCAACCGGCCCGGGTTGGTCGATCCGGCGCTGCTGCGACCGGGGCGGCTGGACGAGCTGATCTATGTCGGCACGCCCGATGCGGCGGGGCGCGAACATATCCTGAAGATCCACACCGCGCGGATGCCGCTGGCCGATGACGTCGACCTGGGCGGTATTGCCGTGCAGGCTGAACGCTTCACCGGGGCGGACCTCGAGGATGTGGTGCGCCGGGCTGGCCTTAACGCGATCCGGCGCAAGGGCGGCGATGCTGACCAGGTCAACGCGGCCGACTTTGCCGACGCGCTGGCGGATTCGCGCGCCACGGTCAGCGCCGAAATGGAAGCGGACTACCTCAAGGTGAAGGGCGAGCTGAAGAAGCGCGCCGCCGAGGTAACGGCCACCCAGATCGGCTTTCTTGCTCCCGGCATGGTCAGTTCCACCCGCGACAAGAAGCATTCGTAAGGGCAGCGCCGGTGCGGGATCAGCCTTGCACCGGCGCCCCTAGGGTCAAGACCCCTAAACTTCGGTGCACAGCGCTTCGGGGCAGTGCTCGCGCAGCCAGTCAAGCATCGCCTCGCGCATGGCGAAGCGCAGCCGGGCCAGTTCGGTCGGCCCCAGGGCGCTCATCACCAGCTTGAGTTCGACCGAGCCGACGCGGGCTTCGCTGACCTGCAACTGGCCGGTGCGCTGGTCCCAGTCGGGATGGGCGCGCAGCGCGGCTTCATAGGCCTCGCGGATCGGCTGGATCGCGTAACCGGGGCGCACCGGCAGGACCACCGATCCGGTGATGCCGCCGCCCACCCGGGTCCAGTTCTGGAAACTCGCGTCGAGGAACTTGGCCGTGGGCACGATGATGCGGCGTTCGTCATTGGTGCGGATCACCACGTAGGACAGGCGGATATCCTCCACCCGGCCGCTTTCGCCATCGACCACCACGAAATCGCCCAGCCGGATCGGCTCGGTCAGGGCGATCTGAATCCCGGCGATCAGGCTTTTGAGCGCAGGCTGCGCCGCCGCACCGACCGCCAGGGTGGCAAACCCGGCCGAGGCCATCAGCGTCACGCCGACGTTGCGCACGCCGGGGATGCCGAACAGCATCAAGGCCACGGTGATGAACACGATCATGAAGCCCAGCGTGCGCGAGAAGATCGCCACGCGGGTGCGGCGGCTGCGCGCCGCCATCACGTCCTCGCTCTGGTCGACATGGCTGTCGAGCACTTCGGCGAAAGCCTTTACCAGGGCGAAGGCGGCCCAGCCCATCAGGGCGGGTTGAACGAAGCGCGCCGCCACATCCCAGCCGCGCGCGATCAGCGGGTCCGCCTCGGCGGCGAGCGAGATGCCGACCGCCACCATGGCCCAGCGCAGCGGCTGGCGCAGGCGGCCGAACACCAGCTCGTCGGAAGTGGAGGAGGAAAGCCGCGCCGCGCGGTCCAGCAGCATGAACAGGCCAAGGTGGACCGCCAGCGCCGCGCCCACCGCGATCCCGCCATGGATGCCGGCGCGGGTCAGTGCCTCGGACCAGCCGGCCAGTTGCCCCAGCGTCGGCATGGCCACGGCCATCAATGCGCGGCCCCCCAGCTCGGCCCGATGCCCACTTCCACGCCCAGCGGCACCGAGAGGTCAACCGCCGGCCGCGCCGCGCCCGCCATCACACTGCGGATCACTTCGCCGGCGGCTTCGGCATCCGCTTCGGGCAATTCGAACACCAACTCGTCGTGCACTTGCAGCAGCATCCGCACATGGCCCAGCCCGGCGGCTTCCAGCGCGGGCATCATCCGCACCATGGCGCGCTTGATGATGTCCGCGCAGGTGCCCTGAAGCGGCGCGTTGATCGCCGCGCGTTCGCTGCCCATGCGCTCGTTCGGGTTGCCGGAATTGATCCGCGGGAACCAGCATTTGCGCCCGAACAGCGTTTCCGAATAACCCTGCGTGCGCACGCTTTCGAGCGTCGCGTGGATGTAGCCGCGAATGCCGGGGAAGCGTTCGAAATAGCGGTCGATCATGGCCTGCGCCTCGTCCGAGGTCACTCCCAGTCGCCCGGCCAGCCCCCAGCGGCTGATGCCATAGAGGATAGCGAAGTTGATTGTCTTGGCCCGGCCGCGGGTTTCGCGGTTGACCTCGCCGAACAGTTCCATCGCGGTGCGGGCGTGGATGTCCTCGCCCTTGGCGAACGCGTCTTTCAACTCCGGCACGTCGGCCATATGCGCGGCCAGGCGCAGTTCGATCTGGCTGTAGTCCGCAGAGAGGATCACGTTGCCCGGCTCCGCCACGAAGGCATCGCGGATCTGCCGGCCGATCTCGGTGCGGATCGGGATATTCTGCAGGTTCGGCTCGGTCGAGGAGAGTCGCCCGGTCTGCGCTCCGACCAGGCTGTAGCTGGTGTGGACGCGGCCCGTTTCCGGATTGATCGCCGCCTGCAGCGCTTCGGTATAGGTGGAGCGCAGCTTGGACAGCTGGCGCCAGTCCAGCACCTTGTCGGCAATCGGCGCGCCTTCGGCCGAAAGGCGTTCGAGCACCGACTGGTCGGTCGAATATTGCCCGGTCTTGCCCTTCCTGCCCCCCTTGTAGCCCAGTTTGTCGAACAGCACTTCGCCCAGCTGCTTGGGGCTGCCGATAGTGAAGGGCTGGCCGGCCAGCGCGTGAATTTCTCCCTCCAGCGCGGCGATCACATCGGCGAAGGCGCTGGACAGGCCGGCCAGCTTTTCGCGGTCGACCTTGATCCCGTGTCGTTCCACCTGCGCCACCACCGCCACCAGCGGGCGGTCGACCCGTTCGTACACGCGGGTCGCGCTTTCCGCGGAAATCCGCGGCTTGAACAGCTGGTGCAGCCGCCAGGTAACGTCCGCATCCTCGGCGGCATATTCGGTGGCGCGGTCCAGCGGCACCTCGCCAAAAGGGATCGCCTTCTTGCCGGTCCCGCAGACGTCCTTGAACGCCAGGGTGGTGTGGCCGAGGTGGCGGGTGGCCAGTTCGTCCATCCCGTGGCCGCCGCCGATCCCATCCTCGCTGCGGCCCGCATCCAGATCGAAGCTCATCACCATGGTGTCGTCGATCGGGCTGACCGAAATACCGTGTCGCGCCAAAACGTTAAGATCGTACTTGGCGTTCTGGCCCACTTTCAGCACCGCATCGCTTTCCAGCAGGGGCTTGAGCCGGGCGAGCGCCTGAGCCTTGTCCACTTGCTGCGGCTTTTCGGCGAACATGTCGCTGCCACCGTGGCCCAGCGGGATATAGCAGGCCTGGTTTGGCCCCAGCGCCAGGCTGATCCCCGTGAGGTCGGCCCGCAGCGCATCAAGCGCGCTGGTTTCTGTATCGAAGGCCACCAGCCGCGCGGCCATGGCGCGCTCGATCCAGCGGTCCAGTTCCTCCAGCGTCTGGACGCAGGCATAGTTAGTGCGATCCACCGCCGGCCAGGCGGGCAGGGGCTGGCGGCTACCCTCTGCGCTGGCTGCCGCCCCGGCGGTGACGGGCTTGGCCGGGTGCAGCTGGGTCTTGCGTTCAGGGCTGCCGCGCCCGCCATCCAGCCGCTTGAGCAGGCTGGTGAAGCCGTGTTCCTCGAGAAAGCCGACCAGTGGTCCCCGCGGGATTTCCCCCAGCTTGAAATCGTCGAGCGGCAGCGGCAGCTCGCAGTCTTCCTTCAGCGCAACCAGGACGCGGCTGAGGCGCGCCATCTCGGCATGTTCGATCAGGTTGTCGCGCAGCTTCGAAGCCTTCATGTCCGGCGCGGCGGAAAGCGCGGCTTCGAGGCTGCCATGATCCTGGATCAGCTTGGTCGCGGTCTTGGGGCCGATCCCGCGAATGCCGGGGACGTTGTCCACGCTGTCACCCATCAGCGCCAGCACATCGCCCACCAATTCGGGGGCGACGCCGAATTTCTCGGCGACTTCGGGAATGTCGATCCGCTGGTTCTTCATCGTGTCCAGCATGTCGATCCGGCCCGCGCCGCACGGGCCGACCAGCTGCATCAGGTCCTTGTCCGAACTGACGATGGTCACGTCCCAGCCGCGCGCACAGGCGGCGCGGGCATAGGAGGCGATCAGGTCGTCGGCTTCCAGCCCCTGTTCCTCGATGCAGGGCAGGCTGAAGGCGCGGGTGGCATCGCGGATCAGCGGGAACTGCGGCTTCAGGTCCTCGGGTGGGGGCGGTCGGTTGGCCTTGTAGTCCGGGAAGATGTCGTTGCGGAACGACTTGCCCGAAGCGTCGAGGATCACCGCGAGGTGAGTCGGCCCGTCTGCCTTGTTGAGGTCGTCGGCCAGCCGCCACAGCATGGTGGTGTAGCCATAGACCGCGCCGACCGGCACGCCTTGCGGGTTCGTCAGCGGCGGCAGGCGGTGATAGGCGCGGAAGATATAGGCCGAACCATCGACCAGGTAGAGATGCTGCTTGGGCTCCATGCCGGGCAGCCTAGCAGGCCAGGGCCGCGCTGGTAAGCCGGGGCGGGCGACTATCCCGGCGAATCAACGCGGTCATCACCTTGCCACATTTGCCTGCGATTGAACGCAAAGCAGTGGAAAACAGGGCTCTTTTTGCGCGCCATGCAGCAAGGCCTTGCATCGCCGCGCGAAGCCGACTATTTGGGCCGAGAAGTCTACTGATAAGGTAGGCTTTCCGTTCGGTCGCTCAAGCCTTGTGCAGAATCGACCGCGCGTGGTCCACTCGCTGTTCAAGGAATTCTATTCATGCGCAAGATCGTTCTCGCCGCCGTCGCCGCCAGCGCCGCTCTCGCCCTGTCGGCCTGCTCGGCTGAAAAGGCTGAAGACGCCGCTGCCGCCGCTTCGGACGCCGCCACCGAAGCCGCTTCGGACGCCGCTGCCGCCGCCACCGACGCTGCTGGCGCTGCCGCCGACGCCGCTGGTGCCGCTTCGGGCGCCGCTGCTGACGCCGCGACCGCCGCTTCGGGCGCCGCTGCCGACGCTGCTGCTGCTGCTGCGGACGCTGCCAAGAAGATGTAATCTTCGCCGCACGGCATACGAATTGGGGCGCGAAGGGTTGACCTTCGCGCCCCTTTTCTTTTGCGCGCCACCAGCGCGCTTGATCTATTTTAATCGCGCGATTAAACCTCTCCCCAAGGAAAACGACAGGAGAGGAATGGCCTTGTCCGAACAGGCACCGTCGAACGATGCGGCCGGGGTTCTGGCGCGTGGGTTGGCTGCGGCCCTGGCCCGGATCAGCCTGCCTGCGCCGCAGGGGCTGGAGCGGCTGTCGGGCGGGGCCAACATGGAAAGCTGGCGGTTTACCGCTGGCCATGAAACCTGCGTGCTGCGCCGAGCGCCCGGAGGAGAGGCGCTGGTCGGCGGCCGGGCAATCGGGCTGGAAGGTGAAGCCGCACTGATCCGCGCTGCCTGCAAGGCCGGGGTCAAGGCCCCTGAAGTGCTGGTCGTGCTCGAGCCGCAGGACGGCATTGGCAGCGGCTTCATCATGCGGGCGATTCCGGGCACGCCCGACCCGGCAGTGATCCTGGCCGAAAGCGACGGCGAAGTGCTGGTTGCAGAACTGGGGCGCGAACTGGCCGCAACCCACCGGATCGACGTGTCGCAACTGGGCGATTTTCCCGTGTTCGAAAACCGCGAGGCGCTGGCGACCTTGCGCGAACGTTACCTTTCCTATGGCGGCGACCGCCCGATCCTCAGCCTCGCGCTGCGCTGGCTGGAAGCCAACGTCCCCGCGGCCGTTCCGCCGCGGCTGGTCCACGGTGACTTCCGGATGGGCAATGTGCTGGTCGACAAGGGGCACCTGACCGGGGTGCTCGACTGGGAGCTTGCCCATATCGGCGACCCGCACGAGGACCTGGCCTATGGCTGCATGACCGTGTGGCGGTTCGCCCGGCCCGATCGCCCGGCCTTCGGCCTGGCCTCGGTCGAAGCGCTGGCGCGCGCCTATGAAGCGGCGGGGGGAGAAACGTTCGATCCGGTCCGGTTCCGGTTCTGGCTGGTCTATCGCACGTTCTGGTGGGCGCTCGGCTGCATGCAGATGGGCAACACCTGGCGAGGTCATCTCGATCGTTCGCTCGAACGCGTGGTCGTGGCGCGGCGGACCAGTGAACAGGAACTGGACCTGCTGCTGCTGCTGGAGGAAATGGCCCCGGAAGTGGAGCGGAACCGCCCGTTGCCACCCGCTGCCGATCCCTTGCTGCCCGGCACGGGCGAGCCGAACGGGGCCGAGGTGCTGACCGCGATTTCCGAATGGCTGAACAGCGACATCAAACCGCTCGTCAGCGGCCGGTCGAAGTTCAACCTGGCGGTCGCCCGCAACGCGCTGGGGATCGTCGCGCGCGAGATCGAGCAGCGCCCCCAGGCGACCGACAAGTCGCTGGCCGATGATCTGCTGGCCGGCCGCGCCGATCTGGCCACTCCGGGCCTGCTTGCCCGGCTGCGCCGCATGGCGCTGGGCAAGCTTTCCGCCGACATGCCGAAATATCCCGCGCTGGCGCTGGCCCGGGCCAAATGGGAAGGGAACTGACAATGGATTTTGCGCTGCCCCAGGATCTGGTCGATTATCTCGCCGAACTCGACGCCTTCATCGAGAAGGAAATCCGCCCGCTCGAACAGCAGGATGACAACATCCGCTTCTTCGACCACCGCCGCGAATGGGCGCGGACCGATTTCGACAACGGCGGCCTGCCCCGCCATGAATGGGAAGCCCTGCTGGGCGAAGCGCAGCGCCGCGCCGACAAGGCCGGCCACTGGCGCTTTTCCGCGCCGAAGAAATACGGCGGCAAGGACGGGTCGAACCTGTGGATGGCGGTGATCCGCGATCACTTCACCCAGCTGGGGCTGGGGCTGCACAATGACCTGCAGAACGAGCATTCGATCGTCGGGAACTTCCCCTTCGTCAACATGTTCGAACACTTCGGCACCGAAGAACAGCAGAAGGAATTCATCACCGGCGGGTTCGAGCGCAACCGCCGCGTCGCCTTTGGCCTGACCGAACCGCACCACGGTTCCGACGCGACCCACATGGAAACCCGCGCCGTGCGCGAAACGCGCGATGGGGTGCCTGGCTGGCGGATCGATGGCGAGAAGATGTGGATCACCGGGATGCATGTCGCGACCCACTGCGCGGCATTCTGCCGCACTTCGGGCAAGGACGGCGACGCCAAGGGGATCACCTGCCTGCTCGTGCCTGCGGGAACGCCCGGCATGGTGGTCGATGAATACATGTGGACCTTCAACATGCCGACCGATCACCCGCGGATGCATTTCGAGAATTGCTGGGTGCCGGAAAGCGCGGTGCTGGGCCCGGTCGACGGCGGCCTCGCCATCGCGCAAAGCTTCGTCCACCAGAACCGCATCCGCCAGGCCGCAAGCTCGCTTGGCGCGGCAACCTATTGCGTTGAGGAGTCGGTCAAGTACGCCCGCGAACGCAAGCCGTTCGGTCAGGACCTGGCGCGCAACCAGGGAATCCAGTTCCCGCTGGTCGAACTGGCCACCCAGTGCGAAATGCTGCGGATGCTGATCTACAAGACCGCCTGGCAGATGGACCAGATGGAGCACAAGCAGATCGAGCACGAGCTGTCGGACAAGATCTCCATGTGCAACTACTGGGCGAACCGGCTGGTTTGCCAGGCCGCCGACCGGGCCATGCAGGTCCACGGCGGGATCGGCTATTCGCGGCACAAGCCGTTCGAGCATATCTATCGCCACCACCGCCGCTATCGCATCACCGAAGGGGCGGAGGAGATCCAGATGCGCAAGGTCGCCGGCTACCTGTTCGGCTACATGGGGCCGCGCAAGGCGCTCTACGCCAAGTAATACAGGCCTGCGACGTTTGCGTTGCAGCAATGCAACAGGCCGTCCGCAATCGTTGCGGGCGGCTTGTTTGCGCAGGGGCTAACCGCGTAAAGTTACCGAGGAAGAAGGGCGCCTGTCCTGGGGAGGAGGTGGCGCCTCAACATACGGGGAACCACAAATGCGATCGTCGCTCCGCCTGTCCTTGCTCGCTTCGCTTTCCGGCCTTGCCCTCAGCACGCCGGTCCAGGCCCAGAACGCCGCCGAAGATGCTGCCGCCGAACCGACCATCATCGTCACCGGCACCCGCACCTCCACGCGCACGGTGCAGGATTCGCCCGTCCCGGTCGACGTGCTGTCGGGCGCCGCGATCACCGAAAGCGGCCAGGTCGAAACCAACAAGATCCTGAACAAGCTGGTCCCCAGCTTCAACTTCCCCCAGCCGGCGATTGCCGATGGTTCGGACGCGTTGCGCCCGGCCACGCTGCGCGGCCTTGGCCCTGACCAGACCCTAGTGCTGGTCAACGGCAAGCGCCGCCACGTTTCCGCGCTGCTCAACATCAACGGCACTGTCGGGCGCGGTTCGGCGGCGGTTGACATGAACGCCATTCCGGCCCTTGCGATCGACCGGATCGAAGTGCTGCGTGACGGTGCTTCGTCGCAATACGGGTCGGACGCGATCGCGGGCGTGATCAACGTCCGCCTGAAGAAGGCCAGCGAAGGCGGCCGCGCGACGATCAGCTATGGCAAGTACGACACCACCATCAACGGCGTCGACAATGTCACCGGCCTGGTCACGGCGGGCGGCGCGCCGGTGCTCGATACGACCGACAACCGCTATTTCCAGGCCCTGGTCGATGGTGAACGCAAGGCCAAGGACGGCGAAAGCTATTCGGTGGCCACCAACATCGGCCTGCCGTTCTTCGGCAACAAGGGCGGCTACCTGAACTTCACCGCCGAATACCGCCATCGCGGCTATACCAACCGCCAGGGATTTGACCTGCGGCCGAACTACATCCGCCCGACCGCGACCACCTGGGACGCGCGCGAGCTGACCTTCAACCGCCTGCAATTCCGCTTTGGCGATCCGAAGGCGGACGATTTCATCCTGTTCGCCAATGCTGCCGTGCCGCTGACCGACGATCTGGAGCTCTATGCCTTTGCCAGCTTCGACCAGCGCGATTCGGTCAGCGCGGCGAACTATCGCCAGCAGAATGCCGCTGCCAACCGCGATTTCTCGGTGCTGGCGCCGGGCACATCGCCGACTAACGCCAACTTCGTTGCGCTGACGCCGGACGGGTTTCTGCCGTTCATCACCTCGGACCTGACCGACCGCGCGGCCACCATGGGGCTGCGCACCACCTCGGGTGACTGGAATGTCGATGGTTCGTTCGGCTTTGGCCAGAACACCTTCGACTACCGGGTCGAAAACTCGCTCAACACCAGCTTTGGTCCTCAAAGCCAGCGCAGCTTCGATGCGGGCGGGCTGGACTATCGCCAGATGCTGGCCAATCTTGACGTCAGCCGCGAGTTCGAACTGGGCTTCGCCAAGCCGCTAACCGTGGCTTTCGGCGCGGAATACCGCAACGAACAGTTCAAGATCCGCCCGGGCGAACTGCAGTCCTATGCGATCGGGCCCTACTTCAAGGCTTCGGTCACCACCACTGCGGCCGGCTGCGCGTTGCAGCAGGGCGTGTACAACGCCGGGACTAGCGTCTGCTCGTTCCCGGGCCGCGCGGCTGCCGCCGGCGCCCAGGGTTTCCCCGGCATTCCGCTCGCCAGCGCCACCGAAGTGCGGCGCCATTCGGTGGCCGGCTATGTCGAGCTTGATACCGAAATCGTCGCCGGGCTGACCACCACGGCTGCCGCCCGGTTCGAACACTATTCGGACTTTGGCGATACGCTGACCGGCAAGTTCGCGGCGCGCTATGAATTCGTCCCCGGCTTCGCGCTGCGCGGCTCGGTGTCGAACGGCTTCCGCGCGCCGTCGCTGCATCAGCAGTATTTCACCACCACGTCGACCAACTTCATCGCCGGTGTGCCGGTCGATATTTCGACCGTGGCGGTCAGCAGCCCGGTAGCGCGGGCGCTGGGTTCGAAGGACCTCAAGCCTGAAAAGTCGTTCAACCTGTCGGGCGGGTTCACCGCCAACCCGCTCAGCGGGGTGACGCTGACGGTCGACTACTACAACATCCGGATCAACGACCGGATCGTGCTGACCGAAAACCTCGGCGCGGCGGGCAGCGGTTCGGCCTCGGTCAATGCCGCGGTCAAGGCGGTGCTGGATGCCAACGGGTTCAACTCGGTTGGCGCCGCGCGGTTCTTCATCAATGGCCTCAACACGCGCACCGAAGGCGTCGATGCCGTACTTAACTGGCGCCTGCCGCTGGAAGGCTTCGGCAAGTGGAACCTGACCGCCGCCTACAACTACAACAAGCAGAAGATCCTGGCGCGCAAGAACGACCTGGGTCCGCTGGCGACCATTCCGGGCGTGATCCTGTTCGGCCGCGTCGAAGGTCTGCGTTTCACCGAAGGCCAGCCGCGCGACAAGGTGGTGCTGAGCCTGGACGGCGACCTGGGCATCGTTGGCCTGACCGCGCGCAGCACGCGCTATGGCAAGGTCACTTCGCCTGGTTCGGCCAACCCGATTGCCAATCCGACCAGCCTGACCGACTATGGCCCGGATGATATCCACCTGCGGGCCAAGTGGATCACCGACCTTGAACTGCGGGTCAAGCCGATGGCAGGGATGAGCCTGGCGATCGGCGCGGACAACGTGTTCGATGTCTACCCGGACCGTTCGCCCTACGGCCTGCGTCCGGCGGCGATCGGCGGGAGCTATCCGGCCAACCAGCAATACATCCCGTACTCGATCTTCTCGCCCTTCGGCTTCAACGGCCGCTACCTCTACGCGCGGGCGAGCATCGACTTCTAAACCGTTTCAAGAGCTGGAGAGGGGGAGAGCGCGTCGGGTCAACCGGCGCGCTCTTTTCCTTTGCTGCCTGAACGCCAAGGCAGATCGCGGCCGCGCGGCGCAGGTTGCAGCGGTGTGTGTAGAGAGCCGCGATGGACGGCGCAGATGCCGGGGTCAGCGCGAGGCGGTGCGGCGGACGCTTGACGCTTCGAACTGGTAGCCGTCGTAGATCGCGCGGGCGATGGTGGCGATGCGGGCATCGCGGGCCGGCTTGCCGCCCTGGCCAGTGACATAGATCGCCACGGCAATGCTGCGGCCATCGGGCGTGGTGATGATCCCCACGTCGCTGGCGGTGTTGGACAGGGTGCCGGTCTTGTGGGCAATGCCGGCGTCTTCGGGCAGCAGCGCGCGCATCCGGCGCTTGCTGGTCACGGTCCGGCCCATTGCCCCGATCAGGACGTCACGGCTGGACTTGCTCAGCCACTGGCCGCGATAAAGCCCGCCCAGCAGTTCGACCATCGCCAGCGGCGTGGCGCTGTCACGCGGGTCGATCGTGGTGGCGGGGTTGAATTCGCCGTCATCGCGCACCAGCGTGGCGATGTCGCGGTCCATGCGCATGCCCGACAGTCCGGCTTCGCGCAGCCAGCGGTTGACCGCCTGCGGCCCGCCGACCGCAGCGAGCAGGGCATCGGCGGCCGGATTGTCGCTGCGGGTAATGGCCAGTTCGATCAGGCCCTGCGCGCTCATCATCGTGCTGGCGCGCACGGGAGCCACTTCGCTTGAGAAGCGGGCCGAACGGACCGGGACAAGCAGCGGGAACTGGTCGGTCAGGCGGAACTTGCCCTGGTCGACCCCAGCCAGGAAGGTCGCTGCGATCGCCACCTTGCTGGTGCTGGCCAGCGGGAAGGGCTGGTTACCGAGGACAGACACGGTCCGCCCGGTGGACAGGTCCAGAGCGGCCACGCCGATCCGGCCCAGCGCGGGCGCGGCCAGCGAGGCGATCTGCGCTTCGAGGCCATTGGCATAGCTGCGCGGCGTCGGCGCAACGAACTGTTCCACTGCCACGGCGCGGCGCGGCTGCACCGGCGGCAGGGCGGGCACTTCACGCGGGGTGCGTGGTTCGCTGCCCAGAACCCGGTCGAATTCGAATTCAAGATTGTCGCCGCGCGCCGCTGCACTGCCCGGCGCGGCAAGCGCCCCGGCGACGGCCGCAACGGCCAGCAAGCGTGAAATCAGTCCCGTCTTCACGGCAACAGCGTTAACCCGAACATGCTTTCAGTCTGACTAACGCGACTCCGCCACTCAATCCATGCGCGACGAAGCGAGGCTGGCTTGCGGGCAAATGCGTAACAATCGCGCGCTGCGGCCCGGATCGTAAAAACAAGGGGCCGGAAGATCGCTCTTCCGGCCCCCGTGTCGGTTTGCCTGGTTGGCGTGGACTTAGAAGTCCATGCCGCCCATGCCGCCGCCCGGCATCGCCGGCATGGTCGGCTTGTCTTCCGGCTTTTCGGCGATCGCGGCTTCGGTGGTGATCAGCAGGGCGGCCACCGAGGCGGCATCCTGCAGCGCAGTGCGCACGACCTTGGTCGGGTCGATCACGCCGGCGGCAACTAGGTTTTCGTAGACGTCGGTCGCGGCGTTGAAGCCGACGGTTTCGTCGCTCTGGTCGATCAGCTTGCCGGCAACCACCGCGCCGTCATGGCCGGCGTTTTCGGCGATCTGCTTGAGCGGAGCCGTGATCGCGCGGCGAACGATGTCGATCCCGCGGGTCTGGTCTTCGTTCGCGCCGGTCAGGCCGTCGAGCGCCTTGGTGGCGTAGAGGAGGGCGGTGCCGCCACCGGGGACGATGCCTTCTTCCACCGCGGCGCGGGTGGCGTGCAGCGCATCGTCGACGCGGTCCTTGCGTTCCTTAACTTCGACTTCGGTCGCCCCACCAACCTTGATCACGGCAACCCCGCCGGCCAGCTTGGCCAGGCGTTCCTGCAGCTTTTCACGATCGTAGTCGCTGGTGGTGACTTCGATCTGGGCGCGGATCTGTTCGACGCGGGCCTTGATGTCGTCGGCCGAACCGGCACCATCGACGATGGTGGTGTTGTCCTTGTCGATGGTGACGCGCTTGGCCTGGCCGAGCATCGACAGGGTCACGCTTTCCAGCTTGATGCCCAGGTCTTCGCTGATCATTTCACCGGCCGACAGGATCGCAATGTCCTGCAGCATGGCCTTGCGGCGGTCGCCGAAGCCCGGAGCCTTGACGGCAGCGATCTTGAGGCCGCCGCGCAGCTTGTTGACCACCAGGGTGGCCAGCGCTTCGCCTTCGATGTCTTCCGCGATGATCAGGAGCGGACGGCCCGACTGGACCACCGCTTCGAGGATCGGCAGCATCGACTGCAGGTTCGACAGCTTCTTTTCGTGGATCAGGATGTACGGGTTGTCGAGTTCAACCGTCATCTTTTCCGGGTTGGTGATGAAGTAGGGCGACAGGTAGCCGCGGTCGAACTGCATGCCTTCGACGACATCGAGTTCGAATTCGAGGCCCTTGGCTTCCTCGACGGTGATCACGCCTTCCTTGCCGACCTTTTCCATGGCTTCGGCGATCTTTTCGCCGACTTCACGGTCACCGTTGGCCGAGATGATGCCGACCTGGGCGATTTCCGAAGAACCGGCGACCGGCTTCGAACGGCCCTTGAGGTTTTCGACGACCTTGCCGACCGCGAGGTCGATGCCGCGCTTGAGGTCCATCGGGTTCATGCCGGCGGCAACCGACTTCATGCCTTCGCGCACGATCGCCTGGGCCAGCACGGTGGCGGTGGTGGTGCCGTCACCAGCGGCGTCGTTCGCCTTGCTGGCGACTTCGCGCAGCATCTGGGCGCCCATGTTCTCGAACTTGTCCTTGAGTTCGATTTCCTTGGCGACCGACACACCGTCCTTGGTGATGCGGGGCGCGCCGAAGCTCTTGTCGATCACGACGTTGCGGCCCTTGGGGCCCAGGGTCACCTTCACGGCGTTGGCGAGAATGTCGACACCGGCGAGAATACGTTCGCGGGCGTCACGGCCGAACTTCACGTCCTTGGCAGCCATATCAGAATTCCTTTGATTTCAATGTCTGGTTGAACAGCGATCAGGCGATGACGCCCAGGATGTCGCTTTCCTTCATGATCAGCAGGTCTTCACCGTCGACCTTGACTTCGGTGCCCGACCACTTGCCGAACAGCACGCGGTCGCCAACCTTGACGTCGAGCGGGGTCACCTTGCCATCTTCGGCCTTGGTGCCATTGCCAACGGCGACGATTTCGCCTTCAGCCGGCTTTTCCTTGGCGCTGTCGGGGATGATGATCCCGCCTGCGGTCTTTTCTTCGGCTTCGACGCGGCGGACGAGCACGCGATCGTGCAACGGACGGAATGCCATGGGTATGTTCCCTCTCTCTAGCGTTCACAAGATGTGGATTGGCACTCTCAGTCCGAGAGTGCCAGCGCGGCGCATATGGGTGGGGCCTTGCGGGGCGTCAAGGCGGGGCCGGCTAAATTTTTCGAAAGCTGTGTTAGTCGCGCCAATCCGGCACAAGTCCCAGCCGTTCGCGTCGCCACCAACGCTGGCCGAGCAGCGCCGAGACGACGATCAGGCCCACCGCGAGCCCGGCCCACACTCCATGTCCGCCCAGCGGCGTGAAGAACCCCAGCACGACCGAAGTGGCGAATCCGCACAGCCAGTAGCCCGCCAGCGCCAGCAGCATCGGCACGCGGGTATCCTGCAGGCCCCGCAGCGCCCCGGCCAGCACCGCCTGCATCCCGTCAAATAGCTGGAAGGCGGCGGCAATCGCCAGGTATTGCACCGCAAAGCCGACCATCGCCGCGTTTTGCGGCGCGGCAGGATCGACATAAAGCCCCAGCACGAAGCGCGGTGCGCCGATCATCAGTGCGGCGGGCAGGGCCATGTAGCCCAGCGCCATCAGCAGCGCGGCCTTGCCGGCTTGGCCGACCGCCGCATGGTTTCCCGCGCCAAAGTGATAGCCGACCCGGATCGTCGCCGCCTGACCGATGCCGAAGGGGATCTGGAACGCCAGCGCCGCAACCTGCAGCGCCACGGTGTGCCCGGCCAGCTGGGCCTGGCCGATCAGCCCCATCAGGAAGGCGGCGCTGGAAAACAGCCCGCCTTCGGCCAGGATGATCAGCGCGATCGGCAGGCCGATGCGCAGCAGGTCGCGCAGCCGGGCCCATTCCGCCCGCCACCAGCGCCCGAACAGGTGATAGCGCCGCAGCCGCCGGTCAGCGCGGATGGCCAGCACATAGGCGCCCAGCATGGCAAAGGCGGTCAGCACGCTCGAAAAGGCGGAGCCGTCCAGCCCCATCGCCGGGGCGCCGAAGCGGCCGAACACGAAGACGTAGTTGCCCAGCGCGTTGACCACAATCGCCAGCGCTGTGATCGCCGTGGCAAACACCGGGCGGCCCAGCGCCGAAACGAAATTGCGCAGCACCCCGGCCATGATGTTGGGAATGGTTGCCCACAGCAGGATTTCCAGGAACCGTCCGGCCTGGCGCGATACTTCGGCATCCTGCCCGGTCAGCCGCAGCAGCGCTTCGCCCCTGGCGGCCACGGCCATGGCCAGCAGACCACAGGCCACCGCGAGCCACAGCGCCATCCGCACCGAACGGCGCACTTCGCGCACCGCATGGCGGCGGCGGCCCAGTTCTGCCGCGATCAGCGGGGCGCAGGCCCCGGTCAGCCCGATTGTGCACCACATCATCAGCCCGAACAGCGTGGTCGCCAGGCTCGATGCGGCCAGCGCCGTTTCCCCCAGCCGCGCGACGAAGATCACGTCGATCGCATAAACCAGCATCTGCAGCAGGTTGGCGGCCGCCAGCGGCGCCGCCAGCCGCAGCGTTTCGCGCAGTTCCCTGCGCAGGGGGGAAGGGACGGCAGTCTCGGCCATGAAGCCGGACCGGATAGGCGCTGGTGCGACGGGGACCAAGCCCGAAGTCCCCCGGCTGGCAATTTTCCCGGGCGGCGTGCGGTAAATGCAACGTCCGCTGCAAGAAAGGCACTTCCACCCGGCACGCTTGCCGGTCTAATTGACGCGGTTTTTGATGGTCGCTGCCGTAGGGGGCGGGGCGGTCAGGCTTGTTGGAGAGAGACTGATGCGAATTGCTGCCCGTTCCATGATTGCCCTGGCCCTGGCGCTGGGTCTGGCCGCTTGCGGCAAGCCGGCCGATGACAAGGCCGCCGACAGCGCTGCGGATACGTCGGGCGCTGCGCCCGCCGCTGCCACGCCCAGCGCGGCGGCAAGCACCGCCGATGCCGGCGGCAAGCCTGCGGCCTTTGCCCAGTGCGCCGCGTGCCACGCGGTCGAAAAGGGCAAGCATGGCATCGGGCCCAGCCTGGCCGGGGTCTATGGCACCAAGTCGGGCGAGATCGCGGGCTATGCCTTCAGCGATGCGATGAAGAGCGCGAATCTGACCTGGGACGATGCCACGCTGGACAAGTACCTGACCGCGCCGATGAAGGTGGTGCCGGGCACCAAGATGACTTTCGTCGGCCTGTCCGATGCGGCCAAGCGCAAGGAAGTGATCGAATACCTCAAGACGCTGAAGTAAGCCTTCAGCCTCTGGGTCGCGCGGAAGGGCCGGGGCGCAAGCTCCGGCCCTTCTTGCGTCGGCCTTCGGCGCGCCGGACGAGGGCAAACGAAAAGGGCGGCCCGTTGCCGGACCGCCCCTTCGTGTGAAATCGGTAAGCGGTTGAAGCTTACTTGATTTCGACCTTGCCGCCGGCGGCTTCGACCTTGGCCTTGATGTCTTCGGCTTCGGCCTTCGACACGCCTTCCTTGATCGCCTTCGGCGCGGCTTCGACCAGCGCCTTGGCTTCGGTCAGGCCGAGCGAGGTGATCGCGCGGACTTCCTTGATGACGGCGATCTTGTTGCCGCCGTCCGAGGTCAGGATCGCGTCGAATTCGGTCTTTTCTTCAGCGGCT
>JAKPAG010000020.1 GCA_029779535.1 Pseudomonadota bacterium | reverse complement strand
CCCCAGCCCTTGCGCGAGCGGCTGGAGGCGATCCTGGCCGGTTTCCCGCACGCCAGCCGCCCGAACGAGGCGACCACGGAAAGCGATCTTGTCTGGCCGGTGCTCTCGCTGCTCGGTTGGAGCGATTACCTTACCCAGCAAAACCTCTCCGCTTCCGGGCGAGTCGATGTTCCCGATGGCCTGCTGTTCATCGACGCGGCGGCAAAGGCCCGGGCGAACGAACACCCCGAAGAATGGAAGCGCTACGAATTCGGCGCGGCGATTGTCGAAAGCAAGCGCTGGGGCCGCGCGCTGGACCGTGCCGAGGGCCGCAAGGGCGAAGACCGCGACACGCCGTCCACCCAACTGCTGCGCTATCTGCGGCGGATCGACGACCTGACCAGCGGCGCGCTGCGCTGGGGCATCCTCACCAATGGGGCACGCTGGCGGCTGTATTTCTCGGGCGCCCGCTCGACGATCGACGACTACCTTGAAATCGACCTCGCGCGGGTGCTGGGGCTCGATCCGGACCTGCTCGACAGCGGCATTGCCCCAGCCGAACGCGATCACTGGCTGCGCGTCTTTGCCGCCATGTTTGCGCGCTCCGCGTTCGAACGCGCCGCCCCCGGCGCGCCGAGCTTCCACGATACCGCGCGCAGCGAAGCGGCGTTTTACGAGGAACGGGTCGCCAAGAGCCTGTCCGACCTGGTCTTCACCCGGCTCTATCCCATGCTTGGCAAGGCGGTGGCCAAGGCCGCGCCTGCCGATACGGCGCTGGACGAGATCCGCCAGGCAACGCTCATCCTGCTCTACCGCCTGCTGTTCGTGCTCTATGCCGAAGACCGCGGCCTGCTGCCGGTGCGCGATCCGCGCTTCGATGATTACGCGCTGCGCGTGGCGCGGCTGGACATCGGCAAGCGCAAGGATGCCGGCGACGCCTTTTCCGGGGTGGCCAAACATATCTGGAGCCGCTTCGCCAGCCTGGCCGAAATGATCGATCAAGGCGATCCATCGGTAGGCCTGCCCCCATACAACGGCGGCCTGTTCAGCGGTGAGCAGACCCCGCTGCTGAAGGCCATCGCGCTGGGCGACGATATCATGGCCGAAGCGCTCGACATCCTGTCGTGGGAGCAGCGCGGCGGGCGGCGGCGCTACATCAACTACCGCGACCTATCGGTGCAGCAGCTCGGCTCGATCTATGAGCGGCTGCTGGAATTCGAACTGGCCCGCGATGAAACCGGCGCGGTCGATGTCCGGCCCAACATCTTCGCCCGCAAGAATTCCGGCAGCTACTACACGCCCGACGACCTGGTGCTGCTGATCCTGGACGAAACGCTAGAACCG